>NZ_JAIQWX010000136.1 GCF_020164475.1 Pseudomonas sp. REP124 | reverse complement strand
CATGGGCCTGTAGGAGCGAGGCTTGCCCGCGAAGCTTTTCAGCCCAACGCACTTTCCTTGTATGCCTTCAACGCCTTGAGCCGTTCGCGCTTGATCGCTTCACCCAGTTCCGGCCCTTTGAATCCCTTCTCCAGCAACGGCTGAACCGCCACGCCTCGTGCGGCGCTGGCTGCGCCGCGCAAATAATCCGCCTGTGGATAATTTCTTTCTTCCAGCCCTTTACGCCCACGTGCATCCATCTCGCACGCCGCGATGAACTCCTCGAAGCGTTGCGGCCGACGGTAGACGTCGAAGCTCTGCAGCAACTCCAGCAGGGTGGACGGTTTCAACTCCAGGGCGCGATGACCATGGGTGTGATACTCGCCTACCAGCAGCGCCAGTTCCTGGCAGTCCCTAGGCGCCTTGAAGCGCTCGTTCACCGCCTTGATCAGCTTGAGACCCTTGAACTCATGGGCGATGTGTCGTGGCCATTCCTCTTCCGGTGTCAGCCCCTTGCCCAGGTCATGCAGCAGGCAGGCCCAGCGCACGGTCAGCGGTTGTTTGTGTACGGCTGCCTGCTGCAGCACGCTGAGGGTGTGCGCTCCGGTGTCGATTTCAGGGTGATGCGCTTGCGGTTGCGGAACGCCGAACAGCGCATCGACTTCCGGCATCAGCACCTTGAGTGCCCCGCAGGCTCGCAGCACTTCGATGAATACCTGTGGCTGGTTTTCCATCAGTGCGCGGGAGATTTCTTTCCAGCTCCGTTCCGCTGTCAGGGCTTCCAACTCGCCGGACTCGCTGAGTTGCCGCATCAGTTCCAGCGTTTCAGGGGCGACCGTGAAGCCAAGTTCGGAATAGCGTGCGGCAAAACGGGCAACGCGCAGGACCCTGAGGGGATCTTCGGCGAATGCAGGGGAAACGTGGCGCAAGATTCGCGCTTGGAGGTCGCGCTGGCCGTGGTAGGGATCGGTCAGATTCTGCTGATCGTCCTCGGCCATGGCATTGATCGTCAGGTCTCGACGGATCAGGTCTTCTTCGAGGGTGACTTCGGGGCTGGCGTGAAAGGTGAAGCCGCCATAACCGCGACCACTTTTGCGCTCGGTCCGGGCGAGGGCGTATTCCTCACCGGTCTTGGGATGAAGAAAAACCGGAAAATCCGCACCGACCGGGCGATATCCCTGAGTAAGCATTTCTTCGGTCGTGGCACCGACCACGACGCGGTCGATGTCAGTAACCGGTAGTCCCAGCAGGCGATCGCGTACGGCGCCGCCAACTTTATAGATCCGCATAAAAAACCTCCGTTAGCTCGACAGGATAACCTTTGCGTCGAACTTGCGGAGGTTCAAACAGGATCAGAGATGGATGACAGCCAGGTCCAGTCGCCCGTAATCCCCCTCGGCATGTTCACTTCTGGGTGGTACGTGGTGGGTTTTCATCACCTGCTCCCCTTGCAGGGTTTCCAGATGAATATCGAAGCCCCAGAGGCGGTGCAGGTGCTTGAGCACTTCCTCGGTGGACTCTCCCAGCGGTTTACGGTCGTGCTGCTGGTGGCGCAAAGTCAAAGAGCGGTCGCCACGGCGGTCGATGCTGTAGATCTGCACGTTGGGTTCACGATTGCCCAGGTTGTACTGGGCGGCCAGGGTTTCACGGATGATCCGGTATCCGCCCTCGTCATGAATGGCCGGGACCAGTAGATCGTCCTTCTGATCATCGTCGAGGATGCTGAACAGTTTCAGGTCGCGAATCACTTTGGGTGACAGGTACTGCAGGATGAAGCTTTCGTCCTTGAAGCTGCTCATGGCGAACTTGATGGTCGAGAGCCAGTCGCTGCCGGCGATTTCCGGGAACCAGCGGCGATCCTCGTCCGTAGGCTCTTCGCACATGCGCCGGATGTCGCGGTACATGGCAAAGCCCAGGGCGTAGGGGTTGATACCGCTGTAGTAAGGGCTGTCAAAGCCGGGCTGGAACACCACACTGGTGTGAGATGTCAGGAACTCCATCATGAAGCCGTCGGTGACCAGGCCTTCGTCATACAGGTCATTCATCAGGGTGTAGTGCCAGAAGGTGGCCCAACCTTCGTTCATCACCTGGGTCTGACGTTGTGGATAAAAATACTGGGCGATCTTGCGCACGATACGCACGATTTCCCGCTGCCACGGCTCCAGCAGCGGAGCGTGTTTTTCAATGAAATAGAGAATATTTTCCTGCGGTTCGGCAGGGAATCGGGCGTTGTCCTTTTCGCTGTATTTGTCGGCGCCTTTGGGAATGGTGCGCCACAGGTCGTTGATCTGCTTCTGCAAGTGTTCTTCCCGGTCCTTTTGCCGGCGGCGCTCTTCTTCAGCGGAGATCGGGTAAGGGCGTTTGTAGCGGTCGACGCCGTAGTTCATCAGGGCGTGGCAGGAATCGAGCAGGTCCTCGACCGCGTCGATACCGTGGCGCTCTTCGCACTGCATGATGTACTGCTTGGCGAACACCAGGTAATCGATGATCGAACTGGCATCGGTCCAGGTGCGGAACAGGTAATTACCCTTGAAGAAGCTGTTGTGCCCGTAGCAGGCGTGGGCCACCACGAGTGCCTGCATGCAGATGGTGTTTTCCTCCATCAGATAGGCAATGCACGGGTCTGAGTTGATCACGATTTCGTAGGCCAGCCCCATCTGGCCACGGCTGTAGGACTTTTCGGTGCTTAGGAAGTGCTTGCCGTAGGACCAGTGGTGATAACCCAGCGGCATGCCGACAGAGGCATAGGCGTCCATCATCTGTTCGGCGGTGATCACTTCGATCTGGTTAGGGTAGGTATCGAGGGCATAGCGAGCGGCGATACGACTGATTTCACGGTCGTAGCTCTGGATCAGCTCGAACGTCCACTCGGAACCGGTGGAAATGGGTTGGCGCTTCTGCTCTTTGGCGGTCATGTCACTAACCTGCGCTGGAAGAGTTCACGGAAGACCGGGTAGATATCTCCGGCCGAGACCAGTTGTTGCTGGGCAAAAGTGTCGGAAAAGGCTTCGGCAATGCGCTCGTATTCGAACCACAAGGCCTGATGTTCGCGCGGGGTGATCTCGACGTAAGTGTAGTACTGCACGAACGGCATGATCTGGTTGATGAGGATGTCGCGGCAGATCGGCGAGTCATCGTTCCAGTTGTCGCCGTCGGAAGCCTGGGCCGCGTAGATGTTCCATTCATTGGCCGGATAGCGCTCGGCCATGATCTCCTGCATCAGTTTCAGTGCGCTGGACACGATGGTGCCACCGGTTTCCCGGGAGTAGAAAAACTCCTCTTCGTCCACTTCGCGGGCGCTGGTGTGGTGACGGATGAACACCACATCGATCTTGTCGTAGTTACGCTTGAGAAACAGATACAGCAGGATGAAGAAGCGTTTGGCGATGTCCTTGGTTGCTTGGGTCATGGAGCCGGACACGTCCATCAGGCAGAACATCACCGCCTTGGAGCTGGGGTTGGGTTGCTTGATGAGCAGGTTGTATTTGAGGTCGAAGGTATCGAGGAACGGCACGCGGTGAATGCGCGCGCTGAGTTTTTCGATTTCAGCTTCCAGTTCCTGAATATCGCCGAAGTTATCCGGCTCTTCCTGCCGAAGTCGCAGAAGTTCTTCCTTGGCTTCGCGCAGTTTCGCGCGGCTGCTGCCGGACAGGGCGATTCGCCGCGCATGGGCCGAACGCAGGGTGCGGATGATGTTGATCCGCGATGGATTGCCTTCGTTACTGATCCCGGCCCGTACCGTCTTGAAGGTGTCAGTGCCGGTCAGGTTGCGCTTGACCAGGTTGGGCAGCTCAAGGTCCTCGAACATGAACTCGAGGAATTCCTCCTGGGTGATCTGGAAGACGAATTCGTCCATCCCTTCACCCGAATTACCGGCCTTGCCAGGCCCTCTGCCGCCACCACCTCCCGGCGGGCGTGCAATGTGCTCACCGCTGGTGAATTCCTTGTTGCCGGGGTGGACGACGGTCTGTTTGCCACCGCGACCATGGTGAAGCACCGGCTCATCGATGTCGCGGCCGGGAATGCTGATTTGCTCGCCATGTTCCATATCCGTGATGGAACGCCGGCTGACTGCCTCTTCGACGGCCTTTTTGATGTGGTCACGGTAGCGCCGCAGAAACCGCTGACGGTTTACCGTGCTCTTGTTCTTGCCATTGAGACGTCGGTCGATCACATAGCTCATGACTGCTCCTTAGAAGCTGTCCCGAAAGGGGCGAGCGATCAGGCAGCACGCCAAATGCCAAGGGATGTACAGGCTCCCCCAAGCGCTGTCGATACTGCGCGAACCTCGCTGGCGTCTTTCGAACACCTTCCAGAGGCCTGTGTAGCAGAAAATGCTGGAACAGGCCTCCGGCTGACGACAACCGGTCTTGCCGGCGGCGGGTTACTGGGACTTTCTGACCCGCAGATACCACTCGGACAGCAGTCGTACCTGTTTGTCGGTGTAGCCCCGCTCGACCATCCGTGTGACGAAGTCGTTGTGTTTCTGCTGGTCTTCTTTGCTGGCCTTGGCATTGAAGCTGATGACCGGCAGCAGGTCCTCGGTGTTGGAGAACATTTTCTTCTCGATGACCACCCGCAGTTTTTCGTAGCTGAGCCAGGTCGGGTTCTTGCCGTTGTTGTTGGCCCGGGCGCGCAAAACGAAGTTGACGATTTCGTTGCGGAAATCCTTCGGATTGCTGATGCCGGCCGGTTTTTCGATTTTTTCCAGTTCCTCGTTGAGTGCCACGCGGTTGAGGATTTCACCGGTTTCCGGATCACGGTATTCCTGGTCCTGGATCCAGAAGTCGGCGTACAGCACATAACGATCGAAGATGTTCTGGCCGTACTCGCTGTAAGACTCGAGGTAGGCGGTCTGGATCTCCTTGCCGATGAATTCGATATAGCGCGGTGCCAGGTATTCCTTCAGATACCGCAGGTAGCGCTCGCGGGTTTCGGCCTGGAATTGTTCCTGTTCGATCTGTTGTTCCAGCACGTACAGCAGGTGCACCGGGTTGGCGGCGATTTCGTGCGGATCGAAGTTGAACACCTTGGACAGGATCTTGAACGCGAAGCGGGTCGACAGTCCGTTCATGCCTTCATCGACGCCGGCGTTGTCGCGGTACTCCTGGATCGACTTGGCCTTCGGATCGGTGTCCTTGAGGTTTTCGCCGTCATACACGCGCATCTTGGAATAGATGTTCGAGTTCTCCGGCTCCTTCAGGCGAGAGAGCACGGTGAACTGGGCGAGCATTTTCAGGGTGTCGGGAGCGCAATGGGCCTTGGCCAGAGAGCTGTTGAACAGCAGTTTGTCGTAGATCTTCACTTCGTCGCTGACCCGCAGGCAGTACGGCACTTTGACGATGTAGATCCGGTCGATGAAAGCTTCGTTGTTCTTGTTATTGCGGAAGGTATGCCATTCCGATTCGTTGGAGTGGGCCAGCAGAATTCCGGTGAACGGAATCGCCCCCAAGCCTTCGGTACTGTTGTAGTTGCCTTCCTGGGTGGCGGTCAGCAGTGGGTGCAGCACCTTGATCGGCGCCTTGAACATTTCGACGAACTCCATCAGGCCCTGGTTGGCCCGGCACAGTGCGCCCGAGTAGCTGTAGGCGTCGGCGTCGTTTTGCGGGAATTCTTCCAGTTTGCGGATATCGACCTTGCCCACCAGTGCCGAGATGTCCTGGTTGTTTTCATCTCCCGGCTCGGTTTTGGCCACGGCGATCTGGTTGAGGATCGACGGGTAGAGTTTGACCACGCGGAACTGGCTGATGTCGCCACCGAATTCGGCGAGGCGCTTGGTGGCCCAAGGGGACATGATGGTGTTCAGGTAGCGACGTGGAATGCCGAAATCTTCCTCGAGGATCGCGCCGTCTTCAGCAGCGTTGAACAGACCCAAAGGCGATTCGAATACCGGCGAGCCCTTGATCGCGTAGAAGGGCACGCGTTCCATCAGTTGCTTGAGCTTTTCGGCCAGGGACGATTTACCGCCGCCGACTGGGCCGAGCAGATAGAGGATCTGTTTCTTCTCTTCCAGGCCCTGAGCGGCATGGCGGAAATACGACACGATCTGGTCGATGCATTCTTCCATCCCGTGGAAGTCTTCAAAGGCCGGATAGCGGCGGATCACCTTGTTGGAGAAAATTCGCGACAGCCTCGAGTTGGTCGAGGTGTCCAGCAGCTCCGGTTCACCGATGGCCAGGAGCAGACGCTCGGCGGCGGAAACGTAGGCGCTACGGTCCTTTTTGCACAGCTCCAGGTACTCTTGCAGCGAGAGTTCTTCCTGGCGTGTGGACTCGAAACGTTGTTGGAAGTGGCTAAAGATACTCATGACGTCACCTCGCTCGATACGTGGAGCCGACGCCGGATCACTCAGTCGATGCTGGCAGCGACCGAACAGGCAGTCGCTGTTTACCCCCCAGAAACCTTCCGAAGCTGACGACTCCGAAAGCTACTCCCGATGATCCGTGCGCCGGTGTACCGGCTCTCCCCTGTTTTGGATGGCCTGCGCTTAAGGATAGTTGGGAATTCGGGAGGTAAAGGCGAGATACGTAATTAGTTGTGGCTGACCGTTCGTCTGCCACCGCGCCAGCCCGCGCAAGCCGGGGGCTTGCGCGTTACAAAAATATTATTCGGAAGTGCCTTGCGCAGTTTCCGAAGGAAAAGTCGTACGCCACAGTTCAAAGCCGCCATCCATGCTGTAGACGTCGGAGAAACCCTGGCTGATCAGGTAGGCCGCCGCGCTTTGGCTGGAGTTGCCGTGGTAGCAGACCACCACGGTCGGCGCGTCGAGGTCGGCGTTGCGAATGAAGTCGGAGACCGAGTGGTTGTCCAGATGCTTCGAGCCGCTGATGTGCAGAGCGGCATAGGTGGCCGGGTCGCGGATGTCGACCACGACTGCGCCCTGTTCGCGCAGGGCGTGGGCCTGTTCCGGTGGAATACGTTTGAATTCGCTCATGGCGGGCTCCTGTGGCTCGGCTGAAAGCGCAGTCTAGCGCGGGGCGCTGGCTGACGATGGTTCGGGAGTGATCGGGGCGACTGGTGGCTTGGCGGCGTGGCCGTGCTCATCGCATTTGCAGGACAGGCGCTCGCCTGTGTCGACATTCATCAGGGTCAGGGCACCGCCCCAGACGCAACCGGTGTCGAGAGCCGAGATGCTCGTATCCAGGACCTTGCCTTCCAGCGCCGCCCAGTGACCAAAAATGATTTTCACATCCTTGGTCTTGCGGTCCTTGTGCTGGAACCAGGGTTTGTAGCCGGGCGGGGCGCTGTCCAGGCCTTCCTTGCTCTTGAGGTCGAGCTTGCCTTCGGCCGTGCAGAAGCGCATCCGGGTGAAATAGTTGGTGATCACCCGCAGGCGCGTCACGCCTTTGAGGTCGTTGTCCCATTTCGCCGGATCGTTGCCGTACATGCCGTCGAGGTAGGCCGGGAACAGGTTGTCATCGCGCAGTGCGGCCTCAACCTCGGCGGCGTACTTCAAGGCCTTGCGCAGCGACCACTGCGGAGGGATGCCGGCATGGACAAGGGCGACGTTGCGCTGTTCGTCGTAATGCAGGAGTTTCTGCTGGCGCAGCCAATCAAGCAGTTCGGCGCTGTCGGGGGCGTCGATGATCTCGCGCAGTGTGTCGGCCTTCTTCAGGCGCTCGATGTTGTGTCCGGCTGCCAGTAGATGAAGGTCGTGGTTGCCGAGCACGCACACCAGCGATTCGCGGATGCCGTAGAGAAAACGCAGGGTTTCCAGCGATTGCGGGCCGCGGTTGACCAGATCGCCCACCAGCCACAGACGATCCTTTGCCGGGTCAAACGCGACTTGCTTGAGCAGGCATTGCAGCGCTTCAAGGCAGCCTTGCAGGTCGCCGACCGCGTAAGTCGCCATCAGTGCAGGGCTCCGGGCACCGCCAGACGGAACGGGGCGATGATGGCGTCGAAATGCTTACCGTCGTCGGCGATCATCTGATAGCTGCCTTGCATGGTCCCCACCTTGGTGGTCATGACCGTGCCGCTGCTGTAGGTGTGGCTCTTGCCTGCCTCGATCAATGGCTGCTGGCCAACCACGCCCGCGCCGCGAACCTCTTCGACATGCCCGTCGCCATCGGTGATGACCCAGTGCCGTGACAGCAGTTTGGCTGGCATCAGGCCGTTGTTTTGCACGGTGATCGTGTAGGCGAAGGCAAAGCGGTCTTGTTCGGGTTGCGATTGTTCTGCCAGATAGCGGGTGACGACGCTGACGTCGACCTGATAACGAGGATCGGACATGCAAGAGGCCTTAAATTCGGAGCGGGACGCGGGGCGTAGCTGATAGGGATCAGTCTAGGACAAGAATCGGGTAGTAAACCAGACATGGGCGCTGGTGTCCTACCCGATAACGTTCGAGCGCTGTCAGGCGTCTGCGGTCTTCTGTTGAGCCTGTTCGCTGAGTTTGTCAGCCAGGCGCACGAAGGCTGCCAGATCCAGTTGCTCGGGACGCAAACCGCCATCGACACCGGCGGCCTCGATTTCGGCGTTGCTGAGCAACAACTTGAGGGTGTTGCGCAGGGTCTTGCGGCGCTGGTTGAACGCTTCACGCACCACGCGCTCCAGCAGACGATGGTCTTTGGCCGGGTGCGGCAGCACGGTGTGGGGCACCAGGCGCACGATGGCCGAATCGACTTTCGGTGGCGGATTGAACGCGCCCGGGCCGACGTTGAACAGGTGCTCGACCCGGCAGTGGTACTGAACCATGATCGACAAACGGCCCCAGTCGCCACCACCCGGCCCTGCGGCAAGGCGCTCGACCACTTCCTTCTGCAACATGAAGTGCATGTCACGAATCAGGTGCGAGTTGTGCAGCAGGTGGAAGATCAGCGGCGTGGAGATGTTGTAGGGCAGGTTGCCAACCACCCGCAGGCTGCCCGGTGCGGCGTTCAGGGTATTGAAGTCGAACTTCAGCGCATCGCCCTGATGCAGGTTGAAGTTGCTCTTGCCGGCGAACTGCTGGTTCAGGATCGGGATCAGGTCCTTGTCCAGTTCCACCACGTCAAGCTGGGCACCGCTGCCAAGCAGGCCGACGGTCAATGCGCCTTGGCCCGGGCCGATTTCCAGCATCCGGTCATCGGGTTTGGCGTGAATGGAACGCAGGATGCGGTCGATAACCCCGGCATCGTGCAGAAAGTTCTGGCCAAAGCGCTTGCGCGCCTTGTGTTGGTATTGCTCGGTCATAAACGGGTCTCGGCCATCTGGTAGGCGGTTTCCAGGGCGACTTGCAGGCTGCCGGTGTCGATCTTGCCGCTGCCGGCCAGGTCCAGGGCGGTGCCATGGTCGACCGATGTGCGGATGATCGGCAAGCCGAGGGTCACGTTGACCGCAGCGCCGAAGCCTTTGTATTTCAGCACAGGCAGGCCCTGGTCGTGGTACATCGCCAGCACTGCGTCGCAGTGCTCCAGATATTTGGGGGTAAACAGCGTGTCGGCGGGCAGGGGACCGCGCAGGTCCATGCCTTCGCCGCGCAGGCGCTCCAATGTGGGTTCGATGATATCGATTTCTTCATGGCCCAGATGTCCGCCTTCACCGGCGTGGGGGTTGAGCCCACACACCAGAATGCGTGGCTGGGCGATGCCGAATTTTTCCTGCAGATCGGTATGGAGGATTCGTGTGACTCGCTCCAGGCGCTCCGGCGTGATCGCATCGGCAATCTCGCGCAGCGGCAGGTGAGTGGTGACCAGCGCCACGCGCAAGCCGCGGGTGGCGAGCATCATGACCACCTGTGCGGTGTGGGTCAGGTCGGCGAGGAACTCCGTGTGCCCGGAAAAGGCAATCCCGGACTCGTTGATCACGCCCTTGTGCACAGGTGCGGTGATCATCCCGGCGAAATGTCCGTCCAGGCAGCCTTGGCCTGCGCGGGTCAGGGTTTCCAGAACGAAGGCGGCGTTGGCCTTGTCCAGTTGCCCGGCGGCGACCTTGGCGTTCAACGGCGTATCCCAGACATACAGGCTATTGGCTGGAGCAGGTGCCTCCGGCCAGTTGTCCGGTGTAACCGGCAGCAAGTCGACGGCCATACCAAGTTGCGCGGCCCGCTCGAGGAGCAGGTCGCGACTGGTGATGGCAATCAGGGGATGTGGCTGGGCTTGCGAGGCGAGTAGCAGGCACAGGTCTGGACCTATGCCCGCCGGTTCGCCGGGTGTCAACGCAAAGCGTTTGGGCTTCACTGCGCTGCCTGGTCGGCGCCAGGGAGTTTGATTTCAACGTACGCTTCGTCACGGATCTGACGCAGCCAGGTTTGCAGCTCTTCGTCGTATTTGCGGTTACGCAGTACGGTCATTGCCTGCTGCTCACGAGCCTGAGTGGTGCTGTCGGTGGCGCGACGGCCAAGGACTTCCAGTACGTGCCAGCCATATTGAGTCTGGAACGGCTTGGACAGCTGACCTTGCGGGGTCTTGGCCATCACTTCGCGGAACTCCGGAACCAGGGCGTTCGGGTCGATCCAGTTCAGGTCGCCGCCGTTGAGCGCCGAACCCGGGTCTTCAGAGAAGCTCTTGGCCAGTTCACCGAAATCTTCGCCAGACTCGATGCGAGCATAGAGCGACTCGGCCAGCGCCTTGGTCTTGGCTTCGTCACGGATCGGGCTTGGTTTGACCAGAATGTGCCGCACGTGCACTTCGTCACGCACCTGCGATTCACCGCCACGCTTGTCGGTGATCTTCAGGATGATGAAGCCGCCCGGTGTACGCATTGGCTGAGTAACGTCGCCAACGGTCATGGTACTCAGCAGGCGGTCGAAGGGTGGTGGCAGTTGAGCGGCCTTACGCCAGCCCATGTCACCGCCTTCAAGTGCTGATTCACTGGCAGATTTGGCAATGGCCAACTGACCGAAGTCAGCGCCTTGCTTGAGCTGCTGGTAAACGGCATCAGCCTGTTTGGCGGCAGCCTGAATCGCGTCGGAGTTGGCGCTTTCCGGCGTAGGAATCAGGATGTTGGAGAGGCGGAACTCTTCGGACAGCTGCATCTTGCCCAGATCGGAAGCCAGGAAGTTCTTCACTTCCTGCTCGGTGACCTGGATGCGTTCTGCTACACGGCGCTGACGCACGCGGCTGATGACCATTTCGCGACGAATCTGCTCGCGGGCGTCGTCGTAAGACAGGCCATCGCGACTCAGGGCGGCACGGAATTGCTCGACCGACATGTTGTTGCGCTGGGCGATGGTGCCGACAGCCTGGTTCAGTTCTTCATCGGTGATGCGGATGCCGGAACGTTCGCCGATCTGCAGTTGCAGGTTCTCGACGATCAGGCGTTCCAGTACCTGCTGCTCCAGTACGCTGGCTGGCGGTACGGCCGAACCACGCTTGGCGATGGTTTGCTGGACTTCATGTACCCGTTGATCCAGTTGACTCTGCATGACCACGTCGTTGTCGACGATGGCCACTACTTTATCGATGGACTGTACTGCGGCGCTGGCCGCAGTACTCAGGAACAGCGCGCCCAGCATCAGCGGGCGCAGACAATCAGAAAGCTTGGTCTTCACGTTCACGATAACCTTGAATGCCTTTGTCGAGGAAGCTCTCTACCTTGGCGCCGGTGAGGCCGCCGAGTCCCTTCAGAACAATTTGGAGGAAGACGCCATGGTCGCCTTTTTCGTTTTGCGGTGCGTCCTGGCTGAACTCTTCGTAATCGACCCAGTAACGGTTGATCAGGCGCAGTTTCCAGCAGCAGCTGTCGTACTCGAAGCCACCGAAGGCTTCCAGGGTACGGTTGCGGTTGTAGTCATACTGCCAGCGGCTGATGGCGTTCCATTGCGGCACGATCGGCCAGATCACCGAGAAGTCGTGCTGTTGGATCTTGTAGTAATCCTTCACGTAGCCAGGCTGGCCCGGAACGCCGTAGTCGCCACCGCCGACCTGCCATTGACCGGTGTTCTGGTCGTAGCGGACCTGGTCGTTGCGGTAGCGGTAGCCAACGTTGACGACCTTGTTCGGGTTGTCTTCAGGCTGGTAGTGGAACATTGCGCTGCCCGAGCGAGGGCTGCGGCTGTCCGGGTCCCAGTTGTAGTCGGCAGTCGTGCGCCAGTCGCGGTTCCAACGGTATTCGTATTCCAGTGCGTATGGAGAAACGCTGGAGTGTGCGTCTTCGCGGGTTTTGGCATCGATACCCGGCAACTGGACTTCACGATCCTTGAAATACAGGGCCTGGCCGACGCTGATACGTTGACGTTCGAAGCCGTTGTCTTCGATCCAGCGGCTGGTCACGCCCAGCGATAGCTTGTTCTCGTCGCCGACGCGGTCGGAGCCCGAGAAGCGGTTGTCGCGGAACAGGGACGCATAGTTGAAGGTGTATTCGCTGGTATCGAACACTGGAATGTCTTCCTGGTCCTTCTCTGGTACGTAGAGATAGAACAGGCGTGGTTCGAGCGTCTGACGGTAGTTCTTGCCGAACCAGGATGTGTTGCGGTCGAAGTACAGGCCGCTGTCGATACTGGCAATTGGCACGCCACGGTTCTGACTGGAGTCGAAAGTGCCGTTGAGTCGGTTCTGTTCGGCCGTCTGCGCAGCAACCTGGCTCTTGCCGATGCTGTCCAGATCCAGTTGGTACTGGGTGTACTGATACTTGAGCTTCGGAGTCAGGAAACCATAGGTCGCTTGCATTGGCAGGCTGACAGACGGTGCAAGGTTCAAACGATCGCCATTGGCGCGAGCCAGACCTTGAACATTGGTATCGAGACGCGGCTCGACATTGCCATCTTCGTCAGTGAAGTTACCGGTTTTCAGGTCCCGGTCAAAACGCACGATTTCAGATTGATAATCGAAGTTCAGACCGTTCGGGTGGTAAGGCAGCTGACCATTGAAGGTGATCTGCGGCAAACGGTCGTACGGCGTGATGTTCGACACGGTCGCCAGTTGATACGCCTGGGCATTCACGCGCGCGGTGTAGCTGTCGCCACGGTAAGTGACCGAACCCTGCTGATTCACATAGTCGGCGCTCTTTACACCGATCTGGTCAGTCTGCAGATCCTGGAAGTAATAAGGATCGCTGATCTTGGTGTAATCGACTTGCGTGAGTACGCGCGAGTCCAGACCACCTTTGTGCTGCCAGTTGTACATGTAGCGGGTTTTTTCGTAGTCCGTCTGCAGCTTGCGCTCGTCGTCTTCGTCGTTGAGGTACGCGGCACCGAACTGACCTTCGCTGGATTTGGTCAGGTAACGGAATTCGCCTTCCATCAACAGGCCACGCTTGGCCATGTAGCGCGGATACAACGTGGCATCGTAGTTCGGTGCCAGGTTGAAGTAGTACGGCGTGACCAACATGAAGCCGGTATCGCTGCCGGTACCGATGGTCGGCGGCAGGAAGCCGGACTGGCGACGGTCGTCGATCGGGAAATAGATGTACGGCGTATAGAGGACCGGAATGTCCTTCACGCGCAGGGTAACGTTGGTCGCAGTACCGAAACCGGTGGCCGGGTTCAAGGTGATGTTGTTGCCCTTGAGCTGCCAGGCGTTGCTGTTCGGTTCACACGTGGTGTACGTACCGTCCTTGAGGCGGATGATCGCGTTTTCGGCACGTTTGGCGTACAGCGCGTTACCGCGGATACGCGACTTGTGCATCACGTATTCAGCGTTGTCGACCTTGGCTTCACCGGTGTCGAGTTGAACGTCGGCGTGGTCGCCAACGATCAGTGCACCGTTGTCGCGGATACGGACATTGCCGGCCAGCTCGCCGCGGTTCTCGGCCTGGTACAGATTGGCTTCGTCGGCTTCGACCTGCATGCTGCCCTGGCGCATGACCACGTCACCGGCCAGGGTGGCAACTTGCTCATCCTGCTTGTAACGCGAGGCTTTCGCACCGATAAAGGTGGGCGCGTCACTTTTATTCGTCTTGTCATTCATGCCAGGACGAATTGGTTCGATATAGGAACCAGAGCAGTAAGGACCGGTTTCGGCCAATTGCGCTGCCGTGAGTTGTTCGCGGGGAACCCAGTCGAGGTGGCTGTAGTCTTCGCTACGGGACTTTAGGCCACGCCCCTTCGACTCGGTGACGAGTGCAGGCTTGGCGCCAGCTTCTTCGCTGGAACCGCTCTCGGCCGCATTCTCGCCGGTGGCGGAAACGGCGCTGCCGTCATGCACCGGACGCGGAGGCAATGCAGCCGCAGGCGTCTTTGGCGAGCAATCCCAGGCACCCGAAGCAGAGACTGAGCAGTCATACTGTTCGCCGGCGACTACATAGGAAGTAGCTAGAGGTTGAAGGGCCAGCAGACTGCCGGTTACCAACAACGGAAATTTTTTACGAAACGCGGGGGATTTCAATGCCATCTTATTAGTCCGGGCTTCCTGCGTGCCATCTGCCCGCGGTGTGGGCCGCACGCCTCTCGATGGTCTGAAAAAGATGCTGGATAATAAAGCATGACCCGCTTGACGGCTAGCGCCGTCGGAGACCCTTGCAATGCCTGACCAAGATGTACGTTTGCAACACCTGAAAGTTTGGCTCGATGAGCAATTGGCGGTCCTTTTTGCAGAGCAGGGCTGGGGTGCCGTACCCACGGCCACATTGACCGCGGCCAGCAGCGACGCGAGTTTCCGGCGTTATTTCCGTTGGGAGGGCGCCGATAAAAGTTTCATCGTGATGGACGCGCCACCGCCCCAGGAAAACTGCAAACCCTTCGTGGATATCGCTTTTTTGCTGGCGAAATCCGGAATAAATGTGCCGAAAATTTATGCCGAAGACCTCGAGCGCGGATTTCTTTTGCTCAATGACCTGGGCAACAAGACCTATCTGGACGTGATCGACAGCGAAAACGCCGACCGGTTGTTCGACGACGCCCTGCAAGCGCTGCTGGCTTTTCAGCAGCTGCCGATGGTTGCGCCGCTGCCAAGCTATGACGTGGCGCTGCTGCGTCGCGAGCTGGAGCTGTTCCCTGAGTGGTACGTCAAACGCGAGCTGGGCATCGAGTTCGACGCCGCCCAGCAAGTGCTCTGGCAACAGGTCAGCGATCTGCTGATCGACAGCGCCCTGGCGCAGCCCAAGGTCCTGGTGCACCGTGACTACATGCCGCGCAACCTGATGCTCAGCGAGCCGAATCCTGGCGTGCTGGATTTCCAGGACGCGGTCTACGGTCCTGTGACCTATGACGTCACCTGCCTGTTCAAGGACGCGTTCCTCAGTTGGCCGGAAGAGCGCGTGCGCGGCTGGCTTGAGCGCTACTGGCAGCAGGCCGCCGCGCTGAATATTCCGGTACAGGCCGACTTCGAAGACTTCCTGCGCGCCAGTGACCTGATGGGCGTGCAGCGCCACCTGAAGGTCATCGGCATTTTTGCCCGCATCTGCCACCGCGACGGCAAGCCGCGCTACCTGACCGATGTGCCGCGTTTCTTTGCCTATATAGAAGCAGTGATCGCCCGTCGCCCTGAGCTGGCAGAGCTGGATGTGTTGCTGGCCAGTCTGCGCGCCGGAGTCAAAGCATGAAGGCAATGATTCTGGCGGCAGGCAAAGGCGAGCGCATGCGCCCGCTGACCCTGACCACGCCAAAACCCCTGGTTCGCGCCGGCGGGGTGCCGCTGATCGAATATCACCTGCACGCGCTGGCCGCCGCCGGCTTTACCGAGATCGTGATCAACCATGCCTGGCTCGGCCAGCAGATCGAAGATTACCTGGGCGATGGTTCACGTTATGGCGTGAGCATCCAGTATTCCGCGGAGGGCGAACCGCTGGAAACCGGCGGCGGGATTTTCCGGGCGTTGCCGTTACTGGGCGATGACGCGTTCGTCGTGGTCAACGGTGATATCTGGACCGATTACGACTTCAGCGTGCTGCACCAGCCCATCGTCGGCCTGGCGCATCTGGTGCTGGCCGAGAACCCGGCCCATCACCCGTCCGGGGATTTCCAGCTGGTCGACGGGCAAGTCCAGGACGGCCAGCCGGATACCACCAACCTGACCTACAGCGGTATCGCCGTGCTGCACCCGCAGCTGTTCGAAGGCTGTTCGGCGGGTGCGTTCAAACTGGCGCCGCTGCTGCGTGCGGCGATGGCGAACGGGCAAGTGTCGGGCGAGCGCCTGAACGGGCGGTGGGTCGATGTCGGCACCCACGAGCGTCTGGCCGAGGCTGAAGCACTGATTGAAGCGAGCCGCTGACATGCTGTGGCCAGGGACTCTGATTGGAGCCGGAGCAGGCTTTGCCATTGCCAGCATTCCGGGGGCCATGCTCGGCGCCTTGTTGGGTCAGGCGCTGGACCGACGCCTGCACTTGCAGAGTTGGGGGCATCTGCTGGAGAAACTCGGTGGACGCCCAGTCCTGCGTAACGACGAACTGCTCTTCGTGCTGCTGGGAAGGCTGGCCAAGTGTGATGGGCGGGTCGTGGACGGCCATATCCAGCAGGCGCGCCAGGAAATGCGCTCTCTGGAAATGAGCGAGCCGGCTCAGCGTCGGGCGATTGCCGCGTTCAATCGCGGCAAGTCGGGCAATGACCGGTTGCGCGGATACCTGCGTCGGCTGAGTGCCCAGCCCCATGCGGCGGAAGGCGTGCTGCGGGCTTGCTGGCGAATGATCTGGGCTGACGGCCGCGCGGGCAGTAGCGAGCGTGAGTTGATTGCACAGTGGGGCAAGTGGCTGGGCTGGACAACGCATCAGGTTCAGGCGCTGGCGATTGACTATGAGCCCAACAGACGTCCGCAAGTCAGCAGTGCCGTGACTTATCAGGACGCCTTGAGATTGCTGGGTGTGTCTGCCACCACTGAACCGGAGCAGATCAAGCGGGCTTATCGGCGGCTGCTCAGCCGTCATCATCCGGACAAGATTGCCGGCAGCGGGGCGACCGCGTCGCAGGTGCGTGAGGCGACCGAGAAGACCCGGGAGTTGCACAACGCCTATACGTTGATTCGTCAGCGGCGGGATTTTCGTTGAGCCGGACAGTGATGTGTTGACTGTGATGTCCCAATCGCGAGCAGGCTCGCTCCCACACTGGATCTTC
>NZ_JAIQWX010000135.1 GCF_020164475.1 Pseudomonas sp. REP124 | reverse complement strand
CTTGCCCGCGAACCAGACGATGCGGTCTCAATAATTGGCGGTATAGGCCAACATCATCGAAATCTGGCTCATCGGCCGTCCGCCACTCTCTTCATGCCACTGGTTGAACACATCCTGCACCAGCGCCAGGTCCCGCAGGCTGCTCGGCACTTTGTCGATGATGTTCTGCGCATTCAACGCCGCAACCACGTCATAACTCGGCACGAAAGTGTCCTTGCCGACCATGCGCAGGAAACGCGGTGCCGACAGGCCGCCCAACTGGCTGCCGCGTTTTTTCAGAAAGGTCCACAGGCCGACGATATCGGTCACCGGCCAATCGGCGATCAGCGCGCCGAAACTGCCTCTCTCATGAGCCACGTCCAGCACGAACTGCGCATTGCGCGGCACGCTCTTGAGCTTGCCCAGGTGGCGGATGATGCGTGCGTCCTGCATCAGCCGTTCAAGGTGCTCGGCGCTCATCAGCACGACTTTTTCCGGATCGAACTTGAAGAACACTTCCTCGAAGGCCGGCCACTTGGCGTCCACCAGGCTGTGTTTCAATCCGGCACGAAACACTCGCAGGGCCATGGTCGACAGGTAGCGATCGTCAGTGATATCGCGCAATTGCGCCGGGGTGTTCGGAACGGGCAGATGGGCTTCCAGTTCAGCCGCCGAACCGAAGCGGTTCAGGCAGTACTCGTTCAGCCACTTGTAATCGCGCATGCCCTCTCCTGAGGAATGGGAAATCTGTGGGAATGAATCCACTCCCACATTGTTTGATCAGAGATTGACGACATTGACGAAGCGCGATGCCGCGGTTTCGTCGATCCGCAGGTTGGTGAAGTCAAACAGGTTGCGGTCCGCCAGTTGCGACGGGCTCACATTCTGCAGGCTGCGGAAGATGCTCTCGGTACGGCCCGGGGTCTTGCGCTCCCACTCCACCAGCATTTCCTTGACCACCTGACGCTGCAGGTTTTCCTGGGAACCACAGAGGTTGCAAGGAATGATCGGGAACTGTTTGAAGTCCGAGTAAGCCTGGATGTCTTTCTCGTTGCAGTAGGCCAGCGGGCGGATCACCACGTTGCGACCGTCATCGGCGCGCAGCTTCGGCGGCATGGCCTTGAGCGAGCCGTTGAAGAACATGTTCAGGAAGAAGGTTTCAACGATGTCGTCGCGGTGGTGACCCAACGCCATCTTGGTCGCACCGATTTCATCGGCAAAGGTATAGAGCGTGCCACGGCGCAGGCGCGAGCAGAGCGAGCAAGTAGTCTTGCCTTCCGGTACCAGCTCCTTGACCACCGAGTAGGTGTCCTTCTCGACGATGTGGTACTCGATGCCCAGTTCCTTGAGGTAGGCCGGCAGGACGTGCTCGGGGAAGCCCGGCTGCTTCTGGTCCATGTTCACGGCCACGATGTCGAACTTGATCGGCGCGACCTTCTGCAAATGCATCAGCACGTCGAGCATGGTGTAGCTGTCCTTGCCGCCGGACAGGCAGACCATGACCTTGTCGCCGTCTTCAATCATGTTGAAATCGGCGACAGCCTCACCGGCCTGGCGGCGAAGGCGCTTCTGCAGTTTGTTCTGGTTGACCGTAAGAGTGCCCATGACGCGAAATCCGTGAGGTGTGACGAAAGGCGGGCATTTTACGCAAAAACGCCTCCAGGGCGAAGCATCCTGACGGACCGCATCCCTATGTTGGAGCTGCCGGAGGCTGCGATCTTTTGATTTTGATTTTTTGGAAACAGAATCAAAGATCTCAGTCTTCGGCAGCGTCTACAGATGCAACTGCGATTAAGCCTTGGTTTTACAGCGCGATTTGCTCTAAGCCCATGCTCCTTGTGAGGTTAAGTACTTCCTATACTGCGTCATAAGGTCGCATTCGAATCCAGACCTATGACGTACTTGGCCATTGGCACGTAGGCGCTCCACTGGGGGGCGACGGTAAAACAAGAGGAGTGACTGGCATGATCCATCACGTAGTGGGACTTTTCACCCACCCCGACCAGGAATGGAAAGAAATCCGTGGCGACCAGGAGGAAAGCATCAGCCACATGTACCTGACTCACACGCTGATTCTGGCGGCGATTCCGGCAATCTCGGCGTTTATCGGCACCACCAAAGTCGGCTGGGTCATCGGCAGCCGCGCACCCGTGATGCTGACCATGGAAAGCGCACTATGGATGTCGATCATGTCGTACCTGGCAATGCTCGGCGGTGTGGCGGTCATGGGGGCGTTCATTCACTGGATGGCCCGCACCTACGACGCCAATCCGAGCCTGGCCCGCTGCGTGGCGTTTGCGACCTACACCGCGACTCCGCTGTTCATCGGCGGTCTGGCGGCCCTGTATCCGCACTTGTGGCTGGGGATGATCATCGGAACCGCCGCGATCTGCTACACGGTTTACCTGTTGTACGTCGGCCTGCCGACTTTCATGAACATTCCATCTGACGAGGGCTTCCTGTTTTCAAGTTCGGTACTCGCAGTAGGCCTGGTGGTGCTGGTAGCCATCATGGCGTTCACCGTTATTGTCTGGGGACTCGGCGTGGGGCCGGTCTACACCAATTAGTTGAAGCTCGACATAAAAAACAGATCTGCCGACACAGGCCGCCGAAAGGCGGCCTTTTAATGCCTGGGTAACAGAAACGGCAACGACCATTCGGCGCATGGCCAATACGCAAGGCCCGAGGGTTGCGGCATACTCGACGTCTCTGGAGATCCATCAAGCATGCCCGAGCAACTCAATACCCGCGTCGAAGACTGTTTCCAACTAGCCGAATCCTTTTTCAAACGACCTTTCAAGCGCCCCGTGGTGAGCCTCAAGCTGCGCGGGCAAAAAGCCGGTGTCGCGCATCTGCACGAGAACCTGCTGCGCTTCAACCCGCAGCTGTACCGGGAAAATAGCGAGGACTTCCTCAAGCAGACCGTGGCCCACGAAGTCGCGCACCTGATCGCCCACCAGCTGTTCGGCGACCGCATCCAGCCCCATGGCGAAGAATGGCAATTGATCATGCGCGGGGTGTACGAACTACCGCCCAATCGCTGCCACACCTACGACGTCAAACGCCGCAGCGTGACTCGCTACATCTATAAATGCCCGTGTGCCGACAGTGATTTTCCGTTTTCGGCGCAGCGGCATCGGTTGGTGCATCAGGGGCGGCGGTATTTGTGCAGGCGGTGTCGCCATACGTTGGTGTTCAGTGGGGAGATGCGGGTCGAGTAGACAGTGTTGTGGTGTCTGTACTGGCCTCTTCGCGGGCAAGCCCGCTCCCACAGGGTTCTGTTTTGGACACTGAATTTGTGAACGACACCCATCACTGTGGGAGCGGGCTTGCCCGCGAAGAGGCCGGAACAGGCGCTAGAGAATCACCTTGGCCCGCCGCAATTCAGCAATCCGCCCAGTATCAAACCCCAACTCCCCCAACACCTGATCCGTATGCTCCCCCAGCCCCGCCCCGATATGCCTCGGCGCCGGCAACCCCTCTGAAAACTTCAACGGACACGCCATCTGCGCCTGGCTCGATCCATCCCCCCGAGGCACCTGCGTGACCAGCTCCCGCGCCTGCAACTGCGGATGACGCACCGCCTCGCCCACACTCAACACCGGCTCGACGCAGGCATCCAGCTCGGCAAACAGCGCGCACAGCTCGGCAAAGTCATGCTTCTCGAACTCGGTCTTCAACGCGTCCTTGAGTTTCTGTTGCTGCGCCGGCTGCGGCGACAGCCCCAGACCCGCCAGCTCCTCCAGGCCCAAAGCGACGCACAATTGCTTCATGAAGCCCGGTTCCAGACTGCCCACCGACAGCCAGCGGCCATCTCGCGAACGGTAATAGTCATAGAAGCTGCCGCCATTGAGCACCTGATCCTCCCTCCCCGGCTCGACGCCACAGGCCAGGTAACCAGCGCCGGCCATGGCGTTCAGGCTGAAGGCGCAGTCGGTCATGCTGACATCCAGATGCTGCCCCTGCCCGGTCTGCTGCCTGGCGATCACCGCCGCCAGCAGGCCGATCACTCCGTGCAGGGAGCCGCCGGCAATGTCCGCCACCTGTGCGCCCAAAGGCAGGGGCCCGCTGTCGGCGCGGCCGGTGTAGCTCGACAGCCCGGCCAGCGCGAGATAGTTAATGTCATGGCCGGCGCGATCCTTGTAGGGGCCGGTCTGGCCGTAGCCGGTGATCGACACGTAGATCAGTTCCGGATTGATCGCCTTCAGCGCCTCGTAGCCCAGGCCCAGGCGCTCCATGACGCCGGGGCGGAATTGCTCCAGCACGATGTCGTGGTCCTTGAGCAACTGCTTGATGACTTCGAGCGCCTCAGGCTGCTTGAGGTCCAGCGCCAGACTGCGCTTGTTGCGATTCAGATAAGCATGGCTGGCCGATACACCCCGGTCATGGGGCGGCAGCACTCGCAGCAGATCCATGCGGGTCGGCGATTCGATGCGCAGCACCTCGGCCCCCATGTCCGCCAGCAGAAGCGAGGCAAACGGCCCCGGCAGCAGTGTCGAGAAATCCAGAACCTTCAGTGATGCCAGTGGACCGAGCATGGGCGTTCTCCTTGATTCAGCCCCCAGCCTAGGCAGCCGGGGGCGCTGGAGCAATCACCTTATGCGACAGTCGCGCTGACCTTTATGCTCAAACAGCAGGCATGAAAAAACCCGCCGAAGCGGGTTTTTCATGAAGCAGGAAGCGCTTACTTGACGCTGCTGGCAGTCGGGGTGTGGATCACGTCCACTTCCTCTTCCGCGCGCTCGTCAGCAATGCCGCGACCGCCCGAGGCCAGTTCGGATTGCAGCACGTCGGTGTCCAGCTCCTTCACCCACTTGGCCACAACGATGGTGGCAACGGCGTTGCCGATCAGGTTGGTCAGGGCACGGGCTTCGGACATGAAGCGGTCGATACCCAGGATCAGCGCCAGGCCGGCAACCGGCAGGTGGCCCACGGCGGACAGGGTGGCAGCCAGTACGATGAAGCCCGAACCGGTCACGCCCGCGGCGCCTTTGGAGGACAGCAGCAGGACCACCAACAGGGTGATCTGGTGAGTGACGTCCATGTGCGCGTCAGTTGCCTGGGCAATGAACACGGCGGCCATGGTCAGGTAGATCGCGGTACCGTCGAGGTTGAACGAGTAGCCGGTCGGGATCACCAGACCTACCACGGATTTCTGTGCGCCCAGACGCTCCATCTTGATCAGCATGCGAGGCAGTACCGATTCGGACGAAGAAGTACCCAGTACGATCAGCAGTTCCTCACGGATGTAGCGGATCATTTTCAGCACGCTGAAGCCGTGCATGCGTGCGATGCCGCCCAGCACGATCAGGATGAACAGCACGCAAGTGATGTAGAAGCAGGCCATCAGTTGACCCAACTGCACCAGCGAGCCGACACCGTAGGCACCGATGGTGAAGGCCATGGCACCGAAGGCACCGATCGGCGCGAGCTTCATGATCATGTTGATGATGTTGAACATCACGTGGGCGAAGCGATCGATGAACTCCAGCAGCGGACGGCCGTAGGCGCCCAGGCGATGCAGGGCGAAACCGAAGATCACCGAGAACATCAGCACTTGCAGGATGTCACCGGTGGCGAACGCGCCGACGATGGTGCTCGGGATCACATTGAGCAGGAAGCCGACGATGCTCTGGTCAGCGCCTTGTGCCACGTAGGTCGCCACTTTCGAGGCGTCCAGGGTGGTGACGTCGATGTGCATGCCGGCGCCCGGCTGCACGATGTTGACGACCACCAGGCCCACGATCAGGGCAATGGTCGACACGATTTCGAAGTACAGGAGTGCGTAACCGCCGGTCTTGCCGACCGACTTCATGTTCTGCATGCCAGCGATGCCGCTGACGACGGTGCAGAAGATGATCGGGGCGATGATCATCTTGATCAGTTTGATGAACCCGTCACCCAACGGCTTCACGGCCACGCCGAGTTGCGGATAGTAGTGGCCGAGCAAGATACCGATGACAATTGCGACGATCACCTGGAAATACAGGGATTTGTACAGTGGCTGACGAGTCGTCATTGCAAAGTTCCTCAAGAGTGCGCGCTGGCAACATCCACCTGTTGCCTACGAGACCTCATTTGCGAACCCTCCTGCACTGGAGGGATTTGTTTTTTCGAGCTGCGCGACGGCAGGCTTCTGCCCGTTGTATCGCAAGGCCCGTGCCACCTCGCGTAAAAACCCTGCAAGCCTTTTGATATCAAGGGCTGCAGGTTTTTCCGTGTCGCCAATCGATTGAAACCAAGTGGCGGATTTCCGCCCATTGATCAAAACGCATCCTGCAATTTGGCGGATATCCGCCTTGTTCAGCCATTGGAACCGCAGCTACCATCCGTCGCTCAATGGATGGATTGACCTGTCATGCGCGAACGCACCATCGCCAGTCATTTCGCCCGTGCCGCGCTGCGTGGCGCACGGCGGCAAGGCTACGATTACTCGAAGCTGTTGGAGCAATTGGGGATCAGCCCCGAGTTGCTCGACGAGCCACGCGCGCGCATCGCACCAGAGCAGTTCACCCGACTGCTGCTGTCGCTGAGGCTGGCGCTGGACGACGAATACCTGGGTTTCGGGCAAGGCCGCAGCGTTCCGGGCAGCTTCGCGATGATGTGTCATGCGGTGATTCACTGCCGCAACCTGGAGAAGGCGCTCAATCGCGGCTTATTGTTTTATAGCCTATTCCCCGACGCCCCGCGTCTGACGATGACCCGTGAAGACGAAATGATCCGCCTGAGCCTGGATGATTCGCAGCTTTGGGACCCGGATCACTTTCTTGGCGAATGCCTGCTGGTGACCTGGCACCGGTTCGGCAGTTGGCTGATCGGCCAGCGCATTCGCCTGGAGCAGGCCACGTTCAGCTATCCGCGACCGGAACACGGGGCCGAGTACGATCTGCTGTTCTCCTGCCCACTGGTTTTCTCCGAGCCCGATAGCACGACCACACAGAGCAGCCTGCTGTTTCACAGTCGCTACCTGAACATGCCGCTGTTGCAGGACGAACGCACCCTCAGGCACTTTCTCGAACGCTCGCCGGCCGATCTGCTGTCGCGCCCGGATGACGGCCATAGCCTGAGCAGTCAGCTGCGGCGCCTGCTCAGTCGCGACAGTGCACGCTGGCCGGACCTGGACGCAGTGGCCGCGCACCTGCACATCAGCCCGCAGACGCTGCGCCGGCATCTGCGCGAGGAAGGCACCAGTTTTCAGGAGTTGAAGGATCAGTTGCGCCGAGATATCGCGATCTACCATTTGAGTCGCAACGACCTGCCGTTGCAGCAGATCGCCGAGCAGCTGGGGTTTTCCGAGCCGTCGGCGTTTCATCGGGCGTTCAAGAAGTGGACAGGCTTGACGCCTGGGGCCTATCGCGCGCAGGAACATTAGGCCCCATCGCGAGCAGGCTCGCTCCCACATTGGATCTGCGTCGTTCACAAATCCCCTGTGGGAGCCTGCTCGCGATGACGCCCGCAAAAACGCCGCTAAACCACCGGAAAATGAATCCTGAACGCCGCGCCCCCCATGGGTGAATCCCCCAGGGTCAGCTTGGCGCTGTAGCTTTCGATGATGTCCTTGACCACCGCCAGGCCAATCCCCTGCCCCGGATGCTGTCGATCCAGACGTTCACCCCTTTGCAGGATTCGCGCGCGCTGGTCGGGCGGTACACCGGGGCCGTCGTCTTCGACGCACAACTCCAGACCACTGATGGTCTGACGCACGCTGACACGCACTTCGCCCAGGCACAGGCGATAAGCGTTCTCCAGCAGATTGCCCATCATCTCCAGCAAGGCGCCCTGCTCGATCGGCACGTAGCACTCCTGCGGCAGATCCAGGGTCACCCGCACGCGCTTGTCGCGATAGACCTTGTCCAGGGTGTCGCACAGGCTTTGCAGCACCGGACGCAGATGTACCTGATGACGCACCAGACCGCTTTTGCGCAGGCTGGCGCGCTGCAATTGATAGCTGATCTGCTGGCTCATGCGCTCGATCTGGGTTTGCAGCACCCAGGCCTGGTCACGATCTTCGGGACGTTGTGCCATGTCCTCGCTGACCCCTTGCAGCACCGCCAGCGGGGTTTTCAGGCTGTGCGCCAGATCGTCGAGGGAGTCGCGATAGCGGCTGCGCTGCTCGCGTTCACTGTGCAACAAGCGGTTCAGCGAGCCGGTCAGGCGCAACAGTTCGCGCGGATGTTGTTCGCTGAGACTTTCCCGGGCGCCGCTTTCGATTTCGTCCAGCTCCTGACTGAGCCTTCGTAACGCGCGCAAGCCCCAGGTCAAGCCGATCCACAGCAATGCCAGGAGCACCAGCAAGGCGGCGCCAAAGCCCAGGTAGAGGTTTTCCCGCAGGCCTTCGACGGTCACCTCGTATTCGCGCACCGGTTGCAGGGCGACGATGCTGAACGCGGCGCTCTTGCCGCCGAGCAACTTGACCTCGACGTCGTAGACGAAGAACTCCTGGCCATTGGGCTCGCTGATTCTGGCGAACTCGTTGCCGCGTCCGTCATAGCGGGGCTTGTAGTTGAGGTTTTCTTCCTGAGTGGCCTTGGAGCGCCAGACCAGATGACCTTCGCGGTCGTAGATGTAGCCGAGCAAACGGCTGTCGGTGAGGTTGAAGCGTTCGTCAGGCAGTTGCGCCGGCATCTGCAAACGGTTGTTCTCCACCCGCGCGGCGGAGATCAAGGTGGTCACGTCGGACGCCAGGCGCTGCTCGATGGAGTCCTGCAACGCCAGGCTGAACGCGCCTTGCATCGCCGGCAACAGCGCCAGCATGAACAACACCGCCAGGATAGTGGCGGCGAGCATCAGTCGGACACGAAGCGAGCGAATCAAGTGCAGCGCTCATTGAACAGATAGCCGAGACCGCGAACGGTATCGATCGGCTTGAAGCCCGTGCTGCCCTCAAGCTTGCGCCGCAGCCTTCCTACCAGCACTTCGATCACATTTGGATCGCGCTCGTCGTCATCGGGATACAGCTGCTCCATCAGACGGTCCTTGGACACGACCTGCTGGTGATGGCGCATCAGGTATTCGAGGATGCGGTATTCGTAGGCGGTCAGCGCCAACGGCTGATCGTCCAGGGTCGCCTGCTTGCGATTGAGGTCCAGCACCAGCGGCCCGGCAACGATGGTCGACTGGGTAAAGCCGCTGGATCGACGCAGCAGCGCGTTGAGCCGTGCTTCGAGTTCTTCGAACTGGAACGGCTTGACCACATAGTCGTCGGCGCCGGCGGCCAGGCCTTCGACCTTGTCCTGCCAGTTGCCGCGCGCGGTGAGAATCAGGACCGGAAAGGTCTTGCCCCGCGAACGCAGCTGGCGAATCAGATCCAGGCCGCTCATGCCCGGCAGGCCGAGATCGATCACCGCCAGATCATGGTTGAACTGTTCGCTCTGATACAGCGCCTCCTCGGCGTTGGGCACGGATTCGACCACGTGCCCACTTTCCGTCAGGCGGGTTTGCAGGTGATGGCGCAACAGCGCTTCATCCTCGACGACCAGCAGTTTCATAACGCTCTCCTGCACATCAACAGCTCCAGGGGTGCAACGATCTCACGTGCATCATTTTCGATTTTCACGACTGTTCACTGACACCTGTTAAATCGTAGCGGCCCATGAGGTCCTGCTCGCGAAGTTTAATGCCATTGTGGGATACCGACACCTTGTCATACGTGGCGTAATAACCGCTCTGGCTGATTTGTCGGGCCGGCTGCGCTCCCCAGGCGCCGGCATCGGCGACCACCGCGTCCACGTTCGAGTAGTTCAGGACGGAGGATTTTCTGGCCTTGTTGCTGGTCTGTCCGGTGGAAGGCCGTGTGAAGTTGTTGTCGGCGGCGTGGGCTGCCGCACTGACGCCCAGGACGGTGAATGCCAGAATCAGGTTTTTCAAGCCAGTCATAGGAAGCTTCCTCATGTGCCATACGCGTGTTGGTAAAGCCCGTTTTGGTAGCGGCAAGACTACGCACCCGGCCCTGAACTCCCCCTGAACGCACACTGAACCTGAGCTGAACCAAGCTGCGCGACGAAGCCTCCCGGACACTACCCAGCCATAAGGCAACCCGGCAAAATGCTCGACATGAATTCGATACCTGCCCTGCCCGCCTGCTGCACGCCCCTCGATGCCCATTGGCCGCTGCCGTCCGTGCTGCCCGATACGGTCCTTTTGAGCACCCATTTCGATGCCTCGCAGTTGCGAAGCGACGATTTCCACAACAGCGCCATCGAGGCGCCCGCGAGCATTCAGCGATCGGTCGCCAAACGCCAGGCCGAGTTTCTCGCCGGGCGACTCTGCGCCAGGGCCGCCCTGCAAAAGCTCGAAGGGTTGAGTTTGAGTCCTGCCATCGGTGATGACCGGGCCCCCGTCTGGCCGGCGCACATCACCGGTTCCATTACCCACAGCACGGGCCGGGCCGCGGCCATCGTCGCGAAGAAAAGCCATTGGCGCGGCCTGGGGATGGATCTGGAGAACCTGCTCAATGCCGAACGCGCCGAGCGCCTTGCCGGGGAAATCCTCACTGGGCCTGAGCTGCAGCGCATGGCGGCGGGTCGCCGGGATCATTTGGCATTGCTGGTGACACTGACTTTCTCGGTGAAGGAAAGCCTGTTCAAGGCGCTTTATCCGATCGTTCAGCAGCGCTTCTACTTTGAGCATGCCGAAGTGTTGGAGTGGACAGAGGCCGGAGAGGTGCGGTTGCGGTTGCTGACTGATCTGTCCAGTGAATGGCGCAATGGCACTGAGCTTGAGGCGCAGTTTGGGGTGCAGGATGGGCAGTTGTTGAGTCTGGTCAGTATCAAGGCCTGAGAGTTTTGGTGCCTGTGAAGGCATCATCGCGGGCAAGCCCGCTCCCACAAGGTCTATTGACGGTCACAAAATCTGTATCCAACACAAAACCTGTGGGAGCGGGCTTGCCCGCGATAGGGCCCTCACAGCCAACGCAAAATCTCAGCGCTTCTCCTGATTCCTCGGCCAGCTCAAGCTGAAACAGGCACCGCCCAGGCTTTTGCTCTTGTTGATCAACGCCCGCCCGTCATGCCAGTGAATGATGCGCCGCACGATGGACAACCCCAATCCATGCCCGCCCGAAGCACGGGTGCGGCTGTCGTCGAGGCGCAGGAAGGGGGTGAAGATTTTTTCCCAGGCGATTTCCGGCACGCCCGGCCCGTCATCTTCGACATCCACGCGGCAACGCTGTTGTCCCACCTGATAGCTGATCGTCACCCGCGATTGCGCGTGGCGCATGGCGTTGCTGACGAGGTTCTGCAGTGCCCGGTGCAGATAGCGCGGCTCGGCCTCGACCCAGGCGTCATCGCAATCGGCGGCCGACAGGCAAAGGCCGCGTTGCACCGTGATATCGATGCGCAACGGTGCAAGCTCCTCGATCACCTGATTGACCAGGGCATCCAGGTCGATGCGCTGAAAATTCAGGGCCGGCGAGCCTTGCTCCAGTCGCGCATAGGTCAGCATTTCATCCACCAGACGATCGAGATCCTCGATGTCGTGGTCCATGCTCTCGCAGTATTTTTCCAGGGCTTGCGGGGTGGTGGCCGAACCGATCATTTCCAGGCCGAAGCGCAGGCGCGCCACCGGCGTGCGCAATTCGTGGGACACCGCACGCACCAGTTCGCGCTGGATCGCCAACAGTTGTTGCAGGTGCTCGGCCATGCCGTTGAAAGCCGAAGCCAATCGTCCAACCGAGTCCGCCCCGCGCGCCGGCACACGGGTTTCCAGACTGCCCTTGGCAATGCGCGTGGCCGCCGCTTCCAGGCCGCGCAATCGACGCTCAAGTTGCCGCACCAGCAGGTAGACGATCAGACCAATCAGGGTCAGGCCCAGCGCGGCGATCAGCACCAGCCACTCCGGCGGATAGGGATTCATCTGATACAACGGGCCGATTTCCAGGACCCAGGGCGTTCCGACCATGCCGGCGAACACCCGGATCGAATCGCCGCCCTTGCCCAGCGCCATCACCGTGTCGCCTTCGGCCACGCGACGACTCTGGTCTTCGTCCATGTCGGCCTCTTCCACCGTCACCAGACGCAAGTCGAAACCGAACCCCTTGTCCTGTTTCAACTGTGCCAGGCGCCCTGGCTGTTCGCCGACCGGATAGCGCACCAGCTCGTCGGCCAACAGGTAGATAGTGGCCCGGGCCAACTGCTCGCTGATCTGCTGCACGTCACCGGTGAGAACCAGTTGCTCCTTGTCGCTGACCAGACGATAGACACGGGCCGCATGCGGGCCGGTCTGTTCCACCAGCGCCTGACCACGCAGCACCCGGGTGCGCTGGGTCAGATCGAGGTCGGTTTCGCTGAAGGTTTTCAGCGCCAGCGGAATCCCCAGCAACCGCTCCCACACCAGTAGCGAGCGATGGCGCTCGGTTTTGGTCATCGGCTGCAGGTTGTCGGCCATCAGCGAAAACGTGCCGTGGGCCAGCCGCTCGCGGTATTGCTCGCCGCGCACCTGATTGAGCATGTGCAGCGCCAGCACGCCGAGCACCGCCACCAGAATCAGCGCGGCGCACATGCCACCGTAAATACGCAGGAAGATCGAGTTCACAGGGTGGAGTCTACGCAGGCCTCGGGAACGAACAGGTAGCCTTTGCTGCGCACGGTCTTGATCAGCCGCGGATGGTCCGGGTCATCGCCGATTTTCGGGCGGATGCGCGAGATGCGCACGTCGATGGAGCGGTCCTGGCCGTCATAGCCGATGCCACGCAGTGCGGTGAAGATTTCTTCCCGGGACAGGATGCGCCCGGCATTGGCCACCAGCAACCAGAGCAAATCGAACTCGGCGCTGGTCAGTTCGATACCGTTGTCGTGCAGCCACGCCTCGCGCAGAGCACTGTCGACCACCAGCGGACCGAACTGCAGGCGTCGCTGTTTTTCCGGCGCGACTTCCGGGGTTTCGCTGCGGCGCAGCAAGGCCTGGATGCGTGCCAGCAGCAGGCGCGGGCGCACCGGTTTGCACACGTAGTCGTCGGCGCCAAGGTCGAGGCCGAGAATCTGGTCGGTGTCGTCGGTGCGTGCGGTGAGCATCAGGATCGGCCCGTCGTAACGATCGCGGACCTTGCGGCAAATGCTCAGGCCGTCTTCACCGGGGAGCATCAGGTCGAGGATCACCAGGTCCGGCTGTTCCTTGATGATGCGCGCCGCCGCCAAGGCGCCATTGCCCTCGATCGATACGCGCAGGCCATTGGCTTGCAGATAGTCACGGGTCAGATCGGCCAGACGCTGATCGTCCTCCACAATCAATATCTGCCAGGCTTGTTGCTCCACGGGTGACCTCTACTTGCAAGAACGCTAATAAGGAAGGATCCGCCCGTCTTTTTGTAATGTTCTGGGAGGTTAAATCTCCTACGGGCAGGGCCGATTGTATAAACGTCGCCCGCGCAGAACACAAGCCGGTAAATGCGTTCGGACACGGCGTTTTTTTGTGATAGGGTTCGCGCCCTTGAAAATCCGCCGGACCGTTTTGAACGGTGGAAAAAGACTGAAAAAAAGTCCGGTCCAGCAGCATCGCGGCCTGCACGCCGATTCGCTCTTTCACACACAATTTACGCACAGGCTTATCCACAGGTAGTACGTTGCAATCCCTCCCCAAAACGCATTATCTTGTAGCCCTGCGCCAAAAAAACCCTAGATGTAGGGTTTTGCGCAAAAAACCAAACACAAACCGGACCTCGATTTCAAGGGCTTTTCTCGCCACTATCCGGTTGAACCAAACGTATTTTCGAAAGACCAAACCGCGCGCGCGGATGGCTACTGTATTTCGGCCCTGAGCGGTGAAAACGGTACGGGTGTTGCAGTCCCAATCTGTCACCTGAAAGGACCCCGGTCTCAGGCCCAAGGCGTGAGACCAAAGACTTCGGCATGGAAGCGGCGCCCCAATAGCACCCTTCCTACTGTCCCGAAGTTGTTATGCCCGGCATTCGCCGGTTGTAGTGCTTCAGGACGGAACGGTGGGCACCTTTACAGTGCCCAAACAAACATAGAGAACGTGGAGACACCCATGCAAACCGACACAACTCGCGAGAATCCGCAGGGCACCTTGCCGCCGGCCGCCGATTCGACTTCGGATCTGTCCGCCACCGCGCCTGGCCAGCTGCGCGTGATCAAGCGTAACGGCACTGTCGTTCCTTACACCGATGACAAGATCACCGTCGCCATCACCAAAGCGTTTCTCGCAGTTGAGGGCGGCACCGCTGCCGCCTCGTCGCGAATCCACGACACCGTTGCCCGCCTGACCGAACAGGTCACCGCTACCTTCAAGCGTCGCATGCCATCGGGCGGCACCATCCACATCGAAGAAATCCAGGACCAGGTCGAACTGGCCCTGATGCGTGCCGGCGAGCAGAAAGTCGCTCGCGACTACGTGATCTACCGCGATTCGCGCGCCAAGGAGCGCGCCGCGCACACCCCGGCCGAAGAAACCGTCAACGCTCACCCATCGATCCGCATCACCCGCGCCGACGGCAGCCTGGCGCCGCTGGACATGGGCCGCCTGGACACCATCGTCCGCGAAGCGTGCGAAGGCCTGGAAGAAGTCGACGGCGACCTAATCCAGCGCGAAACCCTGAAAAACCTGTACGACGGCGTTGCCCTGAAGGACGTCAACACCGCCCTGGTGATGACCGCCCGTACCCTGGTCGAGCGTGAGCCGAACTACTCCTTCGTGACCGCCCGCCTGCTGATGGACACCCTGCGTGCCGAAGGTCTGGGCTTCCTGGAAGTTGCCGATAGCGCCACCCACCACGAAATGGCCGACCTGTACGCCAAGGCCCTGCCTGCCTACGTCGCCAAGGGTGTGGAATACGAACTGCTGAACCCTGAACTGGCCACCTTCGACCTGGAAAAACTGGGCAAGGCGATCAACCACGAGCGCGACCAGCAATTCACCTATCTGGGCCTGCAAACCTTGTACGACCGTTACTTCATCCACAAGGATGGCGTACGTTTCGAACTGCCGCAGATCTTCTTCATGCGCGTGGCCATGGGCCTGGCGATCGAAGAGAAAGACCGCGAAGCCCGTGCCATCGAGTTCTACAACCTGTTGTCGTCCTTCGACTACATGGCTTCGACCCCGACCCTGTTCAACGCCGGTACCCTGCGTCCACAGCTGTCGAGCTGCTACCTGACCACCGTTCCGGACGACCTGTCGGGCATCTACCACGCGATCCACGACAACGCCATGCTGTCCAAATTCGCCGGTGGCCTGGGCAACGACTGGACGCCTGTTCGTGCACTGGGTTCGTACATCAAGGGCACCAACGGCAAATCCCAGGGCGTGGTTCCGTTCCTGAAAGTGGTGAACGACACCGCCGTCGCCGTTAACCAGGGTGGCAAGCGCAAGGGCGCTGTCTGTGCCTACCTGGAAACCTGGCACATGGACATCGAAGAGTTCATCGAGCTGCGCAAGAACACCGGTGATGACCGTCGTCGTACCCACGACATGAACACCGCCAACTGGATCCCTGACCTGTTCATGAAGCGTGTCTTCGACGACGGCAAGTGGACCCTGTTCTCGCCGTCCGAAGTTCCGGACCTGCACGACCTGACCGGCAAGGCCTTCGAAGAGCGCTACGAGTACTACGAAGCCCTGACCGAGTACCCGGGCAAGGTCAAACTGTTCAAGACCATCCAGGCCAAAGACCTGTGGCGCAAGATGCTGTCCATGCTGTTCGAAACCGGCCACCCATGGCTGACCTTCAAGGACCCGTGCAACCTGCGCAGCCCGCAGCAGCACGTCGGCGTGGTTCACAGCTCGAACCTGTGCACCGAGATCACCTTGAACACCAACAAGGACGAGATCGCCGTTTGCAACCTGGGCTCGATCAACCTGCCGAACCACATCGTCAACGGCCAGCTCGACACCGCCAAACTGCAACGCACCGTGAACACCGCCGTGCGCATGCTCGATAACGTGATCGACATCAACTACTACTCGGTGCCGCAAGCGAAGAACTCCAACTTCAAGCACCGTCCGGTCGGTCTGGGCATCATGGGCTTCCAGGACGCGCTGTACCTGCAGCACATTGCTTACGGTTCCGATGCCGCCGTGCAGTTCGCCGACACTTCCATGGAAGCCGTCAGCTACTTCGCGATCCAGGCGTCCTGCGACCTGGCTGACGAGCGTGGCTCGTACGAGACGTTCCAGGGCTCGCTGTGGTCCAAAGGCATCCTGCCGCTGGATTCGCAACAGATCCTGATCGAGGCCCGTGGCCAGAAGTACATCGATGTCGACCTGAAGGAAACCCTGGACTGGGCACCGGTTCGCGCCCGTGTACAGAAAGGCATCCGTAACTCGAACATCATGGCCATCGCACCGACCGCGACCATCGCCAACATCACCGGCGTATCGCAGTCGATCGAACCGACCTACCAGAACCTCTATGTGAAATCGAACCTGTCGGGCGAATTCACCGTGATCAACCCGTACCTGGTTCGCGACCTCAAGGCTCGCGGTCTGTGGGATTCGGTCATGATCAACGACCTGAAGTACTACGACGGTTCCGTGCAGCAGATCGAACGCATTCCGGCAGAGCTCAAGGCGCTCTACGCGACTGCTTTCGAAGTGGATACCAAGTGGATCGTCGACGCGGCAAGCCGTCGTCAGAAGTGGATCGACCAGGCTCAGTCGTTGAACCTGTACATCGCAGGCGCTTCGGGCAAGAAGCTGGACGTGACCTACCGCATGGCCTGGTACCGTGGCCTGAAAACCACCTATTACCTCCGTGCCCTGGCCGCAACCAGCACCGAGAAGTCGACCATCAACACCGGCAAGCTGAACGCTGTTTCCAGCGGCGGCAACCACGGTGACGACTCGGTCCTGGCAGCACCATCCGCGCCAGCCGGCCCGGCTCCAGTGCCAAAGGCCTGCGCCATCGACGAGCCGGATTGCGAAGCTTGCCAATAAGCTGAGCGGGTAGGCGCTTGACGGCGCCAACCTGAAACCCCCGACAAACCTCTGGTTTGTCGGGGGTTTTCTTTTGCCCTCAATAATTGTGTTGGCAGATATGGCCCCATCGCGGGCAAGCCCGCTCCCACATGAA
>NZ_JAIQWX010000134.1 GCF_020164475.1 Pseudomonas sp. REP124 | reverse complement strand
AAGCCTTGCCACCACTGCGATCAATCGCAAACCCCGCCCAGCTCTGGCTCACCGGCATCAACTCCAGAGTGTTGATGTTGATGTGCGCCGGCGCGTTGAGAATCCAGAAGATGGTGTCGGCGATGTCCTGCGGCTGGATTGGCTCGGCGCCGGCGTAGGTGGCGTTGTAACGCTCCTGATCCCCACCGAAACGCACCAGCGAAAACTCGCTCTCGCACAGACCCGGGTCGATGTTGCTGACGCGCACGCCGGTGCCTTGCAGATCGCAGCGCAGGCTCAGGGAGAACTGCTGGACGAAGGCCTTGGTCCCGCCGTACACATGGCTGCCCGGATAAGGGTAGCTACCGGCGACGGAGCCGACGTTTACGATACCGGCACCACGACCGTGGCCGATCAGGCGCGGCAGCAGCAGACGCGTGGCGTACATCAGGCCCTTGATGTTGGTATCGACCATGGTGTCCCAGTCGTCCAGGTTGCACTTGGGCGCAGGGTCCGCGCCCAGGGCCAGACCGGCATTGTTGATCAGCCCGCGCAGCTTGGCGAAGCTCGGCGGCAGGTTGGCAACCGCCTCTTCCATCGCCTTGCGGTCACGCACGTCCAGCACCAGACCATGCACTTCGGTCTGCTTCGACAGCTCGGCGCACAGCGCGTTGAGGCGTTCTTCACGACGGCCGGTCAGCACCAGTTTCCAGCCAGCCTCGGCAAAACGACGGGCACAGGCTTCACCAAAACCGGAAGTCGCGCCGGTAATAAACAGGGTGTTGGACATCGTGTTCTCCTTGCTTCGGCTGAGGAACAGCCATTGGAATGGACAATCAGGTGGAAGCATGCCCGGCCAAACCTTTACCGGCAACCACGTTCCCCACGGACCGCGCCTGTTCAAAAAACAACCAGCAGGCTGATCGATAGGCCCGCCGGGGCCTGCAGCCGATTACGCGCACGTTATCCACAAGCGAATCCACAGACTCTGGGGGCAAGTGGAAGAGCTGCAAGCCGCTATCCACAAGGCTTTGCGCGGGGTTTGAAAACTTTTTTGCTTGACCCTCATCAGCCTGCCGTGTAGCCCGTGGCGACTCTCATGACCGGACGGTCAAGGCAGCGATGGCCGCGAGCCAGTAACTGCGGCCTTCAGCGCGGTCTTTCCAGAGTTTAATCACAGACTTATCCACAGGCTTACCCACACCTGTTGGCGGCACTTTCGCCCTCAAGAAAAGGGTTGACAAAGCCGACCTGAAGACCGCCAAAACGGACTGATCAATAAATAACCACATCGCTACAAGCCCCGGTTTTAAAGGCTTACAGCCGAATGCCACCATGTTATTCACAGCCCGCTCCACAGCAAACGGGGACAAGTCAAAAGCGTGACAAAACAGCAATTTGCAGCGGTTTTATGTCGCACTTCGGGAGCTGTGAAAATTTGTTTTCCACAATTGGCTTTACCCAGCAACGCGGTTCCTGTAGGAGCGAGCTTGCTCGCGAAAAAACCGTTTGAACGACGCGTGCATCCAGACAGCCAGCGTCATCGTTGACGACCATCGCGAGCAAGCTCGGCTCCTACAGAAGGCGGAGCGAAAAAAAACGCCCTGACGTTGTTGGCGTCAGGGCGTTTTTTGTACAGCGCTAAGGCTTAGTGCCCGCCAAGATAGGCGCTACGCACATCCTCGTTCACCAGCAGCTCCTTGCCGGTACCACTCATGCGAATCTCGCCGTTGACCATCACATAAGCCCGGTCCGACAGCCTCAGTGCATGGTTGGCGTTCTGCTCCACCAGGAAGATGGTCATGCCGGTCTTCGCCAGTTCCCGCAGGGTGGCGAAGATCTGTTTCACCACGATCGGCGCCAGGCCCAGGCTTGGCTCATCGAGCAGCAACAGCTTCGGCCGGCTCATCAGGGCGCGGGCGATGGCGAGCATCTGCTGCTCGCCGCCGGACATGGTCATGGCGCGCTGGGTCCGCCGTTCTTCAAGCCGCGGGAACAGTTGGAACATGCGCTGCATGTCTTCCTTGGCGTACTTGTCACCGATCGGGATGGTGCCCATCAGCAGGTTTTCCTCGACGGTCATGTCGGGGAACACCCGCCGCCCTTCCGGCGACTGCGCGATGCCGTTGGAAGCAATGTAGTGCGACGACTTGTGGGTAATGTTCACGCCCTGATAGACGATCTCCCCGTCCGCCGCCCTTGGCTGGCCGAAGATCGACATCAGCAGGGTCGATTTGCCGGCGCCGTTGGAGCCGATCAGGCTGACGGTTTCCCCTTCGTTGATGTGCAGCGAGACTTTCTTCAGGGCCTGGATCGGCCCGTAGAACACATCCAGCTCCTTGAGTTCGAGGATGGGTTTGCTCATACCACTTCCTCTTCGTCGGCGCCCAAGTAGGCGGCAATCACTTTCGGATCGTTGCGGATGTCGTCGGGACCGCCCTCGGCGATGACGACGCCGTGGTCCAGCACCACGATGTGGTCGGAAATGCTCATTACCATGCCCATGTCGTGTTCGATCAGCACCACGGTCAGATCGTGCTCGTCGCGCAGCAGCCGGATCATCGCGCTCAGCGCTTCGGTTTCCTGAGGGTTGAGGCCGGCGGCCGGTTCGTCCAGGCAGATGATCTGCGGACGGGTGCACATGGCCCGGGCGATTTCCAGGCGGCGTTGCTGACCGTAGGACAGTTCACCGGCCAGACGGTTGGCGCAGTCCACCAGATCCACCACTTCCAGCCAGTAGAACGCGTGGTCCAGCGCATCGCTTTCGGCCTTGCGGTAACCCTTGGTGTTGAGGATGCCCGCCAGCATGTTGCGGTTGACCCACATGTGCTGGGCCACCAGCAGGTTTTCCAGCACCGACATTTCCTTGAACAGGCGAATGTTCTGGAAAGTCCGCGCCAGACCCGCCCGATTGACCAGATGGGTGCCGCCGAACGCCTTGTACCAGAGGCGACTGCCGAAGGATTTCGGCGAAACGAAATCGGTCGGCTTGAACGATTCGCCCAACAGCTTGATGACGTTGGTTTGCTGGCCACGCAGGTTGAGTTCGATCTTGCCGCCGGAAGCCTTGTAGAAGCCGGTCAGGCAGTTGAACACGGTGGTCTTGCCGGCGCCGTTGGGGCCGATCAGGGCGAAGATCGAGTTGCGCTTGACCTTCAGGCTGACGTCGTTCAACGCTTTGATGCCGCCGAAGTGCATCATGAGTTTTTCGACGTTGAGTACGACTTCGCTCATGGCGCTACTCCTTTACGCGGCGTCACACCGGTACGGCTGATCCGAATCAGTCCGCGCGGTCGCCAGATCATCATCACCACCATCAGCATCCCGAACAGCAGGACGCGGTATTCGGCAAAGCCACGCAACAGCTCTGGAGCCACGGTCAACACGAACGCGGCGATCACCACGCCGATGGTCGAACCCATGCCGCCCAGTACCACGATGGCCAGGATCAGTGCCGATTCGAAGAAGGTGAACGAGGTCGGGTTGACGAAACCCTGATAGGTGGCGAAGAACACACCGGCCAGGCCCGCGGTCGATGCACCGATGGTGAACGCCGAGAGTTTGACCAGCACGTGGTTCAGGCCCATGGAGCGGCAGGCGATTTCATCTTCGCGCAGCGCTTCCCAGGCGCGACCGACCGGCATTTTGACCAGACGGTGCTTGATATACAGCACGGCCAGCACGACCAGGAACAACACCGCGTAGATGAAGTAGTACTTCACGTCGGGGTTGTAGGCGATGCCGAAGAACTCGTGGAACGGAACCCCGCCGTCTTTGGCGCGCTTGCCGAACTCCAGGCCGAAAAAGGTCGGCAGTGGCGCCGGCATGCCGTTCGGGCCGCCGGTCAGCGACAGCCAGTTGTTGAGCACCAGACGAATGATTTCACCGAAGCCCAGGGTCACGATCGCCAGATAGTCGCCGTGCAGACGCAGCACCGGGAAACCGAGGATGCAACCGGCAAGGCCGGCGGTGATCGCCGCCAGTGGCAGCACGGTCCAGAAACCCAGCCCCAGGTATTGATAACCGAGCGCCAGGCCGTAGGCACCGATGGCGTAGAACGCCACGTAACCCAGGTCGAGCAGACCGGCCAGGCCCACCACGATGTTCAGCCCCAGGCCCAGCAACACGTAGATCAGCCCGAGGATGACCACGCCCAGCAAGTAGGAGTTGGAGAAGAACGGCAGCATGATGGCGACGACGATCATCAGCGGGATGATCCAGCGCAGCCGTGACTTGTAGTCTGGCGGCAACACGTGCACGCCCGAGCCCGGGCTCTCGAAGCTCTGGAGGATTCGTTCACCCTTCGCCGTTTGCAGGAACGTGCTCAGGGCGAAGCGACCAGCCATGACGATGGCGATGATCCAGGCCACCCGTGAGGTTTCCATGTTGAAGCCGTAGCCGTCGAGCACGACGCCGACGATTGGCCCGAACACGATCAGGGCGATGAGGCCGGAGAGAATCGCATCAACCAGACTTTTTTTGAGATCAATGGTTTTTTTAGTGGTTGAAGACATCGCTTACACCTTCGACACGAGAGGACGGCCGAGCAGGCCTTGAGGCCGAAAGACCAGAACGAGAACCAGCAGCGAGAAGCTGAAGACGTCTTTGTAGTCCGAGTTGACGAGACCCGAGAACAGCGACTCGGAGATCCCCAGGATGATCCCGCCGAGCATGGCGCCAGGCAACGAGCCGATCCCGCCCAGTACCGCAGCAGTGAAGGCCTTGATGCCGATGACGAAGCCCGCGTAGAAGTCGAACGTGCCGTAGTTCATGGTGATCAGCACGCCGGCCAGGGCCGCCATCGCTGCACCGATGATGAACACGTAGGAAATCACCCGGTCGGTGTTGATCCCCAGGATCGAGGCCATCTTGCGGTCTTGCTGGGTCGCGCGGCACATGCGGCCGAGCTTGGTGTACTTGATGATGTAGGTCAGCGCCGCCATGCCGGCAAATGCTGCGACCAGGATGAAGATCTTGGTGTAGGTCAGCTGGACGAAGCCAGTGCCTATGTCGATACGCCATGCGCCGGTCAGAAGCGTTGGAACGCCCTGTTGGCGAGCGCCTTGAGAGATCTGTGCATAGTTTTGCAGGATCAGCGAGATACCGATGGCGCTGATCAGCGGTGCCAGGCGGGTAGAGTTACGCAGGGGTTTATAGGCGATGCGTTCGATGACCCAGCCGTAGACCCCGGTGACGACAATGGTGAACACCAGTGTGCCGAGCATCAGCAGAGGGAAGGATTCAATACCGAAGTAAGCCAGCAGTGCCAGACTGATTGCCGCGAGGTAAGCGGAAATCATGTAAACCTCGCCGTGGGCGAAGTTGATCATGCCAATGATGCCATAGACCATTGTGTAGCCGATGGCGATCAGGCCATAGACCGACCCGAGGGTCAGGCCGTTGACCAGTTGCTGCAGGAAAATACCATCCATAACGCAATCTCACGCATTTGAGAGACTGCACAGAAGCCGCCTGCGTCGGACCGGGGTTCAGCCGCCAGCGCAGCACGGTTGTGTGCAGCTCTACGAGAAAAGACAGGTACTGCACGGACATGTTCGTTGAACACCCGGCGCACAAGGCGCCGGGCGGTTCAGCAGGTCATGTCACTTCTGCTTGTCCAGCTGATGGTATTTGCCGTTTGCGTCCCACTCGTAAACCACGTAGTCGGAGACTTTCAGGTCACCCTTGTTGTCCCAGGTCTTCTCGCCCATGACGGTCTTGACCGGGTTCTTCTTCAGCCATGCGGCAGCGTCTTCGCCCTTGTTGGACTTGGCGCCGTTGAAAGCTGCAGCCAGGGTTTGCACCGAAGCGTAGGCGTACAGGGTGTAGCCTTCAGGCTCGGTACCGGCTTTGCGGAAGGCTTCTACCACGGCCTTGCTGTCTGGCAGCAGGCGAGGGTCGGCGCCGAAGGTCATCAGTACACCGTTGGTGTACTGCGGGCCGCCAGCGGTGGTCACCAGTTCGTCGGTCACGATGCCGTCGTCGGACATGAACTTCACGTCTTTCAGGCCTTCGGTACGCAGTTGTTTAACCAGTGGACCAGCCTCTGGGTGCAGGCCACCGAAGTAGACCACGTCGGCGCCAGCGGCACGGATCTTGGTCACGACGGCACTGAAGTCTTTCTCGCCGCGAGTCAGGCCTTCGTAAAGAACCGGCTTCACGCCGCGTTTTTCCAGCTGTGCCTTGGTGGCGTCAGCCAGGCCCTGGCCGTAGGTGTCCTTGTCGTGCAGCACGACGACTTTCTTGCCCTTGAGCACGTCGACAATGTAGTCGCCGGCCACGATGCCTTGCTGGTCGTCACGTCCGCACATACGGAACATGGCGCTCAGGCCGCGCTCGGTAACCTGTGGGTTGGTGGAGCCAGGAGTGATGGCGATGATGCCCGCTTCGTCGTAGATCTCGGAGGCCGGGATGGTCGACGAGGAGCAGAAGTGACCGACAACGCCGGCAACTTTCTGGTTGGTCAGGTCTTTTGCGACCGTCACAGCCTGTTTCGGTTCGCAGGCGTCATCGCCCTTGACCAGTACGATTTTTTCCCCGTTCACGCCGCCCGCCGCGTTGACCGCATCGGCCGCCGCCTGTGCACCCTTCATGTACTGCTCGCCAAATGCCGCGTTGGCGCCCGTCATTGGACCTGCTACGCCGATCTTGATGTCAGCCTGAGCAAACGCAGAAACACCCAACGCAGTAGCCACTGCGAGGGCCAAAAAGCCTTTTTTGTAAAACGTCTGGGACATGAGGTGGTGCTCCAAGGTTTTTTTTTAATTGGCACTGCGACTTCACTGAATGCTCAGAGCAAGGGCCGTGCCATCGGTTTTTTATTCTTCAAAAAGTCGCTGCATTATTGTTTTTTCGACTGTTTCGGTCCCATTTTCATTGGGCGTGCAACCGTCTAAACCGCGGAAGGTGAAACCATTTATTTTTCGAGGCGCAACCCTAGCGCGCCATCATTGCAACCGCGGCACTAAACGACGTGCAACCAGCCTGTAACAACGCGCGTCACCGAACTGCACACTACCAGTGCGCAACTGCTACAACACGCACCACTACAGGCTAGTCGCTGCGCCGAAAAGCGCCGCTTTCAACAACGAATTTCGATCGTCAGATGACGATCCGCAAGCACTGGCCCGCGTGATACAGCGAGAAACCGGCCTCGTACAGACAACTGCGCAACCCTGCTCCCGTCAGGGGCTGCATCGGTGCGAAGGGAATCGGTAGCGCTTGAGGATTTTTGTTACACAAATAGTCGGCGAACGCTTTACCAACCACCGTCCCGGTGGTCACTCCTCGGCCGTTATAGCCGGTAACTGCCACTATGCCCGGCGCCGGTTCGAACAGGCGCATCAGGTGATCAGGAGTGAAGGCGATGCGCCCCGTCCAGGTGCATTCCCACTCCACTGGCTTCAGGTACGGGAAGTAATGCTGCTGGACGCGGTCGGCCCAGGCTTTGAGGAACCAGGCCGGTTTCTGATTGCCGTTGCCCAGGCTGCCGAGCAACAAACGGCCGTCTTTGTCACGACGAATGCTGCTGAGCACCTGACGGGTGTCCCAGGAGCCCTGGCCACCGGGCAGGATTTGTTGCGCGGCTTCTTCGGTCAGCGGCACCGAGGCCACTTGATAGTAATAACCGGGGAAGAAATTGCGCTTGAGTTCAGTCCAGTCGCCTTCGGTGTAGGCGTTGGAGGCGATCACTACCTGCTCGGCCAGTACCGAACCGTGCTCGGTCTGGACCGACCAGCGCTGGCCCTGGCGTTCGAGGCGGGTTACCGGGGAATGGTCGTATACCTGAGCGCCCAGGTTTGCAGCGGCTTTGGCCAGCCCGGTTACGTAACCCATCGGGTTGAGGGTGCCGGCCCGGCGATCGAGCAACGCGGCGGCAATTTTCTTTGTACCCGTGGCTTGTTCGCAGGCTTGACCGGTGAGCAGTTCCACCGGCGCACCACGACGCTTCCATTGTTCTTCACGACTGCGCAGATCGGCTTCGCCACGGGCGTTGTGCGCCATGTGCAGCGTGCCTTCGCGGCGCAACTGGCAATCGATGTCGTATTTGTCGACCAGGCTGAATACCAGCGCCGGCGCCGCACCCAGCATGCTATTGAGCTGGCTGCCGACCGCCTTGCCAAACCCGGCTTCGATCTCGTCCGGCGGAATCCACATGCCGGCGTTGACCAGGCCGACGTTGCGCCCCGAGCCGCCATGCCCGGCGCGATGGGCTTCCAGCACACAGACCGTCTTGCCCTGTTCCCGCAAATGCACCGCCGCCGACAGCCCGGTAAAACCGGCGCCGATGACGCAGACGTCGACCGTCAGCTCCCCCTTGAGCGCCGCATTGTCGGGCCTTTGCGGCGTCAGTTTTTCCCACAGACACTCTTCGCGTAACGGCATTGCCAGACTCCAGCAGAAACCTAACAAACACATCTATTCAATGTGGGAGCGGGCTTGCTCGCGAAGGCGTCAGCACATCCAAAATCAATGTGACTGATAAAACGCTTTCGCGAGCAAGCCCGCTCCCACAGGGATCATTGCCCGACTCGAGTATTAGTCGAAGGTGATGCCCTGCGCCAACGGCAATTCAAGCGAGTAGTTCACGGTGTTGGTCTGACGGCGCATGTACGCGCGCCATGCGTCGGAGCCGGATTCGCGACCGCCGCCGGTTTCTTTCTCGCCACCGAACGCGCCGCCGATTTCCGCGCCGCTCGGGCCGATGTTCACGTTGGCGATGCCGCAGTCGCTGCCCACGTCAGACATGAATTGCTCGGCTTCACGCACGTCGGTGGTGAAGATGCACGAGGACAGGCCTTGCGGCACGGCGTTGTTCAAGCGCAGCGCTTCGTTGAAATCGCTGTAGCCGACCACGTACAGGATCGGCGCGAAGGTTTCGTGGCAGACCACATCGCTTTGCTCCGGCATCTCGACGATGGCTGGCGCGACGTAGTAGGCGTTCGGGAACTTGTCTTCCAGCTGACGCTTGCCGCCGAACACCCGGCCGCCTTCGCTCAGGGCACGCTCCAGGGCGTCCTGCATGTTGTCGAAACTTTGCTGGTCGATCAGCGGGCCGATCAGGTTGCCTTCCAGCGGATGGCCGATGCGCACCTTGGAATAGGCGGCCTTGAGGCGGGTGACGATCTCTTCCTTCACCGATTCGTGGGCGATCAGGCGACGCAGGGTGGTGCAACGCTGGCCGGCGGTGCCAACGGCGCTGAACAGGATCGCGCGAACGGCCATGTCCAGGTCGGCGCTCGGGCCGAGGATCATTGCGTTGTTGCCGCCCAGTTCCAGAATGCTGCGGGCGAAGCGTGCGGCGATTTTCGGCGCCACTTCACGGCCCATGCGGGTGCTGCCGGTAGCGCTGACCAGGGCGACACGCGGGTCATCGACCAGGGCTTCGCCGGCATCGCGACCACCAATAATCACCTGGCTCAGGTACGGCGGTGCATCGCTGAAGTTCTTCAGTACGCGATCGAACAGCGCTTGGCAGGCCAGTGCGGTCAGCGGGGTTTTCTCCGACGGCTTCCAGACCACCGGGTTGCCGCAGACCAGCGCCAGCGTTGCGTTCCAGGCCCACACCGCAACCGGGAAGTTAAAGGCGCTGATCACACCGACAACGCCCAGCGGATGCCAGGTTTCACGCATGTGGTGGCCAGGACGTTCGGAGGCGATGGTCAAACCGTACAGCTGACGGGACAGACCGACCGCGAAGTCGCAGATGTCGATCATTTCCTGCACTTCACCCAGGCCTTCCTGAGTGATCTTGCCGGCTTCCCAGGACACCAGCTCGCCGAGGTCGGCCTTGTACTCACGCAAAATGTCACCCAGTTGACGCACCAGCTCGCCACGACGGGGCGCCGGAACCTTGCGCCACAGTTCGAACGCATGATCTGCGCGACTGATGTGCTGCTCGACTTCAGCGGCGCCTTCCCAGTTCACGGCGGCGATGCGGCTGCCGTCGATGGGCGAATGCACGGGCACTTTGCCGTTCTGGTACAGGGCCGGGTTCACGCCAAGACGATCAAGCAATGCGGCAACCATGGGTTACTCCTCAAGCAAAAAACGGTACGGGTGCAGCCGCGCATTCGCGACTGATCAGACCTGTAGTTTTAGCGCTCCCGAGGTTACTCAACAAACGACCATTAAGAGAGATATCATTCCGTTTATTCATGCTGTGCATTGCAGGCAATAAAGAGACAAGAACAAAGGACCGCCCATGCTGAACAAACGCTATTTGCCATCGATCGCTGCGCTGCAGTGTTTCGAAGCCGTGACCCGGCACCTGAGCTTCACCCGGGCCGCCGAAGAGCTGAACCTGACGCAGAGCGCCGTCAGCAAGCAGGTCGCGCAGCTGGAAGAGTTGTTGCAGCACTTGTTGTTCCGCCGGGTGCGTCGTCGCCTGCAAATGACCCCGGCCGGGGACCTGTACCTGGTGGAAGTAAGAAAAATCCTCACCCAGGTCGAGATGTCGACTCATTACCTGCGTTCCTACGGCGGCGAGACTGAAGTCCTGCGGGTTTCCACGCCGCCGACCTTCGGCGCGCGCTGGCTGGTGCCACGCCTCAAGGGCTGGCGCCTGCGTCATCCCTCGATTCATCTGGATCTATGCAGCGAGCAGGAAGCGGACGACTTGCTGCAAGGACGCAGCGATTTGGCGTTCTACTTCGGCCAGGGCTCACGGCCGGGCACCGAATGCCTGAAGCTGTTCAGCGAAGAACTGGTGCCGGTTTGCGCCTCAAGCAGCCTGCCCGCCGAACCCTTCACCGACCCGACGCAACTGGCCGACCTGGTCCTTTTGCAAAACGCCTCCCGTCCCCAGGCCTGGCATGACTGGTTCGACAATCAGGGCTACCACACCGAGCACAGCTACCACGGCCCGCGCTTCGAAACCTTCTATATGTGCATCCGCGCCGCGCAGGTCGGCTGCGGCGTGGCACTGCTGCCTCGATTCCTGGTGGAAGAGGAACTGGCCGAAGGCAAGCTGGTCATTCCATGGAAGCATGCAATGCCCAGCACCGACGCCTATTACCTGGCCTACCCGGAGCATTCGGCGGAAGTGCCGAAGGTGCGGGATTTCGTGAAGTGGATGCTGGAGCAGGTGGACACGCCTCAAACTTGACCGCGCCACCGTAACCTGTGGGAGCGGGCTTGCTCGCGAAGAGGCCGGCACATTCAATATCAATGTCGGCTGGAATGACGCCTTCGCGAGCAAGCCCGCTCCCACAGGGATCTCAACCAATCTGAAAAATTGCTGGCATTCCCCGGCACCGATATGCGCCACTATCGCTATTCAATGTGGAGACCCCCTTTATGAGCGAGAGTGTGTTTGCCGATCGCATCGTGCAGAACCTGCTCGACACCGACTTTTACAAGCTGACGATGATGCAGGCGGTGCTGCACAACTACCCCAACGTTGAAGTCGAATGGGAGTTTCGTTGCCGTAACAGCGAGGATTTGCGTCCGTATCTTCAGGAAATCCGCCTGCAGATCGAGCGTCTGGCCGAGTTGAGCCTGAGCGCCGATCAGTTGAGCTTCCTCGAGCGCATCACCTTCCTCAAGCCGGACTTCCTGCGCTTTCTCGGCCTGTTCCGCTTCAACCTGCGCTACATCCACACCGGCATCGAAAACGGCGAGCTGTTCATCCGCCTGCGTGGCCCGTGGCTGCATGTGATTCTGTTCGAAGTGCCGATCCTGGCCATGGTCAGCGAAGTGCGTAACCGTTATCGCCACAGCGATATCGTCTTGGAACAGGCGCGCGAGCAGCTGTATCGCAAGTTCGACTGGCTGAGCGCCAACGCCAGCGCCGACGAGCTTTCCGAACTGCAGGTCGCCGATTTCGGTACCCGCCGTCGTTTCTCGTACCGCGTGCAGGAAGAAGTGGTGAGCGTGCTCAAGCACGATTTCCCCGGTCGCTTCGTAGGCACCAGCAACGTGCACCTGTCCCGGGAGCTGGACATGAAACCCTTGGGCACCATGGCCCACGAGTGGATCATGGCCCATCAGCAACTGGGGCCGCGGTTGATCGACAGCCAGATTGCCGCCCTCGATTGCTGGGTCCGCGAGTACCGCGGCCTGCTGGGGATCGCCCTGACCGACTGCATCACCAGCGATGCGTTCCTCGGCGATTTCGACCTGTTTTTCGCCAAGCTCTTCGACGGCTTGCGTCACGACTCCGGCGATCCGGTGCTGTGGGCGGAAAAGGCCATCGCGCACTATCACAAGCTGGGCATCGACCCGATGAGCAAGACCCTGACCTTCTCCGACAGCCTGACGCTGCCAAAGGCCCTGGATATATTCCGCGCGCTACGGGGTCGGATCAATGTCAGCTTCGGTATCGGCACCAACCTGACGTGCGATATTCCGGGTGTCGAACCGATGAGCATCGTGCTTAAAATGACCGCCTGCAACGGTGCGCCCGTGGCGAAGATCTCCGACGAGCCCGGCAAGACCCACTGCAAAGACCCGAATTTCGTCGCCTATTTGCGACACGTTTTCCAAGTACCTGCCCCCTTTTCCGGCACATCCGGCCCATCTAGCAAGGAGTGAATTCATGCAAGCCGTACAGCGTGAGATTGCTGAGCAGCTCAAGGTTCAACCGCCGTTCGCCGACGAGGCCGCCCTGGAGGCGGAAGTCGCCCGACGCATTACCTTCATTCAGGACTGCCTGATCAACTCCGGGCTCAAGACCCTGGTGCTGGGCATCAGCGGCGGTGTCGATTCCCTGACCGCAGGCCTTTTGGCCCAGCGCGCCATGCGCGAACTGCGTCAACGCACGGGCGACGGCAGCTACAAGTTCATCGCCGTGCGCCTGCCGTACGAAACCCAGTTCGATGAACACGACGCCCAGGCTTCGGTGGATTTCATCAAGCCCGATGAGCGCCACACCGTGAACATCGGTCCGTCGGTCAAGGCTCTGGCCAATGAAGTCGCGGCATTCGAAGGCAAGCACGCGGTCTCGGTGGATTTCGTACTCGGCAACACCAAAGCGCGCATGCGCATGGTCGCCCAGTACACCATCGCCGGCGCGACCCAGGGTCTGGTGATCGGCACCGACCACGCGGCGGAAGCGGTGATGGGTTTCTTCACCAAGTTCGGTGACGGCGCCTGCGACCTGGCACCGCTCAGCGGCCTGGTGAAGAACCAGGTCCGGGCGATTGCCCGCAGCTTCGGTGCGCCGGAATCGCTGGTGGAAAAAGTCCCGACCGCCGACCTGGAAGACCTGTCGCCCGGCAAACCGGACGAAGCCTCCCACGGCGTGACCTACGCCGAGATCGACGCTTTCCTGCACGGCAACCCGGTGCGCGAGGAAGCGTTCAAGATCATTTGCGATACGTACAGAAAGACCCAGCACAAGCGCGTGATGCCGTTTGCGCCGTGATGCCCCCGCAAAAACAAAAAAAGCGCCTGTGAAGGCGCTTTTTTTATGAAGGCAATTCGATCACTTCAGCGTGACAGTGCCTTTCATCATCGAGATATGGCCCGGGAACGAGCAGAAGAAGCCATATTTCTCGTTGGCATCGAGTTTGGACACATCGAAGGTCACCGAGTCGGTTTCCTTGGCGCCGATGATCTTGGTGTGCGCGATGACGCGGGCATCGCCTTCTTTCAGGTAGTCCTTGTCGATACCGGCGCCCAGGCCATCAGTGGCGATCGGCTGCATGTCGGCTTCTTTGCTCAACACCCAGTTATGGCCCATGACGTTCTTCGGCAAGCTGCCGGAGTGGGTCAGTTCGACGGTGAAGGTTTTGCAGCTCTTGTCGATTTCAATGGCCTTCGTGTTGAAGGACATCTGGTCTGTGGAGTCGACGGTGACTTTGCACTCCGCAGCCATCAATTGGCTGCTGGCCAGTGTCAACAGGGATACCGCAACGAGTTTGGCAAACATGGTGAATCTCCAAGGCAGGGTTATCGGAAATGCGAATGGACAGAAGACTGCCTGAAAACTTCGCAAGTTCATATGACCTGAGTCAAAAATTGTATACAACTTTTGGGCTATGGCCCCCATCGAGACAATCTACCAGCCAGGCGTCTGCCCCGGGCCTATGATCGAACCATCATCACCGCCAGGAGTTTTCGACATGTCCCTCAATAGCCTGTTGTGCAGTTTGCTCGCCGCCTACGCCTGTGGCGCCAGCGGCACCTATGAAACGCCCAAGCGGGAAGTTTAGTCCTTGGAGCGCGATACGCATGCCTTTACTCTGTGGCCCTGATCGACCCTGGAGTAAGGCATGTCTTTAGCATCTGTCTGTGTATTTTGCGGTGCCAGCACCGGCACCAATCCGGCTTACCGTGAAGCAGCCGTGGCCCTGGGCCGCGCGTTGGCCGAACGCAAATTGACTCTGGTCTATGGCGGTGGCGCCGTGGGCCTGATGGGCATTGTGGCGGACGCCGCGCTGGCGGCTGGTGGCGAAGTGATCGGCATCATTCCGCAAAGCCTCAAGGACAAGGAAATCGGCCACAGTGGCCTGACCCGCCTGGAAGTGGTCGACGGCATGCACGCGCGCAAGGCGCGGATGGCCGAACTCAGCGACGCCTTCATCGCCCTGCCGGGTGGCCTGGGTACGCTGGAGGAATTATTCGAAGTCTGGACCTGGGGCCAGTTGGGATACCACGGGAAGCCGCTGGGCCTGCTGGAAGTAAACGGTTTCTACAGCAAACTCACCGGGTTTCTCGATCACATCGTCGAAGAAGGATTCGTGCGCGGCGCGCATCGCGACATGCTGCAGGTGAGCGAATCGCCGCAGACGCTGCTGGATTCGCTGGAGAACTGGCGCCCGAGCGTGGCGCCGAAGTGGGTCGAGCAAAAGCCCGACTAACGATTCACCACCCTCCCATGTAGGAGCCGAGCTTGCTCGCGATGGTGGTCAACGATGACGCGGGATGCCTGATACCCCGCGTTATCGTTTACGTCCATCGCGAGCATGCTCGCTCCTACAGATGGGGACGGCGTCCCGGGAGGTTTAGCGCGGAACCACCGGCTTGCGTCCGGCCTTCTGCCCTTTGCCGCCCTTGGCCGCTTCCTTGCGCTCCTTGGCCGCCTGCTGGTTGCGGGCGAATGCCGCAGCCTTGGCCTGTTCACGCTTGTCCCACGGATTGCCGCCGTCGCTGGCGCGCGGTGGCAGGCCGGTGTGCTGGGTCAGGATCTTGGTGGTCTTTTCACCGGAAACCTTATGGCTGCCAGCCGGCGTCGAGTTCTTGCGACGGGCGCTCTGGTAGCTGTCGGTGGACGGCTGGTGCAGCGGGATCAACTGATTCTTGCCCGGGCCGATCAGGTCGCCACGCCCCATGCGGGTCAAGGCTTCACGCAGCATCGGCCAGCCTTTCGGATCGTGATAACGCAAGAACGCCTTGTGCAGGCGGCGCTGCTCTTCGCTCTTGACGATGGTTACCGGGTCGCTCTTGTAGGTGACCTTGCGCAGCGGGTTCTTGCCCGAGTGGTACATCGCGGTGGCGCTGGCCATCGGCGACGGGTAGAACGCCTGCACCTGGTCGGCACGGAAGCCGTTGCCCTTGAGCCACAGCGCCAGGTTCATCATGTCTTCGTCGGTGGTGCCAGGGTGCGCCGCGATGAAGTACGGAATCAGGTACTGCTCTTTGCCCGCTTCCTTCGAGAACTTCTCGAACATGCGCTTGAACCGGTCATAGGTACCAATGCCCGGTTTCATCATCTGGTTGAGCGGACCTTCCTCGGTGTGTTCCGGGGCGATCTTCAGGTAACCACCGACGTGGTGGGTCACCAGCTCCTTCACGTACTCCGGCGACTCGACCGCGAGGTCGTAACGCAGGCCGGACGCGATCAGGATCTTCTTCACACCCGGCAACGCGCGGGCGCTGCGATACAGCTGGATCAGCGACGAGTGATCGGTGTTCAGGTTCGGGCAGATGCCAGGGAACACGCACGACGGCTTGCGGCACGCGGATTCGATTTCCGGGCTCTTGCAGGCGATGCGGTACATGTTCGCGGTCGGGCCGCCGAGGTCGGAAATCACACCGGTAAAACCCGGGACCTTGTCGCGAATTTCTTCAATCTCGCGAATGATCGACTCTTCGGAACGGTTCTGGATGATCCGCCCTTCGTGCTCGGTGATGGAGCAGAAGGTGCAGCCACCGAAGCAGCCACGCATGATGTTCACGGAGAAGCGGATCATGTCGTAGGCAGGGATTTTTTCCTTGCCATACGCAGGATGCGGAATACGCGCGTAAGGCATGCCGAACACGTAGTCCATTTCTTCGGTGGTCATCGGAATGGGCGGCGGGTTGAACCAGACGTCTACCTCACCGTGCTTCTGCACCAGCGCACGGGCGTTGCCCGGGTTGGTTTCCAGGTGCAGCACGCGGTTGGCGTGGGCGTAGAGAACAGGGTCGTTGCGAACCTTTTCTACCGACGGCAGACGGATCACGGTCTTGTCGCGGGTCATCTTCGGGCTTGCCAGGATCTGTACGACCTTGGCTTCCTGCGGATCTTCAACCGGCCCCTTTTCCTGCTCGATGGCGCAGGCCTGGGTGTCCTGGGTGTTCACGTACGGGTTGATGATCTTGTCGATCTTGCCCGGACGGTCGATTCGCGTGGAATCGACTTCGTACCAGTCTTTCGGCGTGTCGCGACGGATGAACGCGGTGCCGCGCACATCGGTGATGTCTTCGACTTTCTGACCATAGGACAAACGCTGGGCGACTTCGACGATCGCGCGCTCGGCGTTGCCGTAGAGCAGGATGTCGGCGCTGGCGTCGATCAGGATCGAGTTGCGCACCCGGTCCTGCCAGTAATCGTAATGGGCAATGCGGCGCAGGGAGGCTTCGATGCCGCCAAGCACGATCGGCACGTGCTTGTAGGCTTCCTTGCAGCGCTGGCTGTAGACCAGGCTCGCGCGGTCCGGACGCTTGCCGGCCATGCCGCCTGGCGTGTAAGCGTCATCGGAACGGATTTTCTTGTCGGCGGTGTAGCGGTTGATCATCGAGTCCATGTTGCCGGCCGCGACGCCGAAAAACAGGTTCGGCTCGCCCAGCTTCATGAAGTCGTCTTTGGACTGCCAGTCAGGCTGGGCGATGATCCCGACGCGGAAGCCCTGGGCCTCCAGCAGACGGCCTATGATCGCCATGCCGAACGACGGGTGATCGACGTAGGCATCACCGGTGACGATGATGATGTCGCAGGAATCCCAGCCAAGCTGATCCATCTCCTCCCTGCTCATCGGCAGGAATGGCGCTGGCCCGAAACATTCGGCCCAGTACTTTGGATAGTCAAATAACGGCTTGGCTGCTTGCATGTCGATAACCGGTGTTGGCTTTCATTGAATTTCGCGGGCGCGGAATATAGCACAAATTTTGATCAATTCCGACGGCTGTGGTCGGAAATTGCGGTGACCCATTCGCGGGCAAGCCTCGCTCCTACAGG
>NZ_JAIQWX010000133.1 GCF_020164475.1 Pseudomonas sp. REP124 | reverse complement strand
TTTCACCTCCGTCTTCGCGGGCAAGCCTCGCTCCTACAGGTCATGCGCTCAGCCTAGCGGCACCAGCCGTTCCAGCGCTTCGGCCACCCCGCGACCGTAGGCGGGATCGGCCTTGGTGCAGTTGTCGATATGCCGCTGGCGAATCAGTTGCGGCACGCCGTTCATGGCTCGAGCGGTGTTTTCGAACAGCAAGCGCTGACGCTCGGGATCGAGCAGGCGGAACAGATTGCCCGGCTGTTCGAAGTGATCCTCTTCCAGGCGATGATCATAGTTCTGCGCGAAACCTTCCAGCGGCAGCGGCGGCTCGGACAACTCCTTGGAGTCTTCCCATTCACCGACGCTGTTGGGGAAATAACTGGCGGTGCCGCCCAGATTGCCATCGGTACGCATGGCGCCGTCGCGGTGGTAACTGTGATGCGGGCAGCGCGGGGCGTTGACCGGAATGTGATTGAAATTCACCCCCAGCCGATAACGCTGGGCATCGCCATAGGAGAACAGCCGCGCCTGTAGCATGCGGTCCGGCGAGAAGCTGACGCCGGGTACCACGTTGGCCGGCGAGAACGCTGCCTGTTCGATTTCGGCGAAGTGGTTTTCGGCGTTGCGATTGAGCTCCATGATCCCGACCTCGATCAGTGGATACTCGCCATGAGGCCAGACCTTGGTCAGATCGAACGGGTTGTGCCGATGGTTGTTGGCCTGCTCCTGAGTCATCACCTGGATGCACAGTTTCCAGCGCGGGAAACTGCCTTGCTCGATGGTCTCGTACAGATCCCGCAGATTGCTTTCGCGGTCCTTGCCGACCACCTCGGCCGCCTCGGCATCCGACAGGTTCTCGATGCCCTGCTGACAGACGAAGTGGAACTTGACCCACACCCGCTCATTGTCACGGTTGATCAGACTGAAGGTGTGGCTGCCAAAGCCGTGCATGTGGCGGAAGCTGGTCGGAATGCCGCGATCACTCATGACAATCGTGACCTGGTGCAGCGCCTCGGGCAGCAGGGTCCAGAAATCCCAGTTGCTGGTGGCGTTGCGCAAGCCGGTGCGCGGATCGCGCTTGACCACGTGGTTGAGGTCGGAAAAACGCAGCGGGTCGCGGAAGAAGAACACCGGTGTATTGTTGCCTACGATGTCCCAGTTGCCTTCGTCGGTGTAGAACTTCACCGCGAAGCCACGAATGTCACGCTCGGCATCCGCGGCGCCCCGCTCACCGGCCACGGACGAGAAGCGCACGAACAGCGGCGTCTCCTTGCCCACCGAGCTGAAGATGTCGGCTTTTGTGTAACGAGTAATGTCATTGGTCACGGTGAAGGTGCCATAGGCCCCCGACCCCTTGGCGTGCATGCGTCGTTCGGGAATCAGTTCACGGTCGAAGTGGGCGAGTTTTTCCAGCAGCCAGACATCTTGCAACAGCGCAGGACCACGGGGGCCGGCGGTCTGGATATTGAGGTTGTCGGCTACCGGGGCGCCGGTGGCGTTGGTCAGCTTTTTCATGAATGGACTCTCAATTGACTGCCGCTCATCAGGAGCGAAAACCGGCGCGAATCTTCGCCCGCGTCGGGCCAGACACTGAGCGTAGAACCTTTCGGCAATCTTGCCGCCTCAACGACCGCTCCCTTGATCCGAATCAATCGCCCCACGATGCATCCGGGCGGCAAGCCGTGCCACCCTCTCCCCCAAATGCGCGGCAGTGCAACGATCTTCCGCTGGCGGCGCCTGCTCGGGGGACTGCTCGACATTGGACTGAGCCATCGCGCCCAGCGAGCTGCCGAGGCGATTGAGTTGCCCATCGAACCCCCCGATGCGCGATCGCGCAGGCAATAGATCCAGGCCGACCCAGACCATCGAGTGCTGGGCCGCGAATACTGCCAGCTGCAGCAAGGTGTTGAGTTTGTCGCCGCACAGACAGCCGGAATTGGTGAACCCGGCAGCCAGCTTGTCGCGCCAGGGTTGCGCCAGATAGAAGGCCGCAGTAGCTTCCATGAAACCCTTGAACGCCGCCGAGGCGCTGCCCATGTAGGTCGGTGCGCCGAAGATGATCGCGTCGGCACGGTGCAGGAGGTCCCAGTGGTCGCTCACATCGTCGACAGAGACAAGCCGGCACTGGCTGCCCGGGTGCCGTTCCACCCCTTGGGCCACCGCCTCGGCCATGACCCGGGTATGCCCGTAGCCACTGTGATAGACCACCACCACGTTGATCATTACGGCGTCCTTCCGATGAATGAAATCCCAATACCGGGCCAGTGTTGAACCGGAACGAAGGTACGACGAGTTAAACGTTGTTAATTTTCCTGGGCCGCCCAGAGCCTCGACATCCGCGTAACCCAGGCGACACCCAATGAATACGGAGCCCTCACCACTCCCGGACAACCGCCAGTCGAAGTGAACACCGCGCAGTCATGCCCGCCACGCATTGCACTGCCGCAAAAACCTGAGAACATGCCTGAAAGCCGCGTAACAGACGGCTGTAACAGGAGCGACCCGTTGACCCTTTCCCTCGAACAGGCCGTGCATTTCGGCCCCTACAGGATCTACCCCGCGCAACGCCTGGTGATGGAGGCCGACCAGCCCCTGCGCCTGGGGCGGCGGGCGATGGACATCCTGTTGATCCTGCTGGAACACGCCGGGAACGTGGTCAGCAAGCAGCAACTGATGGCCGAAGTCTGGCCGGACACGGTTGTCGAAGAGATCAACCTGCGGGTGCACATGGCAGCGCTGCGCAAGGCCCTCGGCGACGGTCAGGCCGGCCAGCGCTACATCGTTACCGTGGCCCAGCGTGGCTACAGCTTCGTCGCCCCGTTCTTTCTCGATCAAGCCCAGCCGCGCCCGTCAGGCGAGCCGCTTGCATCCCGCAGGCACAACCTGCCCCTGCGCAGCACCCGTCTGATCGGTCGCCAGGCGCTGGTCGACAGCCTGGTGGAGCAACTGCCGCGCCAGCGCTTCATTACGCTGATCGGCCCCGGCGGCATCGGCAAGACCACCGTTGCCCTGAGCGCCGCCGAACAACTGATCGGCCGCTACCGTGACGGCATCCGCCTGCTGGACCTGGCACCGATCACCGACCCGCTGATGATCACCGGCCATCTGGCCGCGCTGCTGGAACTGTCCCTGCACGACGCCGAACCGCTGACCAGCCTCGCTCTGTTCCTGCGCGAGCGGCAGATGCTGCTGGTCATCGATAACTGCGAGCACCTGCTCGACGACGTGGCCCTGCTCTGCGAAAGCCTGCTGCGTGGCGCACCGCAAGTGCACATCCTGGCCACCAGCCGCGAGAGCCTGCGGGCCGAAGGCGAATTCGTGCAGCGCCTGGAATCCCTCGACTGCCCGCCGCCCATCGCCGTCCTGGACCGTGCCCAGGCCCTGAGTTTTTCCGCGTTGCAGCTGTTCATCGAACGGGCCATGGCCAGCCATGACAGCTTCGAATTCAGCGATGCCCAGTTGCCTCTGGTGATCGACATCTCCCGACGCCTCGACGGCATTCCACTGGCTCTGGAACTGGCCGCCGCGCAAGTCGCCAGCCTGGGTCTCGATGGTTTGCTGGGGCAACTGCACGACAGCTTCCGCCTGCTTCCCCACTGCAGCCAGACCACTCCCGGCCGTCACCAGACCCTGCGCGCCACACTGGACTGGAGCTTCCAGCTGCTCAGCCCCTGCGAACAGACTTGCCTGCGCCGACTGGGCATCTTCCGTGGCGGCTTCACCCTGGCCTCGGCGGCGGCAGTGATCGTCGGCGAACACATCGAACCTCGCGAGGTATTTGGCTCGATCACGCAACTGGTGGCCAAGTCCCTGCTGAGCGTGGACGTCGGCGACGAGGAGGTGTTCTACCGGTTGCTCGACACCACCCGCCGCTACGCCCTGGAAAAACTCGAACAGGCCGCCGAACTGCCCGCCACCCGCGAGCGCCATACCGAGCGCTGCCTGGCGCTGATGCAACAGGCGCAAAAGGAATGGGAACGCACACCGACCAGTCTTTGGATCGAACGCTATGCCCGGGGCCTGGAAGACATTCGCGCGGCGCTCGACTGGGGCCTGAATGCCCAGGGTCCGCAGACTCTGGCGATCCGCCTGACTGCGGCGTCCACGCCGCTCTGGCAGGAGCTGTCGCTGCTCAAGGAACACGGCGGTTATGTGCGCAAGGCGCTGGCCTTGCTGGAGGCCGCGGCCGAACCCTGCCCGCGTCTGCAAATGGCCCTGAAGCTGGCACTCGGCAGCGCCTGCTATCACGTCCAGGGCGGCACCGCGGAAACCATCGGCGCCTTCGTCACCGCCCGCACCCTCGCCAGACAATGCGATGACGTGGTCGGAGAATTGCGCGCCGTCTCCGGGCACATGGCTGTCAATCTCAGCTGCGGCCAGTACCAGATGGCGCTGGAGCAGACCCAGCAGTTCGACCGCCTGGGCCTGCATGGCGATCCGCTGCTGTCGCTCAGTACCCATCGCCTGCGGGTGCTGGCGCTGCATTTTGCCGGCGACCAGTCACGGGCGCGGCTCAATGCCGAAGAAGTCATCCAGCGCATGGCCCACAGCGGCCATCTCAACCGCTTCACCCACGGCTTCGGCGTGCAGTACGACCAGAGCGTGGCGTCCCTGACCATCCTGGCACGCATTCTCTGGCTGCAAGGTCAGCCGGAACAGGCCTGGCGCACGGCCCGGCAAGCGCTGGACATCGCCCTGCAAATCAATCATGGCACGTCAATCTGCTACACCCTGGCGCTTGCGGGCTGCCTGATCGCCCATTACAACGGCGACACGCAGACCGCCCGCGACCTGCTGCGTATGCTGCTGGAACAGGCGCAAAAACATTCGGTGATGCTGTTCTACACCTGGGCGCAGCACTACGCGCAGGTCATCGATGCTGACGTCGGGCAGGTCGCGCCAGGTCCGGGCGTCGGCTTGATCAAGGAAATCATGGTTACGCTGGACGGCGGCTTCGTCGACGAGCAGCTGCTCAAGCGCGCCGACAGCGGCGCCGCGGGCTGGAGTACCGCGGAGATTCTGCGAGCCAAGGCCGACTCTCTACTGGCCGACGACTGCCCGATCAAGGATTGCACCGCCGAAACCGTGCTGCTCAAGGCCCTTAACGTGGCCAGGTCTCAGGGTGCGTTGGCGTGGGAGTTGCGCAGTGCGACTTCACTGGCGCGACTGTGGCAGCGCCAGCGGCGTTACCGTCAGGCCCATGACCTGCTGGCGCCGATCTACCGGCGTTTCACCGAAGGCCATCACACCCCCGACCTGCTCGCCGTGGGCGGCTTACTCGGCCAGTTGCAGAATCACCTGCGGCTCTGACGGCCGCAGCCCCTGGCCGATGAAGCCGGCGTAGCGAATCTGGAAGCGGCGCAGGTCGCCACTGTACTCGAGTTTTTCCAAGGCGTAACGACGGGTGGTGTTGAGGAAGCGGTAACGGCTTACACCCCGGTCCTGCTCAAGCGACAACAGTGATTTGAGGGCCAGGCTGTCGAGCACCTTGGTCAGACTGGCGGGCACCAGCGTGTCGCAGCTGACCACGCCCAACGCCGCGTCCAGGGTGAACGCGGATTTGAACACCGCCAGGCGCTGCAACACGGTCTGCTCCACCGGGCTCAGGCGTTCGTAGCTCCAGTCCAGTGCCGCCATGAGGGTCTGATGCCGAGGGACCGCCGTGCGCCGGCCCTGGGTCAGCAGTTGAAAGCAGTTATCCAGCTGCGCCTGTACGCCCACCAACGCCAGCGCGTCGATCTGCGCGGCCGCCAGTTCGATGGCCAGAGGCAGTCCATCGAGACGCCGGCAAATGTCGCGCACCACCCGCAGGTCCTGCTCGCGCAGAACAAACCCCTGCTGACGGGCGCGGGCGCGGCTGACGAACAGCTGCACCGCCGAGTAGCCCATGACTTCCTCGACACTGCGCAACGCCGAGGCCGGCGGCACCACCAGCGGCGGCAATGGCAAAAGGGTTTCGCCGTCGGCAAGCAACGGCTCGCGGCTGGTCACCAGAATCGACAGACGCGGCGCCGAGGCCAGCAGCGTTTCGACCAGCGACCGGCAGCGTTCCAGCAGGTGTTCGCCGTTATCGAGGATCAACAGCGCATGCCGTTGTTCGAGCGCCTCAAGGGTGAGATCCAGCGTTTGTGCGATGTGATCGACCAATTGCTGCGGGTCATCGATCAACGCCAGATCCACCCGCCACACGCCGTCGTGAAAATGCTGCAACAGCAACTCGCCGACACGCAGTGCGACCGTGGTTTTGCCGATGCCGCAGGGGCCGACCAGGGTCATCAGCCGTCGCGTTGGCAGCAATCGCATCAGACTGCCCACCACCGCATCACGGCCGATGATCGAGGTGAGCCGCGCCGGCAGGTTGTGCTGGGGTTTATGCAGGTGTTCGAGGGGGATCGGGGTGATTTGCGCGGCTTGTTGCACCGGTGCAACGAAGCTGTAACCGCGCTGGGGAATGTTGACGATGTAGCAGTGACCGTCCTGCCCGTCGCGAAAGGCCCGACGCAGCGCCGCGATGTGCACCCGCAGGTTGATTTCCTCGACCACCGAGCGCGGCCACACCTGGGCGATGATCTGCTCTTTGCTGATCACGGAGCCGGCGTGTTCGACCAGCACCTGGAGGATATCCAGGGCGCGTCCGCCCAGGCGCATCGGCTCGTCGCCGTCCAGCACCAGTCGCTGCTGCATGTGGAAGGCGTAGGGGCCGAAGCGCAGTACCGTGTCGCTGTGGGCATTTCCAAGGCTATTCATCTGACGTCATCCACCAGGAGCCGGCCCGGCACGCGAGTCCATCCAGGCTCCGTACCTTCCTTGTAATGAGTTCAGGGTTATATTGGCAGGCTCTGATGACGGTACAACCGCCAAGGGGGGAGTGTCACGGCCATTGCGATGCGCGCAACGGACACCCCGGCATTAATTGAACTGTTCGCGGTACTGGGTCGGCGTCAGGCCGAGCTTTTCGCCGAACAGAAAGCGCATGTGGCGCACGCTACCGAAGCCGCTTTTGAAGGCCACGGTCTTGAGCGGCAGATCGCTGGTTTCCAGCAGAGCTCGCGCGCAGTCGATGCGGGCGCTTTGCAGAAACTCCATGGGCGTCATGCCTACTTCACGGGCAAAGACCCTGGCGAAATGCCGGGCACTCATGTTCGCAAGCCCCGCCATGCGTTCGATGCTGAAGCTTTCGTCCAGGTGCTCCAGCACATGGTTCTGCACCCGTGTGATCGCGGTTTCCTGGGGCGCCACGGTGGCCATCAACGGGCTGAACTGCGCCTGGCCACCCTGGCGCTTCATGACCACCAGCAACACCTTGGCCACGTCCTGGGCGACTTTCTTGCCGTGGTCTTCGGCGACCACCGACAGCGCCAGGTCGATACCGGCGGTCACTCCGCCGGAAGTGATCAGGTTGCGGTCCTGCACATAAATCAGGTCGGTCTCGACGGTGGTGTTCGGGAACGCCTTGATCAGGCGCTCGATGTAGTGCCAGTGGGTCGTCACGCGGTAGCCGTCGATCAGCCCGGCGTGGCCCAGGACAAAGGCGCCGGTGCAGATCGAGCCGTAGGCTTTGGAGCGGCTGGCGTTGTGCCTGAGCCAGTCGAGCAGCGGCGGATGCCGTTCGTTGTAGGCACCGGGACCGCCGGGGACCAGCAGCAGGTCGTAGCCGTCGCAGGCCTGATCGATGTGCAGATCGGCGTGCACGTTGACGCCATTGGATGCGCGCAGCGGACCGGGCTCGGTGCCCAGGGTGGTCAGCACGTAGTGGTCGTCGGGCTTGAGGTACCGATTGGCAATGGAAAACACCTCCATGGGCCCGGCCATGTCGAGCAGGAGGAAATCGGGGAACAGCACCATGGCCACGGTTTTCATGGGTTGGATATCACTTGTCTCGAAAGGCTGACTCTGCCCCTGTAGGAGCGAGCTTGCTCGCGATGAATGCCCGGACGACGCGGGCATTCAGCAAGCCAGCGTCATCGTTGACGACCATCGCGAGCATGCTCGCTCCTACAGGGTCCGTGTAATGCCTCGCATTATGGCGCACCGTGGATTGAGCGTCGCCTTCTCTTTACTGTCAACCTGAACGAGACAGTATTTCAATTTCCATCTACTTATTGCACCAACCAGTAACCATTAACCTTCTCCTCACTCGGACGAATCAACGTCCCCACAGGAGAATTCATCATGCTGACCCTACGCAAAGCTTCTGATCGCGGCATGGCCAATCATGGCTGGTTGAAGTCGTTCCACACCTTCTCCTTCGCCAATTACCGCAATCCGAAAGAACAGGGTTTTTCCGATCTGCTGGTGATCAACGATGACCGAGTGGCCGCGGGCAAAGGTTTCGGCCAGCACCCGCACCGCGACATGGAAATCTTTTCCTACGTGCTCGATGGCGCCCTGGAACACAAGGACACCCTGGGCACCGGTTCCGTAATCCGCCCCGGCGATGTGCAGTTGATGAGTGCCGGCAGCGGCGTGGCCCACAGTGAGTTCAACCACTCGGACAAACGCCCGGTGCACTTCCTGCAGATCTGGATCGTGCCCGAGGTCAGCGGCGCCAAACCGCGCTATCAGCAGGAGCACTTCAGCCCGCAGAAAAAACGCGGTCGCCTGCAACTGATCATCTCCCCCGACGGCGCCAACGGTTCGCTGAAGGTGCGCCAGGATGCACGGGTCTACGCGGGCCTCATCGACGGTCAGGAAAGCGCCACTCTGGAATTGGCTGCCAATCGCTACGCCTATGTACACGTGGCGCGGGGCAGCGTCGAACTCAACGGCCTGAGCCTGAAGGAAGGCGACGGCGTGCGGGTTCGTGAGGAGCAGCTGCTGACCTTGAGCAACGGTGTGGATGCGGAAGTGCTGGTGTTCGATCTGCGGCCGCAGGAATTGCCGGAAATGCCATGACGGATTGGCTCGCTCTCACAATGTTCTCCTGCAGACACAGATTCTGTGTACGACAGAGACCCTTGTGGGAGCGGGCTTGCCCGCGAAGAGGCCGGCACATCCAGCATTGAATTCGACAGACCCACCGCCATCGCGGGCAAGCCCGCTCCCACAGGGGGGGCTCTGTCACATCACTAAACGGGCTCGGCAAAAGCCTCGACAATCTCCTCAATCACCGCCCGCACCCGCGCGGTGTGCCGCAAATCGGCATGGGTCACCAGCCATACGTCATAAGGCAACGGCCGCGTCCGTTCCGGCCACAGCCTGACCAATCCGTCCCTCTCCCCCACAGACACCGGAATCTCCCCGATCCCGATCCCCGCCGCAATGGAGCGACGCACCAGCAGGCTGGAACTCAGGCTCGAAACAATCCGCCCACGGCCCATTGGCTCACCGACCAGGGTCATGTCCCTGCCGCTCTGCAAATACGGCTGATACGCCACCAGATCATGCCCTTCAAAGGCCGTTCCCGGCTCCGGAACCCCGTGAGCATCCACATAAGCTTGCGAAGCGAACAACCCCAACGGCCAACGGGCGATGCGCCGGGCGATCAGATCCGGGTTATCCGGCCGGGTGTTGCGCACGGCAATATCGGCCTCGCGCTTGGCCAGGCTCAAGATCTGCGTCGAGGCGTCCAGTTGCACCCGCACGTCGGGATGTTTTTGATGCAGACGGGCAACGGCCGGGATCAGGAAATCGATGGCCAGGGAATCAGTGGTGGTGACACGCACGGTGCCGGTCAGACGATCATCAAGGCCCTGAATCCGCCGCTCCAGCTCCAGTGCCGAATGCTCCATTTTCTCCACGGCGCGCATCGCCGCTTCGCCCACGGCCGTTAGCGCGTAACCTTCGGAGGTGCGCAGAAACAGCGTTGCGCTCAGGGACTTTTCCAGCGCAGTGATCCGCCGCCCGACGGTGGCCTGATCTACCCCCAGCACCCGCGCGGCGCCGCGCAACGTCGATTCGCGACAGACCGCGAGAAACACCCGAGCATCATCCCAGTTCATGCTTTCCTCCAAGGCGATGCATTTGTGCATCAGTACAAAGTGTAATCGCAGCATTAATGCATCGTCGATTCCCGATATGCTGGGCGCCATTGAAACCTGACAGGGATACCCTTCATGGCCAGCACTTCCGACCAACCCCGCCATGCGATCTGGCTGCCGATCCTCGCCGGCCTCTCCGCCAGCCTGGTCAGTATCGGCCTGGCGCGATTTGCCTACACGCCGCTGATTCCTTCGCTGATCCAGGCCCACTGGTTTTCCGCCAGCGATGTGGTGTACCTCGGTGCCGCCAACCTGGTGGGTTACCTGATCGGCGCACTGATCGGTCATCCCCTCGCTCGCCGCACGTCGAACAAAACCGCCCTGCGCATGATGATGCTGGCGGTGACCCTGGCGTTTTTCGCCTGTGCCTTCCCGCTGTCGGTGAGCTGGTTCTTCGGCTGGCGCCTGCTGTCCGGGATCGCCGGCGGCGCGATCATGGTGCTGGTGGCGGCGACAGTGCTGCCCCATGTGCCGGCCGCGCGCCGGGGCCTGGCCAGTGGCGCGATCTTTCTCGGCATCGGCTTGGGCATCGCAGGCTCCGGAACCCTCGTGCCGCCGTTGCTGAGCCTGGGCTTGCAGCAAACCTGGCTGGGTCTGGGCGCGCTGGCGCTGGTGCTGACGGCTGTCAGCTGGTTTGGCTGGCCCTCCTCCGCGTCCCATCCAATTGCTGCATCAGTCACGACCCAACCGAAACCGATGAATCCGGGCGTGTATCTGCTGTTCGCCCAATACGCGCTGATGGCGGCCGGGCTGGTGCCGGCGATGGTGTTCCTGGTGGATTACGTGGCCCGCGGCCTCGGTGCCGGGCAACAGGTCGGCGCGATGGTCTGGGTGATGTACGGTCTTGGCGCGATCGTGGGACCGGTGAGCTACGGTTTTCTGGCCGATCGCTTGGGCGGCCGATTGAGCATTCGTGTGGTGCTGGTGGTGCAAGCTATCGCGGTCGGCCTGCTGTCGGTTTCCAGCACGTTTGCAGCACTGGCATTGCTGGCGGTGATCATCGGCTCCTTTCCGCCAGGCATCGTGCCGCTGGCGCTGGCCCGCGTGCATGAACTGATTCCCGAGCATCACCAGCAACAGATCGCCTGGAGCCGCGCCACCGTGTCCTTCGCCACGTTCCAGGCCCTGAGCGGGTTCGCCTATTCGGCACTGTTCAATGCCAGTGGCGGGCAGCACGCGCTGATGTTCGCGATTGCGGCGGCGGCGATTGTGCTGGCGCTGGTGCTGGAGGGTGTGGCGCGATTCGCAAGAACGACACAAATCAAATGTGGGAGCGGGCTTGCTCGCGAAAGCGGAGTGCCAGTCTCCGTAGATGGTGGCTGACACTACGCATTCGCGAGCAAGCCCGCTCCCACAATGAATCGGTGTATGAACTGAAATTCTCTATAGGTACGAAAAATGACACTACCCCAAACCATGACCCACATCGAAATCACCCACCCCGGCGCCCCCGACGTCCTGCAACCGCGCCAGGTACCGGTTCCCACCCCAGAGGCAGGCGAACTGCTGATCCGCGTACACGCAGCCGGAGTCAACCGCCCCGACGTGCTGCAACGCGCCGGCCAGTACCCGATGAAACCCGGCATGAACCCGATTCCCGGGCTGGAAGTGGCCGGTGAAGTGGTGGGCGTCGGTGCCGGTGTCAGCGAGTTCGCTGTCGGCGACCGGGTCTGTGCGCTGACCAACGGCGGCGGCTATGCACAATACAGCGTGGTGCCGGCTAGTCAGGCCCTGCCGATCCCCGAGGGCATGGACTGGCTGCACGCCGCGGCAATTCCGGAAACCTACTTCACCGTCTGGGCCAACCTGTTCGAGATGGGTGGCGCGCGCAAGGGCCAGAGTGCATTGATTCACGGCGGCACCAGCGGCATCGGCACCACCGCGCTGATGCTCTGCCGCGAGTTCGGCATCGAAGCCTTCGCTACCGCAGGCAGCGGGGAAAAATGCGCGGTCGTGCGCGAACTGGGCGCCGAAGCGATCAACTATCGCGAGCAGAATTTTGCCCAGGTCATCGCTGAAAAAACCGCCGGACGCGGGGTCGACGTGGTGCTCGACATCATGGGCGGCTCGTACCTCAACGACAACGTCACGGCCCTGGCGATGGAAGGTCGACTGGTGATGCTGGGCTTCCTCGGTGGCGCGGTGGCCAAGGATGTCAACTTGCTGGCGATCATGGCCAAGCGTGCCTCTGTCACCGGTTCACTGTTGCGTTCACGGACGAAGGAGGAGAAAGCAGAAATCACCCGTCAATTGCGCGAAAACGTCTGGCCGGTGCTGGCTGCCGGTCGATGCCTGCCGATGATCGACAAGGTCTACCCGCTGGCCGACGCGTCGCTGGCCCATGCGCGAATGGAGGCCGGCGATCACGTTGGCAAGATTGTGTTGAGCGTCCCTCAGTAACCCTCACCCGCCGCCTGCGCGCCACTGATGATGGCGATACCGGAGCTGGTGCCCAAACGCGTGGCGCCCGCTTCGATCATCGCCAGAGCAGTCGGGTAATCACGTACACCGCCCGAGGCCTTGACGCCGATGCCAGCCCCCACTGCCCGACGCATCAGCGCCACATCGTCCACAGTGGCGCCACTGCGGCTGAAACCGGTGGAGGTTTTGACGAACGCCACGTTCAGCTCACGGCAAATCTCGCAGGCCTTCACTTTTTCGGCGTCGTTGAGCAGGCAGGTTTCAAGGATGACTTTGAGTGGCACGCTGCCACAGGCCTTTTTGACCAAGGCAATATCGTCGTGGACCAGATCGAACAGGCCATCCTTCAGCCAACCGATGTTCAACACCATATCGATCTCCCCTGCCCCGGCCGCAATCGCCCGCTCGGCCTCGAAGGCCTTGCTGTCACTGAGACCGGCCCCCAGCGGGAAACCCACCACCGCGCACACTTTGACGCTGTGCCCGGACAGGATGTGCGCCGCATGGGGCACTTGCCCCGAATTCACGCACACCGAATAAAAACCGTGCTCCTGCGCTTCACGGCACAGGGTCGCGATTTGCTCGCGGGAAGCATCGGGCGCCAGCAACGTGTGATCGATGAATTGCGCCAGAGCCTGGGGTTCGAGGTGTGCCATCGCGAAAACTCCTGTTTGTGTATTCAAATGCCCCTGCGCCACAATCATGGATCAATCGCGCAAAAACGTTACAAAAATCACATTTAATGTTACTTATTTAACATCAACAATCAACCCCGGAATGCCTGTGGACAGTAAAAAAGCCGAGCGCCTCAAGCTTATTCAACAAGCCCTGCAAGACCAGAGCGCCATTCACCTGCGCGAAATGGCCGCCTTGCTGGACGTTTCGGAGATGACCCTGCGCCGCGACCTGAGCAAGTACACCGAGCACTTGCGTCTGCTGGGCGGCTACATCACCAAAATCCACGACGGCAACGAACCCGGCGATTACCGGGTGGCCGAACAGGACACCCGGCACGTCGAGGAGAAACGCCGGATCGGCAAGCTCGCCGCCGGCTTTATCCAGCCTGGCGACACGGTGTTCTTCGACTGCGGCACCACCACACCTTTCGTGGTGGACTTCATTCCCGACGAACTGGAGTTCACCGCCGTGTGCAACTCCCTGAACGTGCTGCTCAAACTCTCGCAAAAACCCAACTGCCACATCGTGGTGTGCGGCGGCACGTTCCACCGCAAAAACCAGGTGTTCGAGAACCAGAGCGAAACCGGCATCCTCGACAGCGTGCGCCTGACCTGGGCCTTTGTCTCCGCTGCCGGGATCAGCCAGGACTTCGGCGTGACCTGCTTCAACTTCAATGAAGTGGAGGTCAAGCAGAAGGTTCTGCGCCAGGCCCAACAGCGTTTGCTGCTGGCCGATCACAGCAAGTTCGACACTGTGCGCACCGCACATTTCGCTGCCCTGGAAGACTTCCACTACATCGTCAGCGACAAGAAAATCCCCAAGGCTTATCGCGACGCCATTGCTGCCAATGGTGCGCAATTGATCATCTGATCAGGGCCTGTTGCTCCTTGGCACTGAGGTAGCCGGTGGTGACACTGAACGCCGCCGTCGCCCCGGCTGCCAACGTGCGCACATGGCCCTTGGCGGACTCTGCGCGATAGCCTTCCGGCTCGCAGGTGGCAGGTAATACGAACGCCGCCACCTGCTGATCCGGATTGTGCAAAATCCAGCGGGCGGCATGCTCGAACTGGTCGGGGCGATAGCGGGTATAGAACGCCGCGCCATCCGCATGACTCAGCAGAAAATGCGCATGCCCCGTCGAGTCGGCCCGTACACCGTCGAAAAAGAACACGATTTCCGGATCGTAAAGCTCCGGCTGATCCAGGCACTGAAACTGCTCGGGTTCCAGCGCCAACTGATCCATGTAAGCGCTCCACGCCGGGGTCGGCTTTACATGCGCCGGAATGCTGGTGCGCAAGCGCACACGCTCGAATCCAAGGGGTTCGACGAATCGTCCGCCTTCGACATAGGCGTAGTTCATGTGCGCCATGTACATCAGGTCCATGGGCTTTGCCGCCAGATTGATCACCTGCATGTCGATATCGAACAGCCCCGAATCTGCACGCAGGGTCACGCTCGGACTGGCCCGATAGCGATCGCCAAAGCCCTGCACGTATTCGTACTCGCCGCCTACTCGCAGGAAACTCCCTTCCTCGCCTTCGCCAACCTCCAGCCAGGCATTGTCCATGGCCGCGCAAGGCATTTCGCCGTGCAGCGGATGATCGTCCTCGGGGCTCGGGCAGCCATTGCGCAGCAGACCGCTGTGAAACATGAAACAACCATAGGTGCCGATCACCGTCGGGCTGGGTCGGGGCTGGCTGAACAGGTTCTTCATGGTCAGGTCGCAACCGTCGAACACCGCAGACCAGATCATCTGCCCCTGATAGGGCAGCACAATCACTTGCCCGCGACTGTTCGCCAGCTCCAGCGCCAGCACACCGCTGGGGTAAACCCAGGCGCTGACCTTGAAAGCCTTGGACTCCAGCAGCGTCTTGCGAGCTTCGCCGAACATCGCCGGATGAAGGTTGATCCGCGTGCTCATGACGCCACCGCCGCAGCCACCGGCGCGCGCTCACTCTCGGAGTGACGCAGGCAACGCACCGCGTACATCACAATCACGATGAAGCACAGCAACGGCACGCTATAGGCCAGTTGCATGTTGCCGCCGCTGTAGTCCGACAGCAGGCCCTGGAAGATCGGAATCACCCCGCCACCGACGATGCTCATCACCAGCAGCGAACCACCGACACCGGTGTCTTCGCCCAGGCCGTCAATGGTCAGGCCATAGATGGTTGGCCAGCACGGGCCGAGGAACACGCTCACGCCTACCGCCGCATACACCGCGGTGATGTTCGGCACCAGAATGGTGTAAGCCAGCAACAGGATGCACAGCACGCCATACACCGCGAGTACCTTGGCCGGGTGCAGTTTTCGCATCAGCACGTTGGCGATCATTTTGCCGACGAAGTACGCGGCGAACGTGGTCAACAGGAACCACGAGGCACTGCGCTCGTTCATCCCACCCAGTTGCATCGCCAGGCGAATGGTGAAGCTCCACACACCCACTTGTGCGCCGACGTACAGGAACTGCGCCAACACGCCAAAGGTGAATCGCGGGTTGCGGCGCAACCGCGAAAGGCTCGCACCCAGGCTGGTGGTTTTCTTGCTGACCGGCTGGTTGCCCTTGCAGGCGGGGAAACGGGTGATGGCGATCAGGATGAACATCAGCACCAGCACCGCAATCATCCATTTGTACGGCAGTAAGGTGGACTGGATCATTTGCAGTTGCTGGATGGCGGCCTCCGAAGCGCTCATCTGCGTCAGCTGTTCGTGGGTCGCATCGGTGTCCTTGAACATGACGAAACTGCCGACATACACCCCGGCCATGGCGCCGAACGGGTGGAACGTCTGGGAAATATTCAAACGACGGGTGCCGGTTTCCCGAGGGCCCATCAAGGTTGAATAGGTGTTACACGCGGTCTCGAGGAACGACAGGCCGGCCGCGATCACGAACAGCGCCAGCAGGAACATGCCGTACTTGGCGGTGGAGGCCGCGGGGAAGAACAGCAGGCAACCGAACATGTACAACATCAGACCGATCAGGATCGTGGTCTTGTAACTGAACCGGCGAACCACCAGCGCGGCGGGAATCGCCACGAAGAAATACCCCAGGTAAAACGCCGACTGCACGAACGCTGTCTGGAAATCGCTGAGCAGGAAGGCCTTTTTGAAATGCGCGATGAGCACGTCGTTCATGCTCGCGGCCGCCGCCCACAACGCAAAGATGCTGCACAGCAGGATAAAGGCGAACCAGGGCGTACGGTTCAGGTAGAAGCCATCGGGCGTCTGTTGGAGCGGAGGCTTTGTCATTGTTGTTCTCCGTGATCAATGTGGGAAAGGTGCTGCGAGTTGAATCACTGCGACGCCGAAGCGCCGAAGCTGCGCTGAAATTCAGCGAATGCGGGTGCGTCCGGGTAGGACGTCTGGGTGCCCAGGCCCATGACCGAACAGGCGGAATACGCCACGGCGCGGGTCATGGCGGCGCGAATGTCGCGCTCCTGGCTCCAGTGCTGGATGAAGCAACCGATGAACGCGTCTCCTGCCCCGGTGGTATCGCGGGCGGCAACCCGCAGGCCGGGAATCTGGAACTCTCCCTCTTCCCCGACATACAGCGCGCCCTGATGGCCAAGGGTCACGATCACATGGCGAATCCCGTCGGCTACCAGCGCGCGCGCGGCGTCGCGCGCCGATTCCGGCGAGTCCACGGGCTGGCCGCTGATCAGTGCCAATTCAGATTCGTTGGGTATCAGGAAATCCAGCTGCGCCAGATGTCGGCGGCTCAAGCCTGCAAGGGCCGGAGCCGGATTGAGCAGCACCGGGATGTTGTGCTCACGGGCGAATTCGATGGCGTGGTAAACGGTCTCGAGGTTGATTTCGAGCTGCAGAACGATCAGCGAGCACTCGCGCAGCGTGTCGGCGGCGGCTTCAATGTCCGCCGGCGCAAGGTGCGCGTTGGCGCCTTTGACGATGAGGATGCTGTTATGGGAATCGGCCTGGACAAAGATCGGCGCCACGCCACTGGACACACCCGGTACGCGCTGCACATGGCGGGTGTCGATGCCAAAACGCTGGAAGTTGGCCAGGGTGTTGTCGGCAAACATGTCATCGCCGACTTTGGTCAGCATCAACACATCGGCGCCCAGCTTGGCTGCCGCCACCGCCTGGTTGGCACCCTTGCCACCGCAGCCGAGGGCAAATCCCGGCGCTTCGAGCGTCTCGCCCTGAGCCGGCATGCGATCGATATAGGTGATCAGGTCCACCATGTTGCTGCCGATGACTGCGATCTTGCTCATTGCTTTCCCACCTTGATCCGGCTGGCCAGGATGCTGCCCGGCGTTTTTGTTTTGTTATTTAAATAACATTTTTTGTGATTATTCAATCTTTTTATTGAGCAAGCCTTGATTGCTTGACAGGTGGATGTACGGCAAGCCTTGGATAACGGTGAACCCTGTAGGAGCGAGGCT
>NZ_JAIQWX010000132.1 GCF_020164475.1 Pseudomonas sp. REP124 | reverse complement strand
AGTCCAACGGGGGCAAGCCCCCTCGCCACAGGTATGTGCCGGACTTAACTGACTGAGTACCCTTTTCAGTAGCAAATGTTCAAACAAACAACTTCAACAACAACGTCGCCAATATCACCGTCGAAGCCCCACCAATCCGTGTCGAGATCTGCGCAAACGGCATCAGCGACATGCGGTTTGACGCCGACAGAATCGCCACATCCCCGGTCCCGCCCAAGCCGCTGTGGCAGCAGGTCACGATGGCCGATTCGATCGGGTACATCTTCATCAAATTGCCAATGAAAAAACCGGCAACCGTCATCGACACCACCACCGACACGCAGACCAGCACATAGCCCACCGAGAACACTTTCACCACGCTGTCCAGCGGCACGTAGAGCATGCCCAGGCCGATCATCACGGGCCATATGAACGCCGAGGACACCAGTTTGTAGAAGGTGTTGGCGCCTTTTTCGAGTTTCTCCGGCAGCAGGCGAGCGTACTTAAACAGCACGGCGGCGAGGATCATCATCACCGGGCCGGGGATGCCGACGACTTTTTCCAGCAGGCCGCCGAGCACGAAGAAGGCGCAGATCACCAGCACGCCGGCGCCCATGACGCGAAAGTCGACGACGGAGCCGGTGTCTTCCTTGACCTTGAATTTGTCGTTCTCGGCCCGGGCGCGGATCAGCGAGCCTTCGCCGTTGATGTCCGGACGTTTGAGGGCCAGGCGAGCCAGGTAGCCGGCGCAGATGATCGCGGCGATGTTGCCGACCACCGCGGCAGGCGCCAGTTGTGCGACGTAGATATCCGGAGTGCCGCCGAGGATCGCCGAGTAGGCCAGCGACAGCGGCAGAATCCCTTCGCCGATCCCGCCGCCGATGATCGGCACGATGATGAAAAAGAACGTGTGGTGAAAGCTGTAGCCCACCAGTTTGCCGACGATCAGCCCGCTGGCGACTGCGGCCAGGGTGCCGACCAGCAGCGGAATGAACATGCGCAACATGCCCTGGACCAGGATGAAGCGGCTCATGCCCAGAATGCTGCCGACCACCAGGCTTGCGATCACGAAGTAGAGGAAGTTGGCTTCTTTCATCAGCATCTTGGTGGCGTCGATCGTGGCCGGGCCGAAGAAGCCGTAGAACACCAGGATCGAGGGCAGCATCAGGCACAGAATGGCGCCGCCGCCGATCTCCTTGAGTACCGGCAGGCGCGAACCCATTTGGCCGAAAAACACGCCCATGGTCATGATGACGGCCAGGCCACCGATCATGTTTTTCGGCAGGAAGCCAAGGTGGGCGGAGAGGTAAACAATCAGTGCGATGCCCAGGAACACCGGCAGCGGGATGACGCCGATTTCATAGCTGCGCAGGCGTTGCACAAGCCCGACGGCGGGGATTTTCAGGGATGGTTCGATGGACTCATTCATGTCGCGACTTCCTCATGTTTGTTGTTATCGAGGATTCAAAAAAATCTACGGTTTACGCCTTGCCTTTCTGTAGGAGCGAGCTTGCTCGCGATGGAGACACAGGCACCGCTGGCATCCAGACAGCCCGCGTCATCGTTGACGACCATCGCGAGCGTGCTTGCTCCTACAGGGGAAAGCGCTGTGTTCGGGATGAATGCTATCCTTCGCGAATTTCGTGATAAACAGCGGAGCCATGAGGCGTATGAACACGAATCGTGATCAATTTCCCTTGCCTGAAGACCTCAAGGTGTTTCTCACCGTCGTGCGCAAGAACGGTTTTGCCAGCGCCGCCGAAGAGCTGGGGTACTCGCCGGCGTACATCAGCAAGCGCATTTCCGTGCTGGAAACCACGTTGTCGACGCGCCTGCTGCATCGCACCACACGACGCATTGCCCTGACCGATGACGGCGAACGGGTGCGGGTGTGGGCGGAAAAACTGTTGGGGGATTTCGACGATTTCGTCGGTGAAATCGCCGAGGCCCGCCAGCAGCCCATGGGCTCGCTGCACATCTGCAGCAGCTTCGGTTTCGGCCGCAACCATGTTGCGCCGGCCATCTGCAAACTGTCGCAGACCTACCCGAAACTGGAGATCCGCCTGGACGTGTTCGATCGCGTGGTCGATATCGTTGGCGAGGGTTTTGACCTTGAGATTCGCGTCGGCGACGACCTGCCCGGGCAGCATCTGGGGCGCAAGCTGGTGAGCAATCGACGGGTACTGTGCGCAACGCCGGAGTACCTGGAAAGGCGGGGGATGCCGCGATCGCTGGACGACCTGAAGAACCACGATTGCCTGGTGCTCAAGGAGCGCAACAATGCGTTCGGCGTGTGGAACCTGACGCGCGACGGCCAGGAAGAATCGGTGCGGGTCAGCGGCCCGCTGTCATCCAACAGCGGCGAGATCGTTCTGGAATGGGCGTTGAGCGGCGGCGGGATTCTGTTGCGCTCGATGTGGGACGTCAAACCGATGCTGGAGCAGGGCCGACTGGTGCAGGTGCTGCACGATTACACCCAGAGCGCCAACGTGTGGGCGGTGTACCCGACGCGGTTGAGTCAGTCGGCGAAATTGCGGGTGTGTGTGGAGTTTCTGGAGGCGTACTTCCGCGATCTCTCGGTCGAATAACGAACCCCTGTAGGAGCGAGCATGCTCGCGATGGTCGTCAACGATGACGCGGGCTGTCTGGATGCCAGCGGTGTCTGGGCCACCATCGCGAGCATGCTCGCTCCTACAGGGGGATCGCGTCATGCCAGCCAGGGATTCTGCGCCAGATGCCGCGCCTCGAACCTGCGAATCTGCTCCGCCCTCTGCAAGGTGGTGCCAATTGCATCGAGCCCCAGCAGCAGCGACTGCTTGCGCAGCTGATCGATCTCGAAGCGGATCACGCTGCCATCGGCCAGCGCCAGGGTCTGCTCCGGCAGATTCACGCTGATCCCTGCCGTCTCCGGCCGGCTTACAACCTCCGCCACCCGCTTCAACTCAAGCTCATCGAGCTGAATCGCCAACACCCCGTTGCGCTGGCAGTTATCAAAGAAAATCCCCGCGAAACTGCTGCCGATCAGCGCTCTGATGCCGACCTGCTTGAGCCCCCAGACCGCATGTTCGCGGCTCGATCCGCAGCCGAAGTTGGGGCCCACCACCAGGAACGCGGCGTCCGTCCATGCCGGCTGATTGAGGATGAAGGCCGGGTTGGCTTCACCTGACGGCAGGAATCGCAGGTCGAAAAACAGCCCCCGATCCAGCCCCTGGCGATCGATACCCTTGAGAAATTGCTTGGGCATGATCACATCAGTGTCGATGTTGGCTGCCAGCAGTGGCGCGGCGCTGCCGCTGACCGTAGTGAAAGGTTGCATGCTTCAAGCCTCCAGAGCGAATGTGCGGACGTCGGTCAAATGCCCGGTGATCGCGGCGGCCGCGACCATGGCCGGGCTCATCAGGTGAGTGCGCGCCCCGGCGCCCTGACGGCCTTCAAAGTTACGATTGGTGCTGGAGGCGCAACGGTCGCCGGGGGCGAGCACGTCGTCGTTCATTGCCAGGCACATCGAGCAGCCCGATTGCCGCCATTCGAAACCGGCCTCCAGGAATATCTGCGCCAGCCCCTCGCGTTCCGCCTGTTGACGCACGAGCGTAGAGCCCGGAACGATCATCGCCCGCACATGGGCGGCCACCTGTTTGCCGCGCACCACCTGGGCGACATCCCGCAGGTCTTCGATACGCGCGTTGGTGCAGGAGCCGATGAAGGCGTGGCTGATCACCACGTCGCTGAGCGGCATGCCGGGCTCCAGGCCCATGTAATCGAGGGCCCGTTGCATGCCCTGACGCAATATCAGGTCCGGCTCGTCGGCGGGATTCGGCACGTGACCGCCCACCGGCGCGGCCTGATCGGGGCTGGTGCCCCAGGTGACCATGGGCTCCAGGGTGCTCACATCCAGGCGGACTTCGCGGTCGAAGAGGGCGCCTTCATCGCTGTGCAGCGTTGCCCACTGGATCAGCGCCTGCTCCCAGCGCTCACCTTGTGGCGCCCGTGGCTTGTCCTGCAGATAGGCGAAGACTTTTTCGTCCGGCGCCATGAACGCGCCCCGGGCCCCGGCCTCGACGGCCATGTTGCAGATGGTCATGCGCGCTTCGACGCTCAGGTCGCCGATGGCCGGGCCGGCAAATTCAATCGCGTAACCGGTGGCGCCCGAGGCACCGATGGTCTCGATCAGCGCCATGATGATGTCCTTGGACTTCACGCCTGCGCCCAGCACGCCATCGACCGTCACGCGCATGGTTTTCAGGCGTTTGTAGACCAGGGTTTGCGACGCCAGCAGGTGCTCGATTTCCGAGGTGCCGATGCCGAAGCCGAAAGCCCCCAGCGCGCCGTAGGTGGTGGTGTGGCTGTCGCCGGCCGCGACCACCATGCCCGGCAAAATGAAGCCTTGTTCCGGGGCGACCACGTGTTCGATCCCCTGGCGCTTGTCCAGCACGTCGAACAGTTCGATGCCGAAATCCCGGCAATTCTCTGAGAAGTACGACACCTGCCGCGCGCCGCCGGCATCGGGCATGGTGGCGATGCGATTGGGCGCGGTCGGGTTCACATGGTCGACCACCGCCAGCGTCGCCGCCGGCCGCCAGACCGTGCGCCCGGCTTCGCGCAGGCCGCTGAAGGCTTGCGGGCTGGTGTATTCGTTGGCCACCTGGCGATCGATGTACAACAGCACATGGCCCTGATCGTCGAGTTCGCAAACGGTGTGGCTGTCGATGTGCTTCTGATATAGCGTTCTTGGGCGGGTCATGGAGTGGACCTTTGTTTTGGCGAGATCACGGAAACATGGTCATAGCTTATTCGTCGCAAAACCTGCATCAAGCGCCATAAAGTGATCGCTTTGCGCACGTAATGTGAATAATTGCTCGGGGATACGGTGCACGGCACACCGTATGGCATCGTTCGATTGCCATCGGCCTTCAACTTGCGTAAACAGCCCAGCTGTCGAACACTTTCCGATACAGATTCAGGTTGTCATGGGTAAGGAGTGACAGTGAGCAAGGCGTTCAATCACAGGGTCGTAAGTACGACGAAGCGAGGCGTGCGTTGGTAGAGCGACGTCAGTTCAGCGGTGGCATGAAGGGCAAGAACCTGCGCTACCTCAATGAGCATGAAGGCCAATCGGTGCGGGCCCGGGCCGGGTTTTTGCTGCTGGAGCATTTTTCCTTGCCGGCGTTTACCCAGGCGCTGGATACGATCGTCACGGCCAACCTGCTGCGGCCGGAGCTGTTTTCCACCAAGACCTTCGGTTTGGCCGAAGGGGAAGTGATCAGCGATCTGGGGCTGGTGATTCGGCCTGATGCGCGCCTGAGTCATGCCGAGATTCAGGAGCTGGAATTGCTGGTGGTGTGTGGCGGCTATCGCACGGCGCTCAAGGCTGATGAGGCGTTGATCAATCTTTTGCATGACGCGGCCGAACAGGGCGTGACCCTGGCCGGGGTGTGGAATGGCGCGTGGTTCCTTGGGCGCGCCGGTTTGCTCGACGGCTATCGTTGCGCGATTCACCCCGAGCACCGCCCGGCGCTGGCGGAAATCGCCAAGATGACCCAGGTCACCAGCGAAGCCTATGTGGTGGATCGGGACCGCATGACCGCGTCCAGCCCGAACGGCACGTTCTATATGGCGCTGGAGTGGATTCGCGGGCTGCACGACAAAGCGTTGACTGATGGCATCGAGGATATTCTGGCGTTCGAGGCGTCGCGTTATCGGCGTATCAAGCCGTCGTTGAATGCGTCGGTTTGCGGGCCGTTGCGCGAGGTGGTGAACCTGATGGACGCCAACCTCGAAGAGCCGCTGGAGATGGAGGCGCTTTGCGAGTATGCGGGGCGTTCGCGGCGGCAGATCGAGCGGCTGTTCAAGGAGCAGCTGGGGACCACGCCGCAGCGCTATTACATGGATTTGCGCATCACCGAAGCGCGGCGGTTGCTGCAGCACACGACCTTGAGCATCGTCGAGGTGTCGGTGGCGTGTGGGTTCGTGTCGCCGAGCCATTTCAGCAAGTGCTACAGCTCGTATTTCGGGTATCGGCCGTCGAAGGAGACGCGGTTGGTCAAATAGACCATCACCACCGCCTGACCCTGTAGGAGCGAGCTTGCTCGCGATGGAGGCCCAGTCACCGCTGGCATTCAGACAGCCCGCGTTATCGTTGACCACCATCGCGAGCAAGCTCGCTCCTACAGTTGTGGGACGGTGGTTAGCGCATCCGTCGTTTGATGATATCCAGCACATCACACCCATCACGCAACGGTATGGCGCACAGCAGCGCAAAGTCGCTGAGGATGAAGGATTCACACTCGATCGAGCCGCGCATGGACAGGTTTTCCAGTACCTCGACGACCGCGCGGATGCGGTAGTTGGCGGCTTCCAACAGGATGTCGAGCGGGACGTGGGTGTCGATGAAGAAGGTAGGCATGTCGCTGCAATTGCCGGTCATGGCCATGTAGCGGTTGCCCGGTGGAGGCAATGGTTTTTCGTAGGGTGGATCGGGGTGAAGTTTTGACATGGTTGAAAGTCCTTAGGTGAGCAATCGAAGCTGCCAACGGCCTTTCCTACGGGCTTGGGTGGCAGCCGTGCGCGGGAGTAGGAAACTGAGAACTCACCAACTCAGCCACGTCGAAACGTGTCCCGCGCACAGCCGCCGTAAAACGGAGCTGATAAGCGGTAAGTTGTGAGGGTTTCCTACGCCCTGTCTCCGCTTTCGCGGCGACGGAGAAAAGCCTATCCCGCCAACCCAACGCCCACCAGTTCATGCAAATCGCCGCAGTTCGAAGGAAATCTCCGAGGACTTTGCCCCGAAATTTCGCAGGTCCTACAGCGTGTCCTACGCCAGGGATGCCGAAACACCCGAGGGCCGGGATTCTGCCCCAGAGTGACGGGGCAAACCATGGGTGTAGGAAAAACAGAAATGTCCTACGCCTACCGAGGCGAAAATCCTCACCAACCCACTGTAGGAGCGAGGCTTGCCCGCGAAGAGGCCGGCACATCCAACATCGATGTCGACTGACACTCCGTCTTCGCGGGCAAGCCTCGCTCCTACAGGGTTGAGCTACCCGTTATTCCTCACTTCGCCCCAAACACCATCGTCCAGTAAACCCCTTCATCGCTACGCGCCTCGGTCGCATACCCGGCACCCACCTGGGTAAACATCGGGTTCATCAAATTCGCACAATGCCCGGGACTCGCCAGCCACCCGGCCATCGCCTTGCTCGGCGAACCCTGACCCGCCGCAATGTTTTCCCCAATCTGCCGCCCCCGATAACCCGCGGCCCGCGCCCGATCAGCCGCGGTGTCGCCATCCGGGTCCTGGTGCGCAAAGTAATTCCCGTAGGCCATCGCCTTGCTATGACCCTGTGCCGCCGCCCCAAGGTTGGCGTTCCAGGCCAGCGGCCGGGCGGCGGCAAAACGCCGACTACCGCACATGCGCGGTTTGGCCCGTGCGGCGTTGACCTGAGCCAGCAGACTCTTTCCGACCGAGCGGCTGTCCGCCATCTGACTGTCCAGCACCGGCCTCGCCAGCACAACCTGCCATTCGCCCCGGCTGCGACTGACACCAACATCGCTGTACTGGCTGTCGAGCAAGGCCGAGCAGTGTTCATCGGCCAGCATCTCGAACGCCTCTTCGGCATCCCGCGCGCCAACCACGCGAATACTGCGAACCGCCACCGCCTGATAGCCCGAGTCCTTGAGTCGCTCGCGCATCCCGCCGCTGTAACCCACCGGCAAGGCCAGGCTGGATTTGAGCGTCAGGGGCGACAAACGTTGAGCGGGGCGGCGGCCACAGCCTTCAGGGTGGGCACGGAAATCGTTGATGGCGCCCACCAGTTCGCGCTCCGCGCCGGCGTGGGCGGGGGTGGCGAAGAGGGGAAGGGTGGTCAACAGGCACAGCGAAGTGAAGCGCACAGCGAGAGCGGTTTGGCGCATGGGGCGGCAACTCGGATGAGATGACAAGGGTTGGGGAGTGCGTGATCGCCGCTCTTAGACTGGCGCCCGCCAACTAGTTCAAGGGGCTGCCGGGGAGATTTGCTGGCAAGGCTGCGAATCCGACGAACGCAGTGGATTGCGCTTAATCGGACTCAGGTTCGGCTTCATCGGGCCGTAGTTTGAAACGGCAGACATGCCCGCCACGCACCATGCATTCCTCGTGTTCGACATCAGCGCCGCCCAACGTGCCGATCAGCGCCAGATCCAGCTCGCACACCACCGGATGGGCCGCAGCCAGACGGTGGAACACGCAGTTGTGGGCGACGATTTCGGCATCGCCCGATGATCGGAAGATCACCTCGGCTTCGTAACCGGCCTCGTTCATGTGCTTGACGATTTTTCCTTCATCGACCACTAGCCGTTCGCGATCCTCGGCCAGTTTGCGGCCCAGGCTGCGCATCAGTGTGGCCATGGCTTGGGGACCGATGATGTCGGCCACTTCATCGATCAGGGCGCTGGCCAGTAATTGATATTGGCGGGGGAATTGCTCTTTGGCGTGGTCGGTGAGCCGATACAGCTGCTCCGGCCGCCGCCCGGTGGGCCGGGTGTCGCCGCGCAGCACCAGGCCGTCACGCTCCAGCGCCGCCAGGTGAAGTGTCGGATCAACGGTCGGGGTTTTCGGGTGGATGTGCGGGCCTCTTCGCGGGCAAGCCCGCTCCCACAAGGTCCGGAGTTGGACGCGGAATTTGCGGTCGACTGAAGTTCACTGTGGGAGCGGGCTTGCCCGCGAAGAGGCCGGTACATCCAACATCGATGTTGTCTGACACACCGCCTTCGCGAGCAAGCCCGCTCCCACAGGTTTCTGTGGTGCATTTCAATATCGCTTTGTCCCTTTAAGATCCGATGCTGTCTGCTATTGATCTTTGAATCCCCCGGATTCTCTCTAGTATCGCCACCTGAGTGCACACGCTCACTCCCAATAAAAATAAAAGAGAATCCCCATGCGATATCGCCCCCTGATCAAGTCCCAGGCTGTTTCGACGTCTTTGAAATTTGCCGTGCTAAGCACATCGCTAACTTGTCTGCCGTCTTTCGCCGACGGCATCTTCGAGGATGCCCACGTCACCGCAAACCTGCGCAACTACTACATCAACCGCAACTTCACCGAGAGCGCTTATCCGCAAGCCAAGGCCGAGGAGTGGACGCAAAGCGTGATCATGGATGCCCGTTCCGGGTTTACCTCGGGCACGGTCGGGTTCGGCGTGGATGCGTTGGGTCTGTATTCGCAGAAACTCGACGGCGGTAAAGGCACGACCAATACGCAACTGTTGCCGGTTCACGACGACGGTCGGCCAGCGGACGATTTCGGGCGTCTGGCGGTGGCTGCAAAGGTGCGCCTTGCCAAGACACAGGCGAAGATCGGTGAATGGGTGGTCAGCCTGCCGGTGGTCCGTTCCGATGATGGTCGATCATTGCCGCAAACCTTTCGCGGCGCGCAGATCACCTCAAAAGACCTGGATAACTTCACTTTCTATGGCGGTCAGCTGCGCGGTAACAGCCCGCGCAATGACGCGAGCATGGAACGGATGTCGATGTTCAATCGTCCGGGCATCACCTCCGACCGTTTCAATTTTTCCGGTGTGGAATATGCCTTCAATGACAACCAGAGCCAGGTCGGCGCCTGGTATGCGCAACTGGAGGACATATACCACCAGCGCTATTTCAACTTCACCCATAGCCAGAAGCTCGGTGATTGGCTGTTAGGGGCCAACCTTGGATTCTTCAGTGGTGAGGACGACGGCAAACAGCTGGCCGGTGAGCTGGATAACAAAACCTGGTCGGCACTGCTGTCTGCCCGCTATCTGGGCAACACGTTTTATCTGGGCCTGCAAAAGGTCGATGGCGATAACTGGATGCGCCTGAACGGAACCAGCGGCGCGACCCTGGCCAACGACAGTTTCAGCAACAGTTATGACTTTGCCGACGAGCGTTCCTGGCAACTGCGTCACGATTTTGATTTTGTCGCACTGGGCGTTCCTGGCCTGACTCTGATGAACCGCTACATCAAAGGATCGAACGTTCATTCCGGTGCAGTCACCGATGGCAAGGAGTGGGGGCGCGAGTCGGAACTGACCTATGTGATCCAGAGCGGCACCTTGAAGAACCTTTCCTTGCGCTGGCGTAACTCTGTCATCAAGCGCGACTTCAACCTGGCGGATTTCAACGAAAACCGCCTCATCATCAGTTACCCGCTTTCAATCCTGTAATCCGTGTGAAACCGCCAGGGCCGAAGCCGCGCTTCAGCTCTGGCGGTAGTCCTTGGTGGTTTTTCCGGTCCAGCGCTTGAACGCCCGGCGAAAATTCGTCGGCTCGGAAAAGCCCAGCAGCAGGGCGATATCGTCGGTGCTCATGATCGTGGTCCTGAGGTATTCGATGGCCAGCGAACAGCGCACATCGTCGGTAATGGCCACGAACGAAGTGTCTTCGTCCTGAAGCTTGCGCCGCAGGCTGCGGGTGGTCATATGCAGCTTTTCGGCGACGGTCTTCATGCTCGGAAACTCACCGGGCGTCTGCATCATCATCTGGTACACCTCGCCGGAAATCCCGGTCGACACCTTGGCCTGGCCGATCAGGCGGTCGCAGGTTTCCTGCAGTACGGTGGCGGTCAGGCGGTGAGCCAGATGGGGTTTCTGGTCGAGGATCGAGCTGTCGTAATGCAACTCGCACTGATCGTGATCGAAGACGCACGGGCAACCCAGGTATTGCTCGTAGATCTCGGCGTGAGCCGGTGCAGGGTAGGAGAAACAGGCTTTGGTCGGCGGGCAACTTTTGCCGAAGACATCCTGCAGGTGGGTGACGTGCTGGGTGAATTGCTGCTCGATAAGGAACTGCTTGATCTCGCGGGATGGACTCGGATTGGAGGCGTCCGGAAACGTCCACACGGCCTCGTCTTCGTATTCATGCCATTCGATGGTCAGGGTCGGTGTGGCCAACGAGTGGTACTTCACGCCCAACCGGAAGTAATCGCGCAGCGACAGGCACGACATCAGCGCGTAGCCATACATGCCATAGGCCGACAGGTGCAGGCGCGAGCCAGTCTTGAACGGGGTCGCGGGGTCTTTGGAGAGGGACAGTGCGTTGCCGCAAACCGTCGCGTATTGCCGCACCGATGTCAGCGCAGTGGCGTCGTAGATGCTGTCCTCAGCGACGCCGCTGCCTTTGAGGCTGTCGGCGGGTGCAATGCCCTGTTCGCTGAGGACCTCCACCAGCGCGGCGATTTTATAGGGGGCGTAGATGCGGTCGTTGAACAGGGGCGTTTTCGGCGGCATGGGTGACTCCCTCGACTGTCCCTTAAGGATCTATAGGTGTCCGTTAATGATCTTACCGGCGGAGTGGAAATTCAATAAGCTTGTTTCCACACGCAGAAGCCGCGAATCACGTCGATCTTCTTCGCCCCTGCGCAATCCAATAACAAGACAGGACCCTCCATGAGTCAGCCGAGCCGCAAAGTCATCATTTCCTGCGCAGTCACAGGTGCGACGCACACACCGTCGATGTCCGAATACCTGCCGCTGACCCCGGCGCAAATCCAGGAACAATCGATTGAAGCGGCCGAAGCCGGCGCGGCGATCCTGCACCTGCACGCCCGCGACCCCGAGGATGGCCGTCCGACCCCGGATCCGGCAGTCTTCAGCCAGTTCGTCCCGGCCATCACCCAAGCCACTGATGCGATCATCAACATCACCACCGGCGGCAGCACCCGCATGACCCTGGCCCAGCGCCTCGCCTATCCACTGCTGGCCAAACCGGAGCTGTGTTCGCTGAACATGGGCTCGATGAATTTTTCCATCCACCCGATCGCCAGCAAGATCTCCAGCTGGCGTCATGACTGGGAAAAGGATCACATCGAAGGCATGGAAGACGTGGTGTTCAAGAACACCTTCAAGGACATCCGCGAGATCATGCTGGAGTTGGGCGAGTACGGCACCCGTTTCGAATTCGAGTGTTATGACGTCGGCCATTTGTACAACCTGGCGTATTTCGTCGAACAGGGACTGGTCAAGCCGCCGCTGTTCATCCAGTCCTGCTTCGGCATCCTCGGCGGCCTGGGGGCGGATCCGGAAAACCTGTCGATCATGCGTGCCACCGCCGACCGGTTGTTCGGGCGGCACAACTATGAATTCTCCATCCTCGGCGCCGGGCGGCATCAGCTTTCGTTCGTGACCATGGGCGCGATCATGGGCGGCAACGTACGCGTCGGGCTGGAAGACAGCATCTACCTGGCCAAGGGCGTGAAAGCCAGGACCAACGCCGAACAGGTGCGTAAAGTGCGCCACATCCTTGAAGAGCTTTCCTACGAAATTGCCACGCCCGATGAAGCCCGACAGATGCTCGGCCTCAAGGGCAGACATCAGGTTCACCTGTAACTGCGCTGCCCGAACCCACCAGAAAAATAACAAAAAGAGGTTGCACCATGACGATCATGCTCAGCACCGCCGAGACCCATTGGCTGGCCACACGGCGAGCGATGACCCGACTCATTCCGCTGATGTGCGCCATTTACTTCATGTCCTACCTGGACCGCACCAACGTTGCATTGGCCAAGGCGGCGCTGAACGCCGATCTGGGCATCAGCGCAGCCGCCTATGGGCTGGGTGCGGGAATATTCTTTCTCGGCTATGCGCTGCTTGAGGTGCCCAGCAATCTGTTGGCGCACCGCATCGGGCCACGCCGCTGGATCGCACGAATCGCCGTGACCTGGGGCACCCTGTCCTCGGCCATGATGTTCGTTCAGGGCGAGTGGTCGTTCTACCTGCTGCGGGTCCTGCTGGGCATCGCCGAGGCGGGGCTGTTTCCCGCGCTGATGTACATGGTGACCCTGTGGTTCGCGCCCAAGGATCGTGCCATCGCCATTGGCTGGATTTACCTGGCGCCGGCACTGGCGCTGGTCATGGGTAACCCGATCGGCGGCGCACTGATGAAGATGGACGGCATCGGCGGCCTGCACGGCTGGCAGTGGATGTTCCTGCTCGAAGGCCTGCCAAGCATCATTGTCGGTGTGATTCTGTGGTTCAAATTGCCGGAGCGTCCCCGGGATGCGCGCTGGCTGACCAAGGCCGAGGCCGACTCGCTGGAGGCCCATGCGCTGCTGCCCGGCCATGCCGACTCCCATGAGTATTCCGGTCACTGGGGCAAGGCACTGAAGCGTCCGACCACAATCCTGATCGGCCTGATCTATTTCCTGAACCAGGTGGCGTTCGTCGGACTGGTGTTCTTTACCCCATCGATCATCCAGCAGATGCAGATCACCTCGCCGCTCACTGTGGGTCTGCTGTCCAGCAGTGTCGGTTTCGGCTTTCTGGTCGGGGTGCTGGTGCTGCCGAGGATCCATCGCAAAATCGCCCGGGACTGCTACTGCCTTGGGCTGTTCACCGTCGGGCTGATCGCCAGCTCCCTGGCTTTTACGCTTATCAGCGATGCGGCGGTGCGAATCGCGTTGTTCACCGCCACGGCGTTCTTCGCTGGCGGGGTGTTGCCGATTTACTGGGCCATCGCCATGAAACGCCTGCAAGGGATTCAAGCGGCGGCAGGGCTTGCGTTCATCAACACCATTGGCTTGCTGGGCGGGTTTGCCGGGCCTTACCTGTTTGGCCTGGTTGAAAACGCCACTGGCTTGAGCTCGTCGGGTTTCTACGTGATCGTGTCCGCCGCTGTGCTGGGGTTGCTGCTGGTACCGTTGCTGGCCAGAGCGATCGACAACGAGCCGGGCCCGCAGTTGGTTGCAGAATAAGAGGAGAGCGTCATGAAAATTGTGGATTTGCTGACACCGCCGCCGGGTCTGAAGGTGGTCATCACCGGAGGCGCCGCGGGCATCGGCGCGGTTATCGCCAAGGCGTTCCATGAGGTGGGTGCGCAGGTTTACATCTGCGATATCAATGCCGCTGCCGTCGACCGCATGAAGCTGGAATTCCCTGGCATGCACGGCGGGGTGGTGGATGTCGGGATCAAGCAGCATGTCGACCGGATCATGGATGAAGCGATTTCGCTGCTCGGTGGGTTGGACATCCTGGTCAACAATGCCGGCATTGCCGGACCGACCGGGAACATCGAGGAACTGGATGCGGATGCGTGGGAACAGACCATTTCCACCAACCTCAACAGCCAGTACTACTTCCTGAGCAAAGCGGTGCCGCACCTGAAACAGTCGGGGCACAATCCGCACATCATCGCCATGTCTTCAGTCGCCGGGCGCCTGGGTTATCCGTACCGAACGCCTTACGCGTCCACCAAATGGGCCATCGTCGGGATGATGAAGTCACTCGCCAACGAACTGGGGCCCCACAACATCCGGGTCAATGCAATCCTGCCGGGTGTGGTGGCGGGGGAGCGCATGGATCGGGTGATCGATGCGCGCGCCAAGGCGCTGGACATCAGCTTTGAATCGATGCGCGATCAGTACCTGGAAAAGATCTCGCTGCGGCGGATGGTGACGATGGAGGATGTGGCGGCGATGGCGCTGTTCCTGTCTTCGCGGGCTGCGGTAAACATCACCGGGCAGGCGATCAGCGTGGATGGCAATGTCGAGTACCTGTAGAGCTGCCTTGAATCGCCGCTGAATGTACCGGCCTCTTCGCGGGCAAGCCTTGCTCCTACGGATTTTGTGGTTGGACGCGGAATTTGCGGTCGACTGAAGTTCACTGTGGGAGCGGGCTTGCCCGCGAAGAGGCCGGCACATCCAACGTTGCCAGTCAGCCCAGCTCAAACGTGGTGACCCCAAACACCCGCTCCTGCGCGATCGCCGGGGCAGGGCCGAGGTACATGCGGGCGCAGCCGAAGACTTCCACCATGCCCTGCTGGTGCACAAGTGACATGGCGGCGGGGTTGTTTTCCGGGGCGTCGAGAAACAGCGGGCTGCCTTGGGCAAATTCCGCCAGGCGCGTGTAGAGGGCATTGGCTGCCGGGGCGTCGTCGGCGAACAGGGGGCCGATTTTGTAGCCTTCCAGGCAGCGCCTTGCTACGCCATATCCGTTCAATCTGCCCTCACGCCGGCAACCCACGGCGAGTGCATCGGGCTGGGCGATCCACCCGCGCAGAAAGGCTGCGCGCGGGGCGGGGAAGCAGGTGCGGTCATAAGCGACCACCTGATCGAAAGGGACGGAGGCTAGCGTCACAATTTCCTGATCGTCTACCGACGCGATTATTGGCCGTTCGAGGTTCTCGGCGCGAAAACGCATGTTGCGATGGGAGAAGACGAATCCTCCCTTGGCGTAGTAGTCCTGCATCGCGAAAACACCGTCCATGCCGATGCTTGCCCCAGGACGCAGACGGGCGAGGAGTCTTTCGCGGCGGGCGTGCCAGAGGGTATTGCCGAGGCCTTGACCGCGAAACTCGGGACGCACGATGAAGAAACCCATGAATCCATATTCGCCGTTGTAGGACGTGATCGCGCCACCGCCGATCAACTCACCGTCCAAAGTCGCCGCGATGAAGGCTTCAGGGTCCGCAGCCCAGAACAGCTCGGCATCGTGCAAGCCGGGATTCCAACCCTCACGAGCCGCCCAACCGACAAGCTCGTCCAGCTCGGCACGGGTCATGTTGCGGATGAGCAGCTGATTCGACACGGCGAAGTTCTCCTCAATCGCTGACCGGGCACACGGCCCGTCCCCACTCTGAACCCTTTTTCGATACTCCGCACACTCCCGGATCAAAGGTCATCGGTTGTCATGAACTGAAAAAGCGTTGTCGCCAAATGAAAAATAGGCCGCTTGCTCTCGACTTAATCTGCTCCTCAAGTTCTGCAGGGCAAGCCCTCGCTACACAGTCCTCATTGCATTACCGGAGCGTCACATTGAACAAGAAAGATAAAGATCTCTCCCAGCAAGCCGCGATGCACACGTTGAGCCTGAACCCGGCGTTCGGTCCTCGCAGCCGCGATCTGGTCGGCACCGCGCGCATGGTCCTGCGGCAAGTGTTGAAGCAGCCCGTGCACAGCGCCCGGCACATGGCTGCGTTCGGCGTTGAGCTGAAAAACGTCCTGCTCAACCGCTCGCAACTCACCCCCGCGGCGGGGGACAAGCGTTTCGACGAGAAGACCTGGCAGCGCAATCCGCTGTATCGCCGCTACATGCAGACCTACCTGGCCTGGTGTCAGGAAATGAACGACTGGATCAGCACCAGCAACCTCAGCGAACAGGACGCGCAGCGTGGCCAGTTCGTCATCGGCCTGCTGACCGAGGCGATGGCGCCGACCAACACTCCGGCCAACCCGGCCGCGATCAAGCGTTTCTTCGAGACCGGCGGCAAGAGCGTGCTGGATGGTTTCTCGCAGCTGGTCCGGGACCTGATCGACAACAACGGCATGCCCAGCCAGGTGGACAAGACCGCCTTCGAAGTCGGGCGCAATCTGGGCACCACCGACGGTGCGGTGGTGTTTCGCAATGAGGTGCTGGAACTGATCCAGTACAAACCCCGCACCGAGCAGGTCCAGGCGCGGCCGTTGCTGGTGGTGCCGCCGCAGATCAACAAGTTCTACCTGTTCGACCTGACGCCGGAGAAGAGCCTGATCCGCTATCTGCTCGACAACGGTATCCAGGCCTTCGCCATCAGCTGGCGCAACCCGGGCAAGGCGCAGCGCGAGTGGGGTTTCTCCAGCTACATCGAAGCCCTGAAAGAGGCGGTCGACGCCATCCTGGCGATCACCGGCAGCGACGACCTGAACATCTTCGGCGCCTGTTCCGGAGGCTGCACCATGTCCTCGCTGTTGGGGCATTACGCCGCGCTGGAAGAGACGAAGGTCAATGCCTTCACCCTCGCGGTCAGCATGCTCGACATCCGCCCCGACACCCAGGTCGGGCTGTTCGCCGACGAGAAAACCCTGGAGGCCGCCAAGCGCAGGTCGTATCAGGCTGGCGTGCTGGAAGGCCGCGAGCTGGCCAAGGTCTTCGCCTGGATGCGCCCCAATGACCTGATCTGGAGTTACTGGATCAACAACTACCTGCTCGGCAACGAGCCGCCGGCGTTCGATGTCCTGTACTGGAACAACGACACCACCAACCTGCCTGCCGCGCTTCATGGCGAGTTCATCGATATGTACCAGCATAACCCCTTCGCCCGCGCCGGTGCGATGGAGGTTTGCGGCACACCGATCGACCTCGCGCAGGTGACCTGCGACTTCTACTGCATCGCCGGCATGACCGACCACATCACCCCGTGGGAAGCCTGCTACCGCTCCATGCATCTGTTCGGCGGCCAGGGCGAGTTCGTGGTGTCCAACAGCGGGCACATCCAGAGCGTCCTCAACCCGCCGGGTAATCCCAAGTCGCGTTTCATGACCGGCAGCACACTGCCTGAAGAGGCTCAGGAGTGGATGGATGCGGCGACTGAACAGTCAGGTTCGTGGTGGCCGCATTGGCTGGCGTGGGTGCAGGCTCGTTCGGGGGAGCGCAAGAAGGCGCCGCGTAAATTGGGCAGTCGGGGATATGCGGCGGGAGAGGCTGCGCCGGGGACGTATGTGCATTTGCGCTGAGCCTGCAATGATCAGATAACTTGTGGTGTTTACCATTGTGGCGAGGGGGCTTGCCCCC
>NZ_JAIQWX010000131.1 GCF_020164475.1 Pseudomonas sp. REP124 | reverse complement strand
AACCTTTGTAGGAGCGAGGCTTGCCCGCGAAGCTTTTGGGCGGCCTACTCCGTCTGCTCGAACCCCTCCCCGATACACCCCAGACACCGCACGAACGCCGCTTTCGCCGGGTCCACCACCAACGCCTGCCCCGCATCGCCCACGCCACCGCCCATCGCGGTAAACGGCAACGACACCACGAACACGCCCGCGCCAAGCACCGTCGCCACCACCAGCAACGGTCGGGCAATCAGCAGGTCGCCGATCATGGCGTACGCCGGTGGGTTGTGGATGGTGTAGAGCGGATCGCCGCTGCCACTGCTGGCGACGGCGCTGGTACCAACGCTCAACAGCAGAGCGGCGGCGAGGGATTTATACAGCTTCATGGCACGGTCCTTCGGCTAGACAGTCAGAACACTGACTATAGACCGTCAGCCATTCAGGTCTGGCAGCGTGGGCAAAACACGCTGGCGCGCTGCCCGAGTTTCACTTCCCGCAACGTGGTTCCGCAGACCTTGCATGGCTCGTCGTTGCGGCCATACACGAACAGTTCCTGCTGGAAATATCCGGGCTGCCCGTCGCCGCCGATAAAGTCGCGCAACGTGGTGCCGCCGCGCTCGATAGCGGCGGCCAGAATGCGTTTGATCTCGATGGCCAGCTTCAGATAACGCGCCCGGGAAATGCCCTTGGCTTCGCGGCGCGGGTCGATCCCGGCGGCGAACAGCGCTTCGGTCGCGTAGATGTTGCCGACGCCCACCACCACCGCGTTATCCATGATGAACGGCTTGACCGCCATCGATCGCCCGCGGGACAGCTGGAACAGGCGCTCGCCGTCGAACAGGTCGGTCAGCGGCTCCGGCCCCAGGCGAATGAGCAATTCATGGTTGAGCGGATCGAGGCTCCAGAGCATCGCGCCAAAGCGCCGTGGGTCGGTGTAGCGCAGGGCCAGGCCGGACTCCAGTTCGATGTCCACATGCTCGTGCTTGGCCGCAGGCATACCGACTTCAACCAGTCGCAAATTGCCCGACATCCCCAAATGGCTGATCAGGGTGCCGACTTCCGCGTTGATCAACAGGTACTTGGCGCGGCGCTCCACCAGCACGATGCGCTGGCCGGACAGGCGCACATCGAGGTCTTCGGGGATCGGCCAGCGCAGGCGGCGGTCACGCACGATCACCCGGCTGACGCGCTGGCCCTCCAGGTGCGGGGCAATGCCGCGACGGGTAGTTTCGACTTCTGGCAATTCAGGCATGGTGCTTCTCTAAATCAGCGGTGAGCGCCCAGTTCGCGGATCGTTTGCTTGAGGTTTTCGAAATCGTAGTCGGACAGGCCGACGTAATCGAGTACCAGCGGCCCGATGGTTTCCCACTCATGGTCCTCGGTCTGGTTGCCCAGCACCCGGTAGGACGCGCAGATGTGCTCGGCCATCTTCAGGATGCCCAGCAGGTTCTTCAGCGAACTGTTACGCGAGGACTCGTCGCTGAAGATCGCCAGGGCATTGTGGTGATTGGCGATGGCGGCCGTGACGTGGTCCGGCAGGCGCCAGGATTTCGCGGTGTAGTAACCGACCACGGCGTGGTTGGTGTTGTAGGCCTGGTTTTCGGTGTCCACTACCCGGCATTCGGGGCCAGCGTTGGCGTAAGCCTGTTCGAGCACCGTCATGTAATCGGGGAACCGCTGGAGCATCAATGGCACGCCGCAGTCGTGGAAAAGCCCCAAGGCATAGGCTTCGTCACCGGCCTGTGCGCCAATGCGCTTGGCCAGGGTCAGGCAGGTCATCGCCACGTCCTGGGCGGTGTCCCAGAAACGGTTCAAGGTGACGATGGTTTCGTCGTTCATCTCGCCCTTGATCGACTGCGCGTTGATCAGGTTGATGATCGAGCGGCTGCCCAACAGGTTCACCGCGCGCTTGATCGAGGCGATCTTGTTGGTCAGGCCGTAATACGGCGAGTTGACGATTTTCAGCAGCGAGCCGGAAAGGCCCGGATCCTGGGAAATCAGCTTCGCGATCACATCCAGATCCGGATCGGGCATGTACTGCTCCATCTGCAGATCCACCATGATCTGCGGTTGGGCAGGCACGCTGATGCCTTGCAGGGATTGATGGATCTGTTCGGGAGTCAACTCTTGGGACATAAGTGCACACTCTTGGCCAGCCGCAGATTCTAGCCGCTAAAACTTGGATCCGACATAGCAAATCGCGGGTCAGACTCTGCTCACCACATGTCCAGTGCCGAACCCGCCTGCCTTGCAACGCGCTATACTCCCGCTCTTTTTTTCGGAGCGACGTCATGTCCCTGCCTAGCCTGCGCCTCAAAGCCAACGCCGACCGTCGTCTGCGCAACGGTCATTTGTGGGTCTACAGCAACGAAATCGATGTAGCCGCAACCCCGTTGCACGGCTTCAAGGCCGGTGATCAGGCGATCCTCGAAGCCGCCGGCGGCAAGCCGCTGGGCATCGTCGCCATGAGCCCGAACAACCTGATCTGCGCCCGCGTGCTGTCGCGCGACATCAAGCTGCCGCTGGACAAGTCGCTGCTGGTGCATCGCCTGAACGTGGCCCTGTCCCTGCGTGAGCGCCTGTTCGACAAGCCGTTCTATCGCCTGGTCTACGGCGACTCCGACCTGCTGCCGGGCCTGGTGGTCGACCGTTTCGGCGACATTCTGGTGGTGCAGATCGCTTCGGCGACCATGGAAGCGCACAAGGACGACGTGATCGCCGCGCTGACCCAGGTGCTCAAACCAAGCGGCATCCTGTTCAAGAATGACTCGGCTGCGCGTGACGCCGAAGGCCTCGAGCGCTACGTCAATACCGTGTTCGGTGTGGTTCCGGAGTGGGTCGCACTGGAAGAGAACGGCGTGAAATTCGAAGCCCCGGTCATCCAGGGCCAGAAAACCGGCTGGTTCTACGACCACCGCATGAACCGCGCCCGTCTGGCGCCGTATGCCAAAGGCAAGCGCGTACTGGATCTGTACAGCTACATCGGCGGCTGGGGCGTGCAAGCTGCAGCTTTCGGCGCCAGTGAAGTGTTCTGCGTCGACGCCTCGGGCTTCGCCCTCGACGGCGTGGAGCGCAACGCCGCGTTGAACGGCTTCGCCGACAAAATGACCTGCATCGAAGGCGACGTCTTCGAAGCCCTGAAAGAGCTGAAGGCCAGCGAAGAACGTTTCGACGTGATCGTCGCCGACCCGCCTGCCTTCATCAAACGCAAGAAAGACATGAAAAACGGCGAAGGCGCCTACCGCCGCCTGAACGAGCAAGCCATGCGCCTGCTCACCAAGGACGGCATCCTCGTCAGCGCCTCCTGCTCGATGCACCTGCCGGAAGACGACCTGCAAAACATCCTCCTAACCAGCGCCCGCCACCTGGACCGCAACATCCAGATGCTCGAACGCGGCGGCCAGGGCCCGGACCATCCGGTGCACCCGGCGATTGTCGAGACTCGGTACATCAAGAGCATTACTTGCCGGTTGTTGCCTAATAGCTGATTTACAGCTGTACGAAAGGGGGCAATTGCCCCCTTTTTTTAAATCTAATTCAACCAAATCCACCTCAAAAATCATAACAACAGCAACTAACCTTCACCAAACCTCTTGCATGTAGGACTCACCCTACAAACCATAAATTGATCTGTAAGAACACTCCTATAAAAATATTAGAAAATTCCTACCTAACATTTGTTTGATAAATAGCATCTGACAAACTACGATCAAACCGTCACCCAAAGGTGACATTTCAAACAAATAAAAGGAGTTTCAAAAATGAAAGAAATTATCTTGGAAGCTACCAGCATCGCAAACCTGGCCTTTTTGGTAGAACCAAAAAGCCGTTAAATAAATGAAACGCTGGGGAGTGCCGGCTACCCAGCCGTCTCAGGATGAAAAATCCAGGAAAAATTCACATGAATATAAACCCATATCTATTCATGCTTCCGCGCACGCCCAATCTAATTATCTGGGATTACAAAAACCACAGACAATTCGAGCTGAATCAAAACTATTCAAACAGGCTTACCGAACTAATAGAAAATCCAAACTCCTACAACAAATCGAACACAATTGATGCTGATCTTCTTGCTGCGAAAATACTGACAACTGCACCAATCGAGGCAATTGAGTGGGGATGGGACGATTTATCAAAAATATTCCATATCGGCACTAAAAATATCCCATGCGAACAGCCCCCTAAGAATATCGATGAATGGTCTAAACGATATTTCGACCATTGCACCGATGTGTTATCGAGACCTTCCCCAGAGAAAAGCAATTTAGAACAGGTAGAGCTTGAACTGCTTGAACTACCAAAAGCCTCTGTCATGGAGCGCTCCATAACTGACGTTCTATTAGATCGAAAGACTTGTCGCACCTTTACCGGCGAGGCCATTTCACTTGAAACCCTGAGTACGATTTTGTATCTGACTCTCGGCTATTTGCATGAACGTGAAAAGGATATCGAAGAAATCGTCGCCAAAGCCTTCCGGGCGCGGAGAAGCAGCCCTTCTGGCGGGGGCCTGAATGCCTGTGAGGGTTTTCTATATGTTCAGAACGTAATAGGCCTTAAACCTGGAATCTATTCGTACCATCCCAGAAAAAATGCGATTAGCTTTGTTAATCCCCTGCCTTGTGAAAATTTAGGTCAATTACTATGCGGCCAGCACTTCGTCAACAACCTGCCATTTGGCCTTTTCATTACCTGTAGATTTGACAAATTATGGTGGAAGTACGAACACTCTCGAGCCTATCGAATGGCATACGTGGAGGCGGGCCACATTTCTCAGACCTTTCAATTGGTGGCCACATCAATGGGTTTGAACACATGGTTGACTGGTGCGCTAACCGACGATCAGGTCGAGGCATTACTGGGGCTTGAATGCAGTACGGAGCAACCATTGTTTTTTGTAGGTTGTGGGCGAAGTGACGGACAAGTGATGTGCAAAGAGCTTAACGCACTGATCGATAATCAAGGACTTACACAATGAAAACCATCATCGGCCCGGACTTGAATCCGACATTTTCGTCTCAGCATTTCACTCTTCATGATTGGGACAACAAGGCATCCGTACGAACCAACAAGCATTGCTGTTTATTGCCTTTGGACTTGCAACAACAATTGAAAACCCGAAATTGGTTCCCTCTAGACTTCTTGCCTTATCTAAATCACCCAGCGATCAGCAATAGAGCAATCACTCACCACCTGTCCGCCAGTCATTTGGTGTATTTCCTCGACTACACTACGCTGCTCGAGCATCGAATTGTCAATCGATCCGTCGAAACCATAATTTACAATGAACTCGGTATTTCTATTCCTACAAGGATGAAAGCAGCCGCTCTGCAGCTCTACACTGACGAGGGTTATCACGCGCTTTTCTCCAGTCAACTCGCTGAACAGGTTGCAGACTTCTACGGCATTACCGTTCGACAGGTCACACCTCGGCGAATAGCCAGACTGAACAACTTAATTGAGCGTACACCCGAGAGGCGCAAGAAACTTTGTTGGTTTCTCATTGGTTTCGTATCAGAGACGATAATCGCCAAAGAACTGCTCGATGCTTGTCGAGATGAATTAGTGAGCAGTGTTCAGGATATGCTTAGAGACCACCTTAATGACGAGGCACGACATAGCCGTTATTTTTGTGAGGTATTCCACTATCTCTGGTTAAATCTAGACAGTGATCAACGCGCATTCTCAACCAGTTCGCTGGTAGAAATTTTACTCATTTTCTTTGAAATTGATGAGCCTTGGCTCGGCAGCAGTTTGCGAGGCGCGGGTCTGGATGAAACGTCCGTTCTAGAAATACTCTCTGATCTGACAAGTTCACAAGCATGCTTGCGTCGAGCCCGCTCAGGCGCAAGACCCACGCTGAAGGCACTAACCAAAGCCGGCGTCTTCGAAATTCCTTCCAACCGGCAAATTTTCTTCAATGCCGGACTTCTCGATGAATAAAAGAAATGAGATTCACGACTCTAAAAGGAAGTGGGCTGCAATCATTCTGTTATTGACGATGGTTTTACTCGGCGTCTTTCCGCTTGATGTTTTGCTGCCATCCTTTCCAGCTTTGGCTGAACACTTCCGCACCACACCATCCGACATTGCATTTTCCATCAGTTTGTTCGCTGTCGGTATTTCTCTGTCTCAACTGGTGATAGGGCCGCTCTCAGACACGATGGGACGTAAGGCTCTGCTCCTTGCTGGATTGGCTGTATCAATCATCGGCGCCGCCGGTTGTGTTCTGTCCACCGATTACACATGGTTCCTGTTGTTTCGGTTGGTCCAAGCCATTGGCTGTGGCTGCTTCGTACTGTCACAGGCGCTGGTTCAAGACCTGTTCCAAGGGCCAGAGCGGGATCGTCTGCGAATATTGATGGTAACCGCTAGCGGGATTTTCATTTCTATTTCACCGTTGTTGGGAAGCGTACTGCAACACGTTATGGACTGGCCCGGCAGCTTCTTATTGTTCATTGCACTCGCTGGAATCGTGTTTCTGAAGACGCATTTTTTTTTGGAAGATAAGCGCCCCCTCACTGCCTCACCACAGAACATCCTTCACGCGTACAGACAAATCTGCGCTGACGCGGGTTTCATGGGTTACTGGTTGATAGCCGCCTTTACCTTCAGTTGCCACTTTTCCTTCATCGTAATCTCACCACTGATCTTCATGGAGCAGTTGCAGCTTTCAGAGTACGAGTTTTCTCTTGCTCTATTGCTCTATGGCGCGGCGTACATCGTCGGTGGTGGTATTGCCCAGATACTTTCCTGCCGAATAAGCCCTAGCATCCAAATCATCGTCGGCCTGAGCCTGATTTGCTTTTCAGGTCTTGTAATGCTTTTACTCTCACATTGGTCAGAGCTTTCAATCCTGACTGTATTGATCCCGATGATCATATGTACCGCCGGCACCACCATCGCCCGTCCTATTGCCACGTCCAAAGCTATGGATGTGTTTCCGGAAAACGCCGGCACATCGGCATCCGCCGGGAACACAATTATTTTCATCTGTGGCGGATTGATCAGCGCTCTGATCAACCTGAGCGGCGCTGATTTGCAAACAACCTTGGCACTGACCTTCCTGCTGCTAAGCGCCGCAGGCCTCGCCCTCAATCACTTGCTCTCCTGTAGGAGCGAGCATGCTCGCGATGGTCGCTAACAGTAACGCTGGGGGCCTGATACCCCGCGGTGTTCTGGATTCCATCGCGAGCGTGCTCGCTCTTACAGGGACGGGGGCGTCAGATCCATTGGGCGTCCCATAGTGGGTATTGGCCGATGTGGTCGACGAGGCCTGCGCGCAACGGATTCGCGATGATGTATCGGGCGGCGAGTTTCAGATCGTCTTCCCAGCGCAATGCCCTGTCGAAATAACCCTTCTGCCACACCCTCTCCGGATGACCTCGCTTCAGATTGATTGCGCGGGCACTGCGCGCCTTGGTGGTTTGCATCAGTTTCGGCAAGTCGCCATTGTGCAGTTCGACCAGCCAGTGAAAGTGATCCGGCATGACCACCCAGGCGATGGAGGTGGCGTTGCCGGCTTCCTGGGCTCTTTTGAATTCGTTCACCACAACGCGACCAACGCGCCAATCCTGGAAGATCGGCTGTCGTTCATGGGTGACGGCGGTCAACAGATAGATGCGCCCGGATTCCGAGTGGCGGCCGGTGCGTAGATGATGGGCGTGCAGCATGTTGGACATTCCGTTGTCCTCTTCTGTGGTTGGAAGAGAAAACGTTAGACGCAACGGCTGACGACGGTGTGATGACACAGAATCAGAATGTGTCGGTGTCAAGCCCGCACGTCTCGCAAATGCTCTGGCCCATTCCCTCCAGCCGCCAGCCGTGTAGAATCGCGACATTCATCGCCAGTCATCCCCGGCGGGTTTATGAGCTCAAGCTGAAGCGCGCGGCGATCCCGCAAAGTTATCGGCAGCCTTTGGACACACGGCCATTTTCCGAGTATTCCAGACGTCACTAGAAGCTCACTTCCCTTTTGATACCTGATTAGCCGCCCGGAGTGCTTCATGCCTGATTACCGCTCGAAAACATCCACCCACGGCCGCAACATGGCCGGTGCCCGCGCTTTGTGGCGCGCCACGGGGATGAAAGATGACGACTTCAAAAAGCCGATCATCGCCATTGCCAACTCCTTCACCCAGTTCGTACCGGGCCACGTCCACCTCAAGGACCTGGGCCAACTGGTCGCCCGCGAGATCGAACGCGCTGGCGGTGTCGCCAAGGAATTCAACACCATCGCCGTGGACGACGGCATCGCCATGGGTCACGACGGCATGCTGTATTCGCTGCCGAGCCGCGAAATCATTGCCGACTCCGTCGAGTACATGGTCAACGCCCACTGCGCCGACGCCATCGTCTGCATCTCCAACTGCGACAAGATCACCCCTGGCATGCTGATGGCCGCCCTGCGCCTGAACATCCCGGTGATCTTCGTGTCCGGCGGCCCGATGGAAGCCGGCAAGACCAAACTGGCCAGCCACGGTCTCGACCTGGTCGACGCCATGGTGATCGCCGCCGACTCCAGCGCTTCTGACGAGAAGGTTGCCGAGTACGAGCGCAGCGCCTGCCCGACTTGCGGTTCGTGCTCCGGCATGTTCACCGCCAACTCGATGAACTGCCTGACCGAAGCCCTGGGCCTGGCCCTGCCGGGCAACGGTTCGACCCTGGCCACCCACAGCGACCGCGAGCAGCTGTTCCTGCAGGCCGGCCGCACCATCGTCGAGCTGTGCAAGCGCTACTACGGCGAGAACGATGAGTCGGTGCTGCCGCGCAACATCGCCAACTTCGAAGCCTTCGAAAACGCCATGATGCTCGACATCGCCATGGGCGGTTCGACCAACACCATCCTGCACCTGCTGGCCGCTGCCCAGGAAGCCGAGATCGCTTTCGACCTGCGTGACATCGATCGCCTGTCGCGCAAGGTGCCGCAACTGTGCAAGGTCGCGCCGAACATCCAGAAGTACCACATGGAAGACGTGCACCGTGCCGGCGGGATCTTCAGCATCCTCGGCTCGCTGGCCCGTGGCGGTCTGCTGCACACCCAGCTGCCGACCGTGCACAGCCGCAGCATGGAAGAAGCCATCGCCAAGTGGGACATCACCCAGACCAACGACGAAGCGGTTCACCACTTCTTCAAGGCAGGTCCAGCCGGCATCCCGACGCAGACTGCGTTCAGCCAGTCGACACGTTGGGACACCCTGGACGACGACCGTGAAAACGGCTGCATCCGCAGTTTCGAACACGCCTATTCGAAAGAAGGCGGCCTGGCCGTGCTGTACGGCAACATCGCCCTGGACGGCTGCGTGGTAAAAACCGCCGGCGTCGATGAGTCGATCCACGTATTCGAAGGCAACGCTAAGATCTTCGAAAGCCAGGACAGCGCTGTACGCGGCATCCTCGCCGACGAAGTGAAGGAAGGCGATATCGTCATCATTCGCTACGAAGGCCCGAAAGGCGGCCCGGGCATGCAGGAAATGCTCTACCCGACCTCGTACCTGAAGTCCAAAGGCCTGGGCAAAGCCTGCGCCCTGCTCACCGACGGCCGCTTCTCCGGCGGTACCTCGGGCCTGTCCATCGGCCACGCTTCGCCTGAAGCCGCTGCCGGTGGCGCGATCGGTCTGGTGAAGGACGGCGACAAGGTGCTGATCGACATTCCGAACCGCTCGATCAACCTGTTGGTCAGCGACGAAGAACTGGCCGAGCGCCGGGTCGAGCAGGACAAGAAGGGTTGGAAACCGGTTGAAGTGCGTCCACGTAAAGTGACCACTGCGCTGAAGGCCTATGCCCTGCTGGCGACCAGTGCGGACAAGGGTGCCGTGCGTGACAAGGCGATGCTTGACGGGCTGTAAGCGTCAGCCGCGCCAATGAAGATGCCCCGCCATGTGCGGGGCATTTTTTTGCGTCGGATGTGCGAAGGGTGCTGTGTCATTCGGGATCGATGGTGGATGTCATGGCCTCTTCGCGGGCAAGCCCGCTCCCACAGCAATGCAGATGTTCATGCATGCCAGGCACTCTGTAGGAGCGAGCACGCTCGCGATGGTCGTCAACGATAACGCTGGCTGCCTGACACCACGCGGTGGCTGATCCTCCATCGCGAGCATGCTCGCTCCTACAGGGGTCAGCGGGTGGTCTTACTGAATCTCTTCAGGCTTGACGATCACCCAGTTCTTGTCTGCCGTCACGGTCAGTCCTTCCTTGGCCTGGGCGGCGGCGTTCTTGGCCATCATCCCGTTGATCTGGGTCATGTACTTGTCCTTGCGGTTGACCCACAGGTGGATGCCGCCCTTGGCCACGTCGACGCTGTGGAACAGCATGTAGCCGTCGCTGCTCGGGGTGTCGCCGCCGACGAGGACCGGTTTTTTCCATTCGTCGATGTAGGTCAGGATCGCCGCCTGCTTGCCGGCCATCCAGGTCGCCGGGGTCCACAGGTAAGGGGTCAGTTCCAGACCGAGGTTGGCTTTCTCGTCATATTTGCCTGCGGTGATCTGCTTGCGCGCGGTGGTCAGTTCGCCGGTTTTCTGATCCTTGAGCAGCAGAGACACGCCGATCACGTTCTGCGGTTTGACGTTGTAGCCGTACTTCGGATCGGACGCGACCATGCGCACCAGCTCTTCGGAAGCGGCGGTCATCACATAGACCTCGATGCCATTCTCCATCAGCTTGTTGTACAGCTCTTGCTGGCCGGTGAAGATTTTCGGCGGGTTGACGTCGAGTTTCTTGACCACGTCGCCTTCGTAATAGGTCGCCGGCACCGGCTTGCCCGAAGCCATCATCTCGTCGACGTAGCCCTTGAGTTCCTTGAGGGTGAAGCCGGAGAACACCTGGGCGACCCATGGGTAGCAGACCATGTCGTCGAGTTCACAGAGACGGTAGTAGTAGCTGAACAGGCTTTCCTTGTGGTCGGCGGTGTCCTTGAACGGGATGAGTTTCAGGGAGGGATCGAGTTTGTCGCGGGTGATCAGGCCCTTGTTTTCCATGAACGGCAGCAACGACTCTTCGAGGTCGTAGCGGTAACTGGTGTTGTCCATGTCGAACACCGCGTAGTTACCTTTGTTGGCGTTGGCCGCGATCATCGCGTCCAGCGCCTTGGCCTGATCGGCGGGCCAGTGCTTCAGGTCAGTGGCGAAGGCCTGGCTGGCAAGGCCGAGGCACAGTGCAGCAGCGAGCAGTTTCGGTGCGAACTTCATCTGCAGATCTCCCTGATTCAAAGAGATCAACGCTATCAAATCAGTGTGACAGTCCTCGTCTGTCAGCGACCGCCAACACGCCTATCGCGCCAATTGCATCCCGAAAGCGACATGCGCTTATTCCAAAAACGACAGTTTCAAGACGTTTTCGGTATTAATTCTTTAGATTTCAAGCTGTTAGGCTTGCCGGTTCGCAGCTGCCCCGGAAGGCAGTTGGCACATGTCTAATGGGAGTTCCAATGAATCTGCCGCTGATTCTCAATCTGTTGGTGTTCCTCGCCCTGCTCCTGGGCCTGGCACAAACCCGCCACACCAGTTGGAGCCTGGCCAAGAAAGTCCTGCTCGCACTGGCGCTGGGCGTGGCATTCGGCGTGGCGCTGCACACGATTTACGGGACCGGTAATCCGGTACTGAAAGCTTCGATCGGCTGGTTCGATCTGGTGGGCAACGGTTACGTGCAGTTGCTGCAAATGATCGTCATCCCGCTGGTGTTCGCCTCGATCCTCAGCGCCGTGGCCCGTCTGCACAACGCGTCATCGCTGGGTAAAATCAGTTTCCTGGCCATCGGCACCCTGCTGTTCACCACCGCCATCGCGGCGCTGATCGGCATCGGCCTGACCAACCTGTTCGGCCTCACCGCCGAAGGCCTGGTGGCCGGCACCCAGGAAATGGCCCGCCTGCAAACCATCCAGACCGACTATGCCGGCAAGGTCGCCGACCTGAATGTGCCGCAGTTGCTGCTGTCGTTCATTCCGCAAAACCCGTTCGCCGATCTGGCGCGGGCCAAGCCGACGTCGATCATCAGCGTGGTGATCTTCGCCGCCTTCCTCGGCGTCGCCGCCTTGCAACTGCTGAAGGATGACGCGGAAAAAGGTCAGAAAGTGATCAACGCCATCGACACCCTGCAAGCCTGGGTGATGCGTCTGGTGCGCCTGGTGATGAAGCTGACCCCGTACGGCGTGTTGGCGCTGATGACCAAGGTGGTGGCGGGCTCGAACCTGCAGGACATCATCAAGCTCGGCAGTTTTGTGGTGGTGTCCTACATCGGCCTGGGCCTGATGTTCGTGGTTCACGGCCTGCTGGTGTCCGCCGCCGGGATCAACCCGCTGCGCTTCTTCCGCAAGATCTGGCCGGTGCTGACCTTCGCCTTCACCAGCCGTTCGAGCGCCGCGACCATTCCGTTGAGCATCGAAGCGCAGACCAGTCGCCTGGGCATTCCACAGGCCATCGCCAGTTTCGCCGCCTCGTTCGGCGCGACTATCGGCCAGAACGGTTGCGCCGGTCTGTATCCGGCAATGCTCGCGGTGATGGTGGCGCCCACTGTCGGCATCAACCCGCTGGACCCGCTGTGGATCGCGACGCTGGTGGCGATTGTGACCTTGAGTTCGGCCGGGGTGGCCGGTGTGGGTGGCGGTGCGACCTTCGCCGCGCTGATCGTGTTGCCGGCGATGGGCTTGCCGGTGTCACTGGTGGCGTTGCTGATTTCGGTTGAGCCGCTGATCGATATGGGGCGTACGGCGTTGAACGTCAGTGGTTCGATTACGGCGGGGGCGGTGGCCAGTCAGGTGATGCAGCAGACTGATAAAGCGCTGTTGGAGGCGGATGAGCATTCGGCGTTGGCGCATGCCTGAGTCTTTCAGCGACTGAGCGGGCCTCTTCGCGGGCAAGCCCTCTCCCAAACCTCGAAGTTGTAGGCCGGCTTGTCATCCACCGCCGGGTTTTCCACATTGGAAACCAGCTTCCAGTCCTTCGCCTCGAACTCCGGAAACCAAGCATCCCCTTCCGGGCTCAGCGCCACGCGGGTCAGGTACAGGCGATCGGCCTGGGCCATGCCTTGGGCATAGAGCTGCGCCCCGCCAATCAGCATCAGCTCATCGACGCCCTGCGCCTTCGCCCATTCTTCGGCGCGGGCCACGGCGGCTTCCAGCGACGGGTAGACCTCGGCGCCTTCGAGCTGCAGACCGGCCTGACGGCTGACCACGATGTTCAAGCGGCCCGGCAGCGGGCGACCGAGGGAATCCCAGGTCTTGCGACCCATGATGATCGGCTTGCCCAGGGTGGTGGCCTTGAAGTATTTGAAGTCCCCCGGCAGGTGCCAGGGCATGCTGTTGTCGACGCCGATCACGCGGTTTTCACCGAGGGCCGCGATCAGGCTGAGGGGGAGTGATTTAGTCATGCCGGCGAGGATACCAGAGGCGTCCGTACCCCGATAAGCGCCACAGCGGTTATGCTCACAGCTCAATTAAGCGACGGGATGCCGCGTGACTGAACTGAATAACCTCTGGCTCACGGAAACCATCCGCCTGCGCGAAGAGCACGCAGGGCCCCTGGAAGATCTGGAAGCCAATCGCCTGGCCCGCAGCGCCGGCGGCGATCTGCCGACCCGCATTCAACGCCGGGCCCTGTGGCTGGCCGAGCGGGATGGCTTGAGCAGTGCGCTCACCCATTGGCTGCAAGGGGCACGCCTGGCGCTGCTCGTGCTGGCGGTGCTGGCGGTGGTCAGCGGTGCCGGTCTGGCGTTCGCCGCCTTGGGCGATGGGCAAACGCCGGTCAATGTGTTCTGGGCCTTGGGCAGCCTGCTTGGGCTGAATCTGATTCTGCTGTTGAGCTGGGCCTTCGGCCTGCTGTTCGCCGGCGAGCACGGCGCCAGCCTAGGTCGTTTGTGGCTGTGGCTCAGCGAAAAACTCGCCCGGGACGCCAAAGCCGCGCAGCTCGCTCCCGCCCTGCTCCTGCTATTGCAAAGGCAGAAACTCAATCGCTGGGCCATCGGCGTGCTGGTCAACGGCTTGTGGCTGCTGGCGATGCTCAGTGCGCTGGTGATGCTGCTGACGTTGATGGCCACCCGGCGCTACGGCTTCGTCTGGGAAACCACCATCCTAGGTGGCGACACCTTCGTCGCCCTGACCCAAGGCCTCGGCGCCCTGCCATCCCTGCTCGGATTCAGTGTGCCAACGACCGAAATGATCCGCGCCAGTGGCGACGCCGCGCTGAATATCGAAAGCGCACGGCAAGACTGGGCCGGTTGGCTGGTGGGTGTGCTGCTGGTGTACGGCGTGCTGCCGCGCCTGCTGCTGGCGCTATTTTGCCTGTGGCGCTGGAAATCCGGCAAAGCGGCTCTGCATCTCGACCTGAACCTGCCCGGCTACGCGCAACTTCGTGAGCGCCTGATGCCCACCAGCGAACGCCTAGGCATCAGCGATGCGGCGCCCGAGCAGCTTCATCGGGTCGAAAGCGGCGTCAGCGAAGCCCAGTCCGATGGCGCGCTGCTAGTGGCCATCGAGCTGGACGATCAGCGCCCGTGGCCACCGCAGATGCCGAAAAATGTCATCAATGCCGGCATCCTCGACAGCCGCGAATCGCGGAACAAACTGCTCGAACAATTGAGCCGCTTTCCCCCTGCGCGCCTGGCCATTGCCTGCGATCCGCAGCGTTCGCCGGATCGCGGCAGCCTTGCCTTGATCGCCGAACTGGCCCGCAGCGCTGCTGCCACTCGCGTGTGGCTGCTGCAACCTCCACCCGGTGAGGCGCTGGATGCCGACCGCCTCGGCGACTGGCATGCGGCGCTGCAACAGCTGGACATTCCATTCGCCGATAGCGCGCCGCTGAACTGGCTGGAGAGCGGTCATGACTGATGGCAAAAACGCGCCGCTGAAACTGGCCGTGGTCGGCCACACCAACGTCGGCAAGACCTCGTTACTGCGTACCCTGACCCGTGATGTCGGCTTCGGCGAAGTCTCCCATCGCCCCAGCACCACCCGCCATGTCGAAGGCGCGCGGCTGTCGGTGAACGGCGAGCCGTTGCTCGATCTGTTCGACACGCCGGGGCTGGAAGATGCCATCGCCCTGCTCGATTACCTCGAGCGCGTGGAGCGTCCCGGCGAACGCCTCGACGGCCCGGCTCGCTTGGCGCGATTCCTCGAAGGCAGCGAGGCGCGGCAGCGCTTCGAACAGGAAGCCAAGGTGTTGCGCCAGTTGCTCACCTGCGATGCCGGCCTCTACGTGATCGACGCCCGCGAGCCGGTATTGGCCAAGTACCGCGATGAGCTGGAAGTGTTGGCCAGCTGCGGCAAACCGCTGTTGCCGGTGCTGAATTTCGTCAGCAGCGCCAACCACCGCGAACCGGCCTGGCGTGAAGCCCTGGCGCGTCTGGGCCTGCATGCGCTGGTGCGTTTCGACAGCGTGGCGCCGCCGGAGGATGGCGAGCGACGACTGTATGAAAGCCTCGCGCTTTTGCTCGAACACGCGCGGCCACAACTGGAACGGTTGATTGCCGATCAACAGGCGCAACGCCAGGCGCGTCATCAGAGTGCCGGGCGATTGATCGCGGAACTGCTGATCGACTGCGCGGCGTGCCGGCGCAGCGTGGCCAGCGAGGCCGAGCAGGAACAGCAGGCGATCAGCGAATTGCGACAGGCCGTGCGTCAGCGGGAACAGCGCTGTGTCGAAGCCCTGCTCAAGCTATACGCCTTTCGCCCGCAAGATGCGGCGGCCAGTGACTTGCCGCTGCTCGACGGGCGTTGGGGTGATGACCTGTTCAATCCGGAAACCCTCAAGCAATTGGGCGTGCGAGTCGGCGGCGGGATCGCGGCGGGTGCGGCGGCCGGGGCGGGTGTGGATTTGCTGGTGGGTGGTTTGACCCTCGGTGCTGCTGCACTGGCGGGTGCCATTGCTGGAGGCGCTCTGCAAACCGCGCGCAGTTATGGCAGTCGGTTGCTTGGCAAGATCAAGGGGCAGCGCGAGTTGACGGTGGATGACAGCGTGTTGCGCTTGTTGGCGTTGCGCCAAAGGCAGTTGCTGCAAGCCCTGGAAGCCCGTGGGCATGCGGCGATGGAGAGCATTCAGGTGGCGACGCCTCAGGATAAATCCTGGCGCGAGGGCAAGTTGCCTGAAGCCTTGAACAGAGCGCGGGCGCATCCGCAGTGGTCGTCGCTTAATGGGCAGGCGAAGTTGAATCAGGCGGAGCGGCAGGAGCAGATTGAGGTGTTGGCGGGGCAGCTTTAGGGGTTTGGTCGACAATTCATGTTGGTCACACTGGCCTCTTCGCGAGCAAGCCCCCTCCCACATTTGACCGCGTTCTCTCTGGAGAAACCGGGTCGAATGTGGGAGCGGCGGTGCGACGGTTCGACTTGCTCGCGAAGGGCGCGACCCGGTTCAGAAGTGAAACGCTACAGACCGAGCTTCATGAACTCCCGCACCAGAGCATTCACTCGGGTGCGATCCGTGCGGTTGGCGTGTCCGTCGTTGTCGATGTCGGAAACCAGCACGATCTCGAAGCCGCCGTCGTTATCCAGATCATGCACCGCCGCCTTGTAGGCGATGATCGGCCCTTCGTGGAAGTGCAGCCGCACCGACTCCGGCGTGCCGTCGCCGGACGGGTTCAGCGAGAACATGCGCATGTGCCGCTCCTCGCCTTCACCCTCGTTGAACCACCGGCATTTCAGGTAGTTGGTGCCGAAGGTCCGAAGCAGCCGAACCTCGGCGTCCGTCACGTCGCGCAGAAATTTATCGTCTTCAAAAACCTGGTAGTGCAGCGTCTCTGCTTCGCCGCTGCCGTCTCGATCCTGTGCAATCACTTTCAAATAGCGCATCGAATTACCTCCATGTGGAAAGCTCAGATTGAGCCTTGCCAACGAGGCGCTCCATGCAACAGATTCGGCGATGTCTGTAGGACTGTTCAGCCAGCCTCGCGGGACAAGACGCTGATTGCCTTGCGCTTGAGCACATCCAGATCCAGCACCGGCACGTGCATTTCCTTGGCCAGTTCATCCCACTGGCGCATGCGCAGGCTCACTTCGCACAACGGGTCCTGCTCGAAGGCATCGGCCTCGACGTCGGTCATCACCCCGCCCTGATACTCCAGCGTGCGACGGCTGGCTTCGCTCAGGCGCGCGTAGTAGCCCGGCTCCCTCAGCGTCAGATAACGCTTGGCCTGGACGTGATACTCCACCAGCCGCGCCATGCGCTCGCTGAAGCCCGCGCTGCGCAGGTAGTCGGCGCCCAGGCGTTCATGGCTGACCACGCCATAGCCGCCCATATTCTCGGCATCTTCGGCGCAGATGTGCCCGATGTCGTGGAAGAACGCGGCGAGCACCACTTCATCATCAAAGCCTTCGGCCATGGCGCATTGCGCGGCCTGGGACATGTGCTCGATCTGCGACACCGGCTCGCCGATGTAGTCGCTGCTGCCGAAGCGTTCGTACAGGGCGAAGACCTTGGCGACGGTTTGTTCGTTGGGGTTCATCAGAAGGCTCTCGATGAATTGGGATTTGTGGTGAAGGGTAGACCGTCTTCGCGGGCAAGCCTCGCTCCTA
>NZ_JAIQWX010000130.1 GCF_020164475.1 Pseudomonas sp. REP124 | reverse complement strand
CTGACACACCGCTTTCGCGAGCAAGCCCGCTCCCACAGAGGATTGCGTTTAGATGTTCAGCAATTGCAGGCGCTGACGAATCGAGGCTTCGATACCGGCTTCATCCAGCCCGCACTCCGCCAGCATCTGCGCAGGCTTGGCATGCTCGACATAGCTGTCCGGCAGCCCCAGGTTCAGCATCGACTTGAGGATGTTCTCCCGAGCCAGGAACTCGCTGACCGCGCTACCGGCGCCGCCCATGATCGCGTTCTCTTCGATGGTCACCAGCAGCTCGTGACCGGCGGCGATTTCGCGCACCAGCGCTTCGTCCAGGGGTTTGACGAAACGCATGTCGACGACCGTCGCATCCAGCGTCTCGGCGACTTTCAGCGCCTCGGCCAGTTGCACGCCGAACACCAGCAGGGCAACTTTGCTGCCCTGGCGGCGAACTACGCCCTTGCCGATTTCGATCGGTTCGAGGTCTTTCTCGATGGTCGCATTTGGGCCGCTGCCGCGCGGGTAGCGCACCGCCGCCGGACCTTCGTACATGTGACCGGTGGTGAGCATCTTGCGCAGCTCGTTTTCGTCGCTCGGGGTCATCACCAGCATGCCGGGGATGCAGCGCAGGAACGACAGGTCGAAGCTGCCGGCGTGGGTCGGGCCGTCTTCGCCCACCAGACCGGCGCGGTCGATGGCGAACAGCACGTCGAGGTTCTGCACCGCCACGTCGTGGATCAGTTGGTCGTAGCCGCGCTGCAGGAAGGTCGAGTAGATCGCCACTACCGGTTTTGCGCCTTCGCAGGCCATGCCGGCAGCGAGGGTCACGGCGTGTTGTTCGGCAATCGCCACGTCGAAGTAGCGCGACGGATAGCGCTCGCTGAAGGCCACCAGGTCGGAACCTTCCTTCATCGCCGGGGTGATGCCGACCAGACGCGGATCGACCGCCGCCATGTCGCACAGCCATTCGCCGAACACGCCGGAGTATTTCGGGCCGCTGGCTTTCTTCGGCGCGGCGGCCGGAGCGTCCAGGGGTTCGAGCTTGGTGATGGCGTGGTAACCGATCGGGTCGACTTCCGCCGGGGCGAAGCCTTTGCCTTTCTTGGTGACCACGTGCAGGAACTGCGGGCCTTTGAGGTCGCGCATGTTACGCAGGGTGGCGATCAGGGTCGGCAAGTCATGGCCGTCGATCGGGCCGATGTAGTTCCAGCCCAGCTCTTCGAACAGCGTGCCGGGGACCAGCATGCCTTTTGCGTATTCTTCGGTGCGACGGGCGATTTCCCAGGCGCCGGGCAGGCGCGACAGCACTTTCTTGCTGCCTTCGCGCATGCTCGCGTAGGTGCGGCTGGAAAGGATTTTCGCCAGATAGTTCGACAGGCCGCCGACGTTGCGCGAGATCGACATGTCGTTGTCGTTGAGGATCACCAGCATGTTGGCGTCCACTTCCGGCGCATGGTTCAGCGCTTCGAACGCCATGCCCGCGGTCAGGGCGCCGTCGCCGATCACCGCGATGGCCTTGCGATCGCTGTTCTGCAGGCGGGCGGCAATGGCCATGCCCAAGGCAGCGCTGATCGAAGTGCTGGAGTGGCCGACGCCAAAGGTGTCGTACTCACTCTCGGAGCGACGCGGGAAAGCGGCGATGCCGTCTTTCTGGCGCAGGGTGCCCATGCGCGCGCGGCGATCGGTGAGGATCTTGTGCGGGTAGGCCTGATGCCCCACGTCCCACACCAGCCGGTCGTCCGGGGTGTCGAAAACGTAGTGCAACGCGATGGTCAGCTCGATCACGCCCAGGCCGGCACCGAAATGCCCACCGGTCTGACCGACCGTGTAGAGCAATTCCAGGCGCAACTCATCGGCCAGGGTTTCCAGCTCGGCTTCGCCTAACCGGCGCAGGCCGTCCGGCGTGTTCGCGCGGTCCAGCAGGGGCGTGGTCGGGCGCTTGCGGGGAATCTCATGAAACGTCGTGGGCATCAGGCGAATCGTTATAGGTATAAAAGATGCGGCAGTTTACCTGATGCATCGGCCCCTGCCCACGCGTTGGTCTTTTTTGGCGGATACGCCTTCAGTTGCGGCGCGAGACGATATAACGGGCCAGATCGCGCAGGGGTTCGGCGGCCGCGTCAAACGGTCGCAGCGCATGCAGGGCCTGATCGCGCAGTTCCAGGGCGTAGGCCTTGGCAGCGTCCAGACCGAGCAAGGCCGGATAGGTCGGCTTGTCGCGCGCGATGTCGGCGCCCTGGCGTTTGCCCAGGGTGGCGGTATCGCTTTCGACGTCGAGAATGTCGTCCTGCACCTGGAACGCCAGACCGATGGCCAGCGCGTAGGTCTTCAGGGATTTGAGTTCATCCTTCTCGGCGCGGCCACTGGCCAGGGCGCCGAGCTTGACGCTGACTTCAATCAGCGCACCGGTCTTGTGCCGATGCATGTATTCGAGGGCTTTCTGGTCGAGCTTGAGGCCCACTGAACCGAGGTCGATGGCCTGGCCGCCGACCATGCCCGCCGGGCCCGCGGCCTGGGCCAGGGCGCTGACCATCTCGAGGCGAATCTGCGCGTCGGCGTCGCTCAGGCGCGGGTCGAGCAGGGCGCTGAAAGCCATACTCTGCAGTCCGTCGCCGGCAAGGATGGCGCAGGCTTCATCGAATTTCTTGTGGGTGGTCGGTTGGCCGCGACGCAGATCGTCGTCGTCCATGGCAGGCAGATCGTCGTGCACCAGTGAGTAGGCGTGGATCAACTCCACCGCACAGGCCGCGCCGTTGGCTTGCTCGGCCTTGCCGCCCAGCGCTTCGCACGCGGCGTAGGCCAGCAGCGGACGCACGCGCTTGCCACCGTTCATCACGCTGTAGTGCATGGCTTCGTAAAGACGCGCCAGTTCAGGGCTAGGCGCGGTGAAGAGTGTCTCCAGGGCCGCATTGACACGGGCCTGACTGGCCGCCGAGTACGCTGCAATCATTCTGGTTGATCCGCGTCGAAGGGTTCCTCGGCCAACTCGCCATCACGCTCGAGCAGCACTTGCACCTTCTGCTCGGCCTGGGCCAGCGCCGCCTGACAATCGCGAGTCAGCCCGATGCCCTGCTCGAAAGCGGTCAGCGAGTCTTCCAGCGACAATTCACCATTCTCCAGACGCTCCACCAGCGTTTGCAGGTCAGCGAGGGACTGTTCGAAATCCAGTGCAGCTTTTTTGCGGGCCATGGCGGCGATTTCCGGTAGACGTTAAACCGGCGCGACACTAGCAGATAGGGGGTTTATGGGCAAATGAGCACGTCCAGCTCCAATTCAACCTGCGGCGTTTGATACCTATCCTCGACTTATTCGGCTCATTTCGTGAGCCGAATAAGTTGCCTAATCGGCTCACCGCCCACCGGCCACCGTGAATTCCCCCGCACTTACAGATGTATCCGATTGTTAAAAATCACCCGAATGACTACCCTTCGCGCCATTGATGACCCGACAGTCGCGGGTTTTTCAGACGAAACACAGTATTGGGATCTGTAACGCGCCGAGGATCAGGCGCAAGGTTTCGTCAGGCATGGCAGGAGGCGTCACATGCGTTCATTTCTTTCGCTGCTGATCGGTTTGGCCTGTGCGCCAGCCATGGCCGCGCCGGCGGCCGAGTTGTCGGAACCGGCGGGTGGCTGGCGCTTCAACGGGTTGCTCGATCGCACGGAAAACCCCCAGGTGGCTTATCCCACGCCGCCCATCGACCGGGGTGTGCAGCGCAATCGCACGATGATCCAGGGCCAGCTCAAGGCCCTCGGCACCCAGCGCGGGCCACACACCCTGGCGGTCAACGGCAATCCGCTGAATCTGTACACCGACGAGCAGGGGCGTTTCGCCCGGCCCTATGCGTTCGGCGCCGGTTCCAACAGCGTCGAGGTTCGCAGCGCCGAAGGGCAGTCGCTCAAGCGCGTGCAATTCTATGAAGCCAACAACCTGCGCACGCCGGCGCGGATTCGCGTGGTGCTGGGTTGGGACGACCCGAAAGCCGAACTCGACCTGCACATCATCACCCCCGACGGCCAGCATGCGTTCTGGGCGCGGCCGGCGATGAGCAACGGTGGTGGCCTGGACCCGGACGGCGTCGATGGCCCCGGTCCCGAGATGTTCACCATGACCGCGCCGCTGCGTGGCACCTATCTGGTTTACGTGAACTATTGGGGCAACTTCGGCAACGGCGGCTATAACTTCGATGAGGCCAGCAACCAGAACGAGGTGATCACCTCGCAAATCAACCTGGTGCTCAACGAAAACACCGTCGACGAAAAACGCGAGACCTTCATCGTGCCCTTGCGCGCCATCGGCGACCTGCTGCTGGTCAAGACTTTCAACTATTAAGCATCCCGCTTCACGGATGAACTGCCGAGCTTTTTGAACATGAGTGAAAACACCGCAGCCCCGGTCGCACCAACCCCAGGCGTCAAACCTTCCCGCCGTTGGCCAGCCATTGTGGTCGGACTGTGCCTGGTCGCGGGCGTGGCCGCCGGCATGGGCTGGTTCATGCAAAAGCACAAAGAGCCGGCGCCGCAGCTGGCGGCGGAAAAGCTCGGCATGAGCCGCCCCGACGGTTTGCTGGAAACCCGTTCCCTGAGCCAATTGCCCAAGGACCTGCTGACGGTGCCGTTCCTCAAGGAAACCCTGACCGAGGATTTCGTCTTCTATTACGAAACCCACGCCGATCGCTTGGGTTTGATCGGCAGCCTGCGGCGAATCATTTACGAACATGACCTGAAATTGCAGGACACGCTGATCGAGCAACTGTTCGATCAGCCGGCCGACATTGCCCTGTGGCGCGGTGCGGATGGGCGACTGCGGGATTTCCTGCTGGTAATGGATCGTGGCGGCCTGGCCAAGGTGCTGGAGCCGCTGGCGAAAGTGGCGCTGGATGATTCGCAACTGAGCAAGATCGCCGACCTGAAAGTCGGCGCCGATGACGTGGCGCTTTATCAGCTCACCTACAACGCCGGCCGTGCGCTGCTGTTTGCCTCCCATGGCGACAAGTTGGTGGTGCTGTCGAATCCAGCCAAATTCTACGATGCACAAAGCGGCGCCGAGCAGCAATCCGGCAGCGTTTCGCCGCAAGCTCTCGCCGCACTGCTCAACGGCGACAAACTGTTCCCCGAAGCCTTCGGCCTGCAAGCCCGGGCGCCGGAGGTCAAGCAGCGGCTGTCGGTCAATGCCAGTGTGCTGGCCATGGGTTACCAGCGGTTCATCCCGAACTTCGCCGGCCTGCGTTTCGACATGGACGACAAGGGCTGGCACAGCTTCCTGGCCATGGACGAGCTGGATAACCAGCCGGACTTCGATTTCAAGCCGATCTGGCAGGCCATGCCCATGGGCGCCAGCGCCTGCGTGGCCTTGCCGCTGGCGGCCGAGCAACAGCAACCCCTGCTGGTCAAACTCGGTGCCGAAGCGTCCGCGGCCGAAGCGATGACTGAACACATGGCCGGCGCGGCGGGCCTGTGCTGGTACGCCGATTCGCGGCTGTACACGCCCTTGCTGGTGGCCAGTCTGAATGACAAGGACAGCGCAAAACTCGATGGCGATCTGGGCAAGCTGTTCGGTTCAATGGTGGGCGCCTACGAAGCCAAGGTCGACGAACACGCGTTCCCCGTGGTGGAGAAACAGGAGGGCCAGGCCCATCAATGGCAGCGCCAGGTCAGCTCCAACTTCGGCCCCTACAAGGCCAAGGATGCCGAGAACCCCGACGCCATCACCGGCAAGGCGTTCATGCGCGTGAGCCTGGCGCGGCACGGCTCGACCCTGGTGTTTTCCCTCGACGACAAGCTGGTGGACAAGGCCCTCGGCACCCTCGACAAACGCTTCCCGCCCATGGCCGACGTCGTGCCCAAGGACCTGCTGATGCCGATCTATTTCGGGCCCGACTCCATGGCGCAACTGATGCAGCAGGAAACCCTCGACAGCCTGCCGCAGGACATGGAGCCGGTGTTCTACAACGCCGCGCAAACTTACCTGATCCCGAAACTGCGCACCCTCGGCGGCTACGGCAAATACGCCCTGACCCTGCCCGAAGGCAGTGAGCCCGACGGCCACTGGCAATGGCTGCCGCTGGCGTGGAAAGCGCTGTGAGCCAATCGATGCGAATCCTCGGCCTGCTCGCGCTGTTGATGGCGGGGCAAGCCCTGGCCACCGAAACACCGGCGCTGGACGTGCAGCAATCCCAGGTGTTCCGCGCCTGGTTCGTGCGCATCGCCCAGGAGCAACTGAGCCAGGGGCCGAGCCCGCGCTGGTATCAGCAGGATTGTGCGGGGCTGGTGCGTTTCGCCGCCAACGAAGCGCTGAAAGTCCATGACGACAAATGGCTGCGCAGCAACGGCCTGTCCAATCGCTACCTGCCGCCGGAGTTACAACTCAGCGATGCCCAGCGTGGCCTGGCCCAGCAGTGGCAACAGGGCGGCGGCAAGGTCGGGCCGTACGTCAACGCCATCAAGCTGATCCAGTTCAACAGCCATCTGGTCGGCCGTGACGTGGCCCAGGCTCGCCCTGGCGACCTGATGTTTTTCGATCAGGGCGATGACCAGCACCTGATGATCTGGATGGGCCGCTACATCGCCTATCACACCGGAACCACCACTCCCACAGACAACGGCATGCGTTCGGCAAGCCTGCAACAACTCATGACATGGAAGGACACCCGATGGATACCCGATGCAGCCAACCCCAACTTCATCGGCGTTTATCGACTGAATTTTCTCTCCCAATGATCGGTGCCCGCATGTTGCGTCTTCTGCCTCTGTTGTTGCTGCTGGTGCTGCCGTTTTCCGCGAGCCGTGCCGAAGACACGGTCGAGCCGAGCGGCTATGCGCCGGTGGCCGGCGAGAGTTTTTTCCTGCTGGCCGACAGCAGTTTCGCCAGCGACGAACAGGCGATGGTGCGCCTGGAAGCCCCCGGCCGCGACTACCGTCGGTTTCGCATGGAGCCTTACGGCGGCGCGGACATCCGCGTCTATCGCATCGACAAGCCGCTGGATTTCCTCAAGCGCCAGAAGAACCTGCACCGGGTGGTCAGCGACGGCCAGTTCAAGGGCGAGGGCCTGTCCAACACCTTGGCCTATCTGTGGGACAACTGGTACCGCAAATCCCGTCGGGTGATGCAGCGGGCGTTTTCCTACGAGTCGCGTAAACAAGTCACCGAGGAAGTCCCGGAACTGAAGATGGGCGAGGCCATGGCCGCGCCAACGCCCTACGACGCACAGCCGCAATTCGCACTGATTCCGGGCCTGCCGGTGGTCAGTCAGTTCCGCTATCCGTTGTGGGAAGCCAAGCCGATCCAGCCACCGCCGGGAGTGAACCTGGCCGGTTCTTCCAGTGAGTTCGTCAGCGTCGCGCCGGGCAACGTCTATATCCCGTTGGGCCAGCTCAAGCCGGGCCTGTATCTGGTGGAAGCGCTGATCGGCAAATACCGCGCGACCACCATGGTCTTCGTGTCCAACACCGTGGCTGTGAGCAAGATTGCTGGCGATGAACTGCTGGTGTGGGCTGCGCGTAAACACGAGGGCAGTTCGGTGCCCAAGGTCAATGTGCTGTGGACCGATGGCCTGGGCGTGATGAGCAGTGGTGCCACCGATGCCGACGGTTTACTGCGCCTGAAACACGTCAGCCCCGAGCGTTCGTTCGTGATCGGCGAGGACGAAGAGGGCGGGGTGTTCGTCTCGGAAAACTTCTACTACGACAGCGAAATCTACGACACCAAACTCTATGCCTTCACCGACCGGCCGCTGTATCGGCCGGGGGATTGGGTGTCGCTGAAAATCGTCGGTCGCGAATTCAAGAATGCCCGGGATTCGGTGCAGCCCGCGGCGGCCGATGTCAACGTGACCGTACTGGATGCGACGGGCACGGCGCTGCAAAGCCTGGACCTGAAGCTCGACTCCAAAGCTGGCACCCAAGGCCGTTTCCAGTTGCCGGAAAACGCCGTGGCCGGTGGCTACGAGTTGCGTTTCAACTACAAGGATCAGGCCTACAGCAGTGCCTTCCGCGTGGCCGAATACATCAAGCCGCACTTCGAGATTTCCCTGAACCTGGCCAAGCAGGACTACCGCACCGGCGAACCGGTGAAGGGCAATCTGGTGCTGCTGTACCCGGACGGCAAGCCGGTGGCCAACGCCAAACTCAGCCTGAGCCTGCGGGCTCAGCAACTGTCGATGGTGGATAACGAGCTGCAGTATCTGGGGCAATTCCCGGTGGAGCTGACCAGCACTGAACTGACCACCGACGCCAAGGGCAACGCCACCCTCGACCTGCCGGCGGCGGAGAAACCGAGCCGCTACATGCTCACGGTCTTTGCCAGCGATGGCGCGGCCTATCGGGTCAAGACCACCAAGGAAATCCTCATCGACCGTGGCGCCGCGAACTTCCGCCTGAGCGCACCCCAGCGCTTCAGCGCGGTGGGCGACAAGGTCGTCTTCAGCTTCGCCAATGAAAACGAGCAGGCCCAAGCGGTCGTGCCGAGCAGCTACGGCTGGGTGCGCCTGGAAGACCAGAGCACCGGTGAAGGCAAGCTGACGGCCAGCGACAAGGGCTTCACCCTGGCCTTCGATCGCCCGGGTACTTACAACCTGACGCTGCGCGATGAGCACGGCCGAACCCTTGGCGCGACCGGGCACTCGGTCACCGGCGAAGGTGTGAAGGCGGTGCCGGGCACGGTGGAAATCGTCCTCGACAAAACCGAGTACAAGGCGGGCGATGAAGCGCTGGCGCTGATCACTTTTCCTGAGCCGGTCAGCGATGCGCTGCTGTCGCTGGAGCGGGACAAGGTCGAAGCCACGGCGTTGCTGTCCAAAGGCGGCGACTGGCTGAAGATGGAAAAGCTCAGCGACACTCAGTACCGCGCACGCATCCCGGTGAAAGACAGCTTCACGCCGAACCTGACGTTCTCGGTGCTCTACACCAAGGGCGGGCAGTACAGCTTTCAGAATGCCGGGATCAAGGTGATCACGCCGCAGATCGACGTGGCCATCGCCACCGACAAGGACACCTATCAACCCGGCGACACGGTGACCGTGGACCTGACCACGCAGTTCGCCGGCAAGCCGGTGCCCGCGCATCTGACGGTCAGCGTGGTCGACGAAATGGTCTACGCGCTGCAGCCGGAAGTGGCGCCGACCATCGACCAGTTCTTCTATCACCCGCGGCGCAACAACGTGCGCACCAGCGCCAGTTTGTCGTTCATCAGCTACGACGTCGCGCTGCCGGGCAGCCCCGGCGCACCGGGCAAGGCCAACCGCAGCGAGCGTGGAGTGAAAGTGCTGGAGCGGCCGCGTCGTGAGGACGTCGACACCGCCGCCTGGCAACCGGAGCTGCTGACCGATGCCAATGGCAAAACCCGCTTCACCTTCAAGATGCCGGACTCGCTGACCCGCTGGCGCATCACCGCCCGGGCCATCGCCGATGACGGTCAGGTCGGACAGAAGAAGCAGTTCGTGCGTTCGGAAAAGCCGCTGTATCTGAAGTGGAGCGGGCCGAGCAAATTCCGCGCGGGCGATAAACCGGACCTCGGTGTGTTTGCTTTCAGCCAATCGGAAAGCCCGGTCAAGGCGGAGCTGGTCACCCATTACGCCGGTGCCGAACAGCGGATTCCCGTGACGCTCAACAGTGGCATCAACTACATCCCGCTGCCGGCGTTTGCCTTGGCCTCGGGCGAATGGATCGCCGAGCTCGTGCAGGACGGCAAGACCGCGGATGCCCTGGCCGTACGCCTGACAGCGACCGGTGAAGGCTGGCAAGTCACGCAAACCCAAAGCCTGGACGTGGCCAGCGGTGACACGCCGCTGACCCTGCCGGCAGACGCGAGCGACATTCGCCTGCGCCTGGATGACAGCCCGCAAGCGCTGTACCGCTCGGCGCTCGATGACCTGCTGGGCTATCCATATGGCGGCGTCGAACAGACCGCCAGCCAGTTGTTGCCGCTGAGCATCGCCTATCCAGCGCTGTCGACGAACCCGCAGATCCGCGATCGCCTGCGCCTGATCATGCAGAACAGCCGCTTGCGCCTGGTGCAGATGGCCGGGCCGTCGGCGAGCTTCACCTGGTGGGGCATGGACGGTGAGCCGGATGCGTTCCTTACCGCCTATGCCTATTACGCCGACTGGCACGCCAGCAAGGTGCTGGAGCTGAACCTGCCGCCGGAGCATTGGCAGCGGGTGCTGGAGGTCTACGCCAAGCAGGCGCAAAACACGCCGCTGTTGCAGCGCGCGTTGATCCTGTCGTTCGCCCGGCAGATGCAGTTACCGGTGAACACCTTGCTCAGCGGCTTGATGGACGATCTGGCGAAAGCCGGCGAGGGCAGTGCCGCGAACGTGATGGAGTCGGATGGGGATAGCCTGGTCATGGCTGACCCGGATTCGGCGCTCGGTCTGGCAGCAGCACGGGTGTTGACCGCGTCCCTGGCGCGTCAGGCCAAAGTGACTCTGCCGGAGGCGTTCAATCGGCAGCTGGCGGATGCGCAACAGCGACTGACGGTCAGCTCGCAGCCGTTTGCCGAGGCGCTGAACCTGTCGCTGCAGCCTTTGGATCAGGCCCGCGCGGCGGCGTTGCTGCAACGGCTGCTGCCGCAACAATCGACCCTGGAGCGCGCGTTGGCGCTGACCTGGTTGCAACGCAGCATCGAGCAAGCCTCGCCGACCATCGCGCTGGCGCCGGGTGAAGGCTGGAAGAAAAAGTACGGTGACAGCGGTGAGATGTATTGGGTCTGGCAGGGGGCTTCGTCGGTGCCTTCGGTGTTGTCGGTGAGCGGCGCGCAGGAGCGTCCGCTGCGCGCGGCATTGAGCTTCCAGACCCGTCAGCCGTCGGTTGATCCGCTGCCCGTGACAGTCACCCGTCGCCTGTCGCGGCTGGTGCCGGGCGATGAGGCCTTCACCTTCAAGCTCGAACCGGTCGGCACCACGCCGCTGTCCAGCGACAGCCTGTATCTGGACGAAGTGATCCTCACCAGCAAGGCGGCGAAACCGTTGCGTTACGGCCTGCTTGAAGTGCCGCTGCCGCCGGGTGCCGACGTTGAGCGCACCACCTGGGGCATCAAGTTGATGGGCAAGGCGGGCACCGAGCCGACGGCCCTGGAAAAGGCCCGCTTCGAGCCGGGGCAACTGGCCTATGCGGTGCCGGTGGATGCGTTGAGCGGCGAATTGCGCCTGCGGCATCTGGTGCGCTTCTCGCAGAAGGGCCAGTTCAACCTGCCGCCGGTGCGTTTCACCCAGGTGTATGCGCCGCAACATCAGGCCCAGGAGCAGAAACCGGCGCTCGGTCAGGTGACGGTCCACTGACATGTTTCGGGCTCTGGTCTGCGGCTTGCTGTGTTTGATACCTGCGCTGACGATGGCGCAGGACGAGCCTTTGCGTCTGGCCTTCAAGGATGAACTGCTGACTTTGAACCGGACGCAACTGCTGTCCCGCGAACCGCTGCCGGAGGCTTTGCAGGCACCGTTGGGCAGCGTGTGGAAGCTGTTCGTCTACGCCTGGCTGGTGGACACCGGGGCGCGTGAGCCGGCTTATGAATGTCGCGGGCAGTCGAAAGAGGAAGTCTATTGCTGCACCGCGGGCGGCAAGATCGAGCGTGATCAGGCACTGGTGAAGTCCTGCGGGTTGTATTTCGAGCCGGTGCGTCTGGGGATTTCTGCTACGGAGTGGCAGGCGTATTGGCAGGCGCGGCAGGCACCGCAGTGGCTGCAGAACTTGTCTTCGTTGCAGCCGGCGACACGGGTGCCGGTGGCGGAGTTGCTGCGCATGCTGGCAACGATGCCAGCGCAGGATCAGGCTCGGCGAGTGCTGCTCGATGTGGTGTTGAGCGCTGCCGACGGGAACGTGGTGGGCGAACTCGGTAGCCGCCTGCGGGTGAAAACCTGGAGCTGGTTGGGGGATCAGGACGCAGCTTCGCGCCAGGGTGGTTTCGCCGGCTGGACCGTGGACGGCACGCCGATCTGGGCGGGTGGACGCGGCACCAGTCAGCGGGTTTTGCGTGATTACGCACAAGCGCTGTCGACGGTCGTGCCTGTGCAATGGCCTGTCGATGCGGGGCGATGTGTCGAGGTCAGCCTGTTTTCCCGATATCCGCTCAAACGGGTGCTTTCGGGTGGTGAGCAGGTGTCTTCGGGGCCGTTGCGTGGTGACTATCGTGTGGAGTTCGCCAACCGCAACCAACTCGATATCCACAGTGACGGTGAGCTGTATTTGCTCAAGGACAAACTCGTCGCCCGCCTGGATCGCGAGGAATACGTCGCCCGCGTGCTGCAACGCGAAGCCACTCCCGAGCCTGCCGAAGCCGCCAAAGCCCTGGCCGTGGCGATCCGCACCTATCTTTTGCAAAACGCCACGCGCAATGGGGACTGCCTGAGCATCGATGACAGCAGCCAGCGTCAGCGGGTCGCACCACGCCCGGCCAGTGTTGAGGCGCGCGACGTGGCGGCCTGGACCAGCGATCTGGTGCTGGCCGGCAGCGACGTCACTTACCACTCCGATCAACCCGGCCCGGACAAGCTGTCCTGGCAGCAAGCCGTGGAGCAGGCTAATGCCGGCCAGCGCTACGACGCCATCCTGCTGCACGCTTACCCGCGAGCAAGCCTGAGTCGTTGGGGCAATCCGGTGGCCTCCTGCGAAGCCTTGCCCACCGCACAGGACTGGTTGCAAAAACAGCGGCGCGGCTGGCGTCCCCGACTCGAAAGCGAAACCGGCTACAACGAAGTCAGCACCTTCGCCGTCTGCCGCTTGGCGTTCGGCCGGCCGTATGTCGACCGCGAGCGTCAGCGAATCTACGTGCGTGGCGTGCTGTCGCTGCAGGACCGTCTCGACCTGACACACGAGTATTTGCATCTGGCCTTCGAAGCCCATCCCAACGGCCAGGACGAAACCTACATCGAAGGCCTCGCCCGCCACCTTTTGCTGGAATAACCCATGACACATCGTTTTCCACAGGTCTTGCTGTTGCTCTGCACGTTTGCCGCACTCTCGCCGGCGATGGCGGCAGACGGCGTCAAACTCGACACCCCGGTCGGCGGCTGGCGTACCGGCGCGCCCGAAGGCGAGGGCGAAAGCTTCCGCCAGACCGTCAACTACCCGGCCTCCTCGGTGAACACCCCCGCCGGCCAGGCCAACACCGCACGCATCAGCGGTCAGATCAAGGCCACCCCGAAGAACAACGACCCCGGCCGACTGATCGTCAACGGCGTCAGCATGCCCCTGAAAATCGACCCCGCCGGACGTTTCGACCGCCCGTTCTCCTTCCCCAACGGCAGCAACAGCGTCGAAGTCCGCAGCCCCGACGGCCAGCAACGCCATCGCACGCAATTCCTCAACACCAGCGGCGGCGCAACCCCGGCAAAACTGCGCGTCCTGCTGGCCTGGGACAGCGACGGCACCGACCTGGACCTGCACCTCATCACCCCCGACGGCGCCCACATCTGGTACGGCGACCGCACCGCCCCGAACGGCGCCGCCCTCGACGTCGACGTCACCACCGGCTACGGCCCGGAAATCTTCGCCATGCCTGCGCCGATCAAGGGGCAGTACCTGGTGTATGTGAATTACTTCGGCGGCGGGTATCGCAGTGATGAAGAAGGGCAGGAGGATGCGGTGCAGCCGCTGACAACGGCGCAGGTGACGGTGATTACGGAAGAGGGGACGCCGAGTGAAAAGATGGAGACGTTTCTGGTGCCGATGCGGGCGGTGGGGGAGTTGACGTTGGTGAAGTCGTTTAGTTATCCGTGAGGGGCATGCTGAGACAGGCGTTGGAAATTGGTGCCTTGTTGTTGGGGAATAAGTAATAACGAGGTAAAAGTCCCATCACTGCCGAGACAATTTCCGTGGGTACACATGCTCCCCTTCAATCAGAACAAACGCCTGAGGCTTTGATTGGATGGCTTTCTTTCAGGCATTAAAAAGCCGGCTTGTGGCCGGCTTCTTGGGGACTGGCTTGGTTCATTTTTGGTAAACCTCGCCAGCCTTTAAAACGTACATCCGGATCTTGCGTCCGGCTGTGGGACTTGGCGAGAAAGTCATCTGCCTTGTCGGTGCGATCTGAGCCGTCTTGGCGGGTCGATGCGCAAATGTGGGGCGCATCATACTGATTTTTTGAGTGAATTCCCAGTTTGGCGTGCGCAGTGGACTTATGTAGCAGCTGGCGAAGCCTGCGTCCGGCTGCGAAGCAGTCGTGAAATCGGTGGTCGCGGTGTGTCAGATAGACCGCAAGCATAGGGTTTACGACTGCTGCGCAGCCGGACGCAGGCTTCGCCAGCTGCTACAGAAAAGCGCTTTCACAGAAAGGGGATCTCCGGTCGGCGTTTGTTCAGCGTCGACCACCAGAACACCCAGCCGATTACCTTGATGTTCTGCTCTTCGATCTGGCCTGCCCGGAAGATCTCGTCCGGGTATTGTTCGCGATTATGGCTGCGCAATCGCAGCGCGTTTCCCGGCATTCGGTGCAGGTATTTGATGCGCAGCATGCCGTCGTGTTCGATGGCGTAGATTTCGCCATCGACAATCTGGGTCAGGCCGCGGTCGATGGCGATGATGGAACCGTCTTCGATGCGTTCGGCCATGCTGTTGCCGATCATGTGCGCGCAGATGGCGTCGGCGTGGCTGATTTCCAATGAATCGAGGTAGCTGCGGGGCAGGCGCACGGATTGACCCGGGTCCTCGATGACGTGGGTTTTTCCGGAGCCGGGGGCCGTGGTGGTTTCCTTGTAGAGGGGCAGGTCGATGTCGGTGGGTTCGATGACCGTATAGACACCGCGAATGGCCTGGGCGTCGAAGACGTTGCCAGACTCGTCGTGCAGGCGCAGGTGTCGGGCGTCCTTGGGACCTTCACCTGTTTTCAGCCATTCACTGTTGATCGACAGCTTTCTCGCGACTTCTTCCATGTAGTGAGCGGGCACACCGCGGGTGTACCAGTTATGGACATTCTGCGGGGCCGTGTTCAGAAACTCGGCAAACCCGGTAGTCGTGATGTTCGCTATCCCGAGGAGCGCTTTGAAGCGGGGTCCGCTAGTGTTCTTTTTCATGAACGCGAGTCTACTGGCGCGTCAAAAGCCTTTGAATAAACGCCGCGTTCAAATTACGAGGGAAATTTACGACCGAATGTAAGACGTGTTTGAGGATTTTTAAACAGAAAACCACTAAGCCGGACTTACTTAAACAAGGCGTTTAAAAAGCCATTTAAAACACTTTTCCTGCGCCCACAAAAAACCCCGGATCACCGGGGTTTTTTTACTTGGAGCTTGCAGCTAAAAGCTTGCAGCTGCTCTTAGCCTTTATAGGCAGCAACCGACTTGGTGATCGCAGCACGAGCGGCGTCTGCGCCGTCCCAGCCTTCGATCTTGACCCACTTGCCTTTCTCGAGATCCTTGTAGTTCGCGAAGAAGTGCTCGATCTGCTGGATCAGCAGTGGTGGCAGGTCGGTGTATTCCTTCACGTCGACGTACAGCTGGGACAGCTTGTCGTGAGGAACTGCAACAACCTTGGCATCGCCGCCGCCGTCGTCGGTCATGTTCAGGATGCCGACTGGACGCGCGCGGATCACCGAACCCGGAGCAACCGGGTAAGGAGTCACGACCAGCACGTCGAGGGGGTCACCGTCGTCAGCCAGCGTGTTCGGGATGTAACCGTAGTTGGCCGGGTAGAACATTGGGGTGGCCATGAAACGGTCAACGAACAGGCAATCGCTGTCTTTGTCGATTTCGTATTTGATCGGCGCGTGGTTGGCCGGAATCTCGATCGCGACGTAGATGTCGTTCGGCAGGTCTTTGCCAGCCGGAATCTTGCTGTAGCTCATTGGGCGATGCCCCCGTAGTTGACCAAAAAGTGGCGGCGATTATAGGCATATTCCTGTGTCGACGCCATGTACCAGAGGTCGTGTAGACTTTAGTCGTGGGCCCTGTAGACCGGATCCTCGGCCAGAAGTTGCTGCAGACGCGCCAGCGGGTCTTGGCGATAGAACAGTTTGAGTTGTTCATACACCTGCGGATACGCCTCGTGCAGCAGATCCGGGGCACTGAAGAAGTATTCGCTGGTGACGGCGAAGAACTCGGCGGGATTTTCTGCCGCATAGGGATCGATGGCGGTTTCGGCATCCGGATTGCGCTCCAGTTGTCGGTCGAGATCGTCGTAGGCGTGCTGCACGACCCGGGCCCAGTCGCTGACTCGCATGTCGGCATGCAGCGGCGGCAGGCCGTTGGCATGGCCGTTGAGCATGTCCAGTTTGTGCGCCAGTTCGTGGATCACCAGGTTGTAGCCTTCCCAGCCGCCGCTGGCCGCGACACCCGGCCAGGCGAGGATGACCGGGCCTTGCTCCCAGGCTTCGCCGCTGTGTTCGCCGTCCCATTCGTGTTCGACGCCGCTGGCGTCGCGATGGCGCTGGGGGCTGAGGAAGTCGTCGGGGTAGAGCACGATTTCGTGAAAGCCCTGATACCAGTTCAGGTCGCCCAAGTGCAGCAATGGCAATTGCGCCTGGGCGGCGAGCAGCAGGCGCTGTTCCTGATGCAGTTCGACACCGGGCAGGGTGGTCAGGTGTTTATCTTCCAGAAACAGGACGCAGGCTTCACGCAGCCAGCGGTCTTCGGCGGCGCTGATGCCGTCGAGAAAGCTCAGTTGATGGCGTACCCGCAGCCACATGTCGTCGGCAATCGGGTACTTGGCCAGGGTGCGCCGGCGTCGCCAGGCGCTGAGCGACCACATGGCGGATCAGCGCGTTTCGGCTTTGGAGTTCGAACCGCCGAAGCGGCTGCGCACCACGCCGATGATCATCGGCACCAGCGACAGCAGGATGATGCCGACCACCAGCAGGGACAGGTTGGACTTGATGAACGGCACGTTGCCGAAGAAGAAGCCGAGGGTGACCAGGCCGCCCACCCAGAGAATGGTGCCCAGTACACTGAAACCGAAGAATCGGGGGTACGGCATTCTTGCGACACCGGCGACGAACGGTGCAAAAGTGCGAATGATGGGCAGGAAACGCGCCAGGGTCACGGTTTTACCGCCGTGCTTCTCATAGAAATCGTGGGTTTGTTTCAGGTAATCGCGGCGAAAGATTTTCGAGTTCGGATTGCTGAACAATCGCTCACCGGCCGTTCGTCCGATGACATAGTTGGTGCTGTCCCCCATGATCGCCGCCAGCATCAGCAAGCCGCCCAGCAGTACAGGGTCCATGCCGCCGCCTGCGGCAACGGCGCCGGCGATGAACAGCAGCGAATCGCCCGGCAGGAAGGGCATGACCACCAGGCCGGTTTCACAGAAGATCACCAGAAACAGAATCGCGTAGATCCATGGCCCGTAGTTGGTGACCAGCAAATCGAGGTACACATCGAGGTGCAGCACTAGATCGAGCGGGTTGAAATCCATGGATGGCACCTGTGATGACGGCCCGACTCGGCAGGCCTGTGCGGATGACTTCGCGTAAGCCTACAAGCGGATGTAGATTTTCTTACAAGTCGGAAAGGTCGGCATTATACGGTCTGGGGCGTGAAAAACGCGTCGAGATTGTAGCGAGGGATGTCGGCGGGTTGATGACAATTAATAACTGTGACTGTGACTGTGACTGTGACTGTGGCGGCGGCTTTAACTGTGGCGAGGGGGCTTGCCCCCGTTGGACT
>NZ_JAIQWX010000013.1 GCF_020164475.1 Pseudomonas sp. REP124 | reverse complement strand
ACGGGGGCAAGCCCCCTCGCCACAGGGTTCAGTGCTGGATCAAACTTTCTGGTAAAGCTGACTGCCTTCCTGCTTGAAGCGCTCGGCCTGTTCGGCCATGCCTTGGGCGACGTCCACGTCGACCGCTTCGATCCGCTGGTTGGCCGCGTACTCGCGCACTTCCTGGGTGATTTTCATCGAGCAGAATTTCGGCCCGCACATGGAGCAGAAGTGCGCGACCTTGGCCGAATCCTTCGGCAGGGTCTCGTCGTGATACGAACGAGCGGTGTCCGGATCCAGGCCCAGGTTGAACTGGTCTTCCCAACGGAATTCGAAACGCGCCTTGCTCAGGGCATTGTCGCGGATCTGTGCGCCCGGATGTCCCTTGGCCAGATCGGCGGCATGGGCCGCAATCTTGTAGGTGATGATCCCGGTCTTCACATCATCCTTGTTCGGCAGGCCCAGGTGCTCCTTCGGCGTCACGTAGCAGAGCATCGCGCAACCGAACCAGCCGATCATCGCCGCACCGATGCCGGAGGTGATGTGGTCGTAGCCCGGCGCAATGTCGGTGGTCAGCGGGCCGAGGGTGTAGAAGGGCGCCTCGTCGCAGCACTCGAGTTGCTTGTCCATGTTCTCCTTGATCAACTGCATCGGCACGTGGCCCGGGCCTTCGATCATGCACTGCACGTCATGCTTCCACGCGATCTTGGTCAGCTCGCCGAGGGTTTCCAGTTCGCCGAACTGCGCTTCGTCGTTAGCGTCGGCGATCGAGCCCGGACGCAGGCCATCGCCCAGCGAGAAGCTGACGTCGTAGGCCTTCATGATTTCGCAGATGTCTTCGAAATGGGTGTAGAGGAAGTTTTCCTTGTGATGCGCCAGGCACCACTTGGCCATGATCGAACCGCCTCGGGACACGATGCCGGTCACGCGCTTGGCGGTCATCGGCACGTAGCGCAGCAGCACGCCGGCGTGAATGGTGAAGTAGTCGACGCCCTGCTCGGCCTGTTCGATCAGCGTGTCGCGGAACAGCTCCCAGGTCAGGTCCTCGGCCACGCCGCCGACTTTTTCCAGGGCCTGGTAGATCGGCACGGTACCGATCGGCACCGGCGAGTTGCGGATGATCCACTCGCGGGTTTCGTGAATGTGCTTGCCGGTGGACAGGTCCATGACCGTGTCCGAACCCCAGCGAATGCCCCAGGTCAGTTTCGCCACTTCTTCTTCGATGGACGAACCCAGGGCGCTGTTGCCGATGTTGCCGTTGATCTTCACCAGGAAGTTACGGCCGATGATCATCGGTTCCAGTTCGGTGTGGTTGATGTTGGCCGGAATGATTGCGCGACCGCGGGCGATCTCGTCACGGACGAATTCGGGGGTGATGATTTTCGGCACGCTGGCGCCAAAACTGTGACCGGCGTGCTGCTGGTCCAGCAGGCCGGCGGCGCGGGCCACTTCCAGCTTCATGTTTTCGCGGATGGCGACGTATTCCATCTCGGCGGTGATGATGCCCTGGCGGGCGTAGTGCATCTGGGTGACGTTGGCCCCGGCCTTGGCGCGGCGCGGGTTGTTGACGTGGGCGAAACGCAGCTTGGTCAGCTCCGGATCGGCGAGGCGTTCCTGGCCGAAGTTCGAGCTCAGGCCGCTCAGGCGCTCGGTGTCGCCACGGGCTTCGATCCACGGCGAGCGCACGTCGGCCAGGCCTTTGCGCACGTCGATGATGACGTTGGGGTCGGTGTATGGGCCGGAGGTGTCATAGACCGTGACCGGTGCGTTGACCTCGCCGCCGAAGTCGGTCGGCGTCACATCGAGGCTGATTTCACGCATCGGCACTAGGATGTCGGGACGAGTGCCCTGAACGTAGATTTTCTTCGACCGGGTAAACGGCTGAACCGATTGTTGATCGACCTTGGCCGAGTCACTCAGGTTGGTGGCGATTTTTTCTTTTATGGTCATCACGGGCTCTCAAGACAATCCAGGCAATGGAATTTTGTCGGAGCGAACCTGTAACGAATGGACGCACGTGCGCTGGGAAAACCAGCTGTGCTGTGCTCAGTGCTCGAGGGGAGTTCGATGGTCGAACCACATCCCGGACGAAGCACAAGAGGACTCGCCGGGTGACGAGAAATCTTGTTCCCTACGCAGGCGCTAACCTGATCAGGTTCAACGGGATCCGAAATTATTCGATCTCAGCCTCATAGCAAGGCACCCCGACAAGAACGTGGCCAGTCTAGACACAACTGGCCAGGAACGCCAACACCGCGATAAACACCGTGATGAATGGCGCAATTGCAGGATTGTTGCGCGGCCGACGCGCAACTACACTCGCTACGCCAAGCTGCGCATTGACGCTAGAGGTGTCGAAACGTAGCCTTGGCGCTCAAATTATCAGCGTAATTTTTGTAGGGATCGCCGAATGCTGCGCAAACTCTCACTGGCCGTTGCCGTGTCTTGTGCGTCCAATGGAATGGCCTGGGCAGCAGAAGCGCCCTTATCTACCAAAACCGACCTGGTCAGCGTTTATCAGGAAGCGGCGGACAATAACGCCGACCTCGCGGCTGCCGTCGCTCAATATGGCGCGCAGAAAGAAGTCGTGCCCCAGGCTCGCGCCGGGCTGTTGCCCAACCTGTCGGGCGGCGCCGATGTCACCAGCGTGCGCACTTCGATCGACCAGCCTTCGGCCACCGCCAACCGCAACGCCCACTCGTATCAGGCGACCCTGGCGCAACCACTGTTCCGCGCCGATCGCTGGTTCCAGTTCCAGGCGGCCAAGGACGTGAACGAACAGGCGGCGCTGCAACTCTCGGCGACCCAGCAGAACCTGATCCTGCAAACCGCCGACAGCTATTTCAACGTGCTGCGCACCCAGGACAACCTGGCCTCGACCAAGGCCGAGGAAGCCGCGTTCAAGCGTCAGCTCGACCAGTCCAACGAGCGCTTCGATGTCGGCCTGTCGGACAAGACCGACGTGCTCAACTCGCAGGCCAGCTACGACACCGCACGGGCCAACCGCATCGTTGCCCAGCGTCAGGTGGATGATGCCTTCGAAGCACTGGTGACCCTGACCAACCGTCGATACAACTCGATCCAGGGCATCAGCCACAACCTGCCGATCCTGCCGCCGGCGCCAAACGACGCCAAGGCCTGGGTCGAAACCGCGGCCCGGCAGAACCTCAATCTGCTGGCCAGCAACTACGCCGTCAGCGCCGCCGAACAGACCCTCAAGCAGCGCAAGGCAGGCCATGCGCCGACCCTCGATGCCGTGGCGAAGTATGAGAAAGGCGATAACGATGCGTTGGGCTTCAGCAACCCGAATGCTTTCGGCCAGCCCTACAAGGGTGATGTGGAGCAGACGTCGGTCGGCCTGCAACTGAATATCCCGATCTACAGCGGTGGCCTGATCAATTCCCAGGTGCGTCAGTCCTACGCCCAGCTGGACCAGACCGAGCAGCAACGCGAATCGCTGCTGCGCTCCATCGTCGAAAACACCCGTGACCTGCACCGTGCGGTAAACACCGACGTCGAGCAGGTCCAGGCGCGCAAGCAGTCGATCATTTCCAACCAGAGTGCGGTGGAAGCGACCGAGATCGGCTATCAGGTGGGGACGCGCAATATCGTCGACGTACTGGATGCACAGCGTTCGCTGTACTCCTCGGTCCGCGACTACAACAACACCCGCTACGACTACATCCTCGACAACCTGAAGCTCAAGCAACAGGCCGGTACGTTGAACCCGGGTGATCTGCAGGATCTGGCGCGCTGGCTCAAGCCCGATTACAACCCGGACAAAGATTTCCTGCCGCCGGATCTGGCCAAGGCGGCTGCCGAGCAGCTCAAAGCCCGGCCGTGAGAAGCCTCCTGTAGGAGCGAGCATGCTCGCGATGGAGGCCCAGTCACCGCGGGCATTCAGACTGCCCGCGTCTCCGTTGACGACCATCGCGAGCATGCTCGCTCCTACAGGTGATCAGCGTTTGATCAACCGCCCCAACCCATCCAGCAATCGCTGCAACGCGCCCTGATTGCGGCGCATCACGGTCAACCCCGCCTCCGCCATGCGCTGCGCGTCCCGTGGCAGTTCGAACAGGCGCTGCACCGCCAACGCCAAACCGTCGGCATCTTCCACTTCCTGCAACGCTCCGGCACTGCGCAGTTGCGCAGCGATTTCGAGGAAGTTGAACAGATGCGGGCCGCTGAGTACCGGCTTGGCCAGTGCCGCCGGCTCCAACAGGTTATGCCCGCCATTGGGCACCAAGCTGCCGCCGACGAAAGCGCTGTCGGCCAGCGCATAGAGGAACAGCAACTCGCCCATGGTATCGCCGAGCAACACCGACGTGGCCGCAGTGACCGCCTCGCCACTGGAACGCCGAACCGTGGCGAACCCCTGCTGACGGCACAGTTCGAACACCGGATTGAAACGCTCGGGATGACGCGGCACCAGAATCAGCAACGCATCCGGGTGGCTCGCCAGCAACCGGCGATGGGCCGCGAGCACCACCTCGTCTTCACCGTCGTGGGTACTGGCAGCGATCCACACAGGGCGCTCCTGCGCCTGCCATTGCCCGCGCAATTCGGCGGCATGCTGCAACAGTTGCGGATCGATGGTCAGGTCGAATTTGATCGAGCCGGTGACTTCGACGGTTTCCGCGCGCGCACCCAACTCACGGAAGCGCTGCGCCTCGGCTTCGGTCTGCACCGCGAACAGGCTCATCTCGGCGAGCATCGGCCCGGTCAATTTGCCGAAACGACCATAGCCTCTGGCCGAGCGTTCGGAGAGTCGTGCGTTGGCCAGGGCCACGGGAATGCCGCGCTTCGCGCATTGGTGGATATGGTTGGGCCACAGCTCGGTTTCCATGATCACCGCCAGTTTCGGCTGGACCCGGTCGAGGAAACGCCTGGCGGCGCACGGCAGGTCATAGGGCAGATAGCAGTGCTGGATGCGCGGTTCATTGGCGAACAGTGCCTGAATGCGCTCCGAACCAGTCGGGGTCATACAGGTCACGGTGATCGGCAGCTGTGGATAACGCTGCAGCAAGGCGCGAATCATCGGTGCGGCGGCAATGCTCTCGCCCACCGACACCGCGTGCACCCAGATCCCGCCGGGCTTCATCGCCGGCAGGCCAAAGGAGAAGCGCTCGCCGATGCGCTTGGCGTAAGCCGGCGCCTTGCGCGAACGCAGCCACAACCGAATCGCCACCAATGGCAGCCCCAGGTAAAACAACGCGGTGTAGAGAGTTCTATTCATGGCGGCGGAGTTTATCGGTTTTTTCGCCGATCGCCTGCAAATGCACGGCAAAACGTTCGGCCAGCCAGCGCGCCGCCGGGCCCAGGGGTTCGTCGCGACGCCAGACCAGTTCCACCACCAGTGCCGGCGGGGTCCATTCGCTGTCCAGCTCGACCATCTGATCCTGATAGGTCGGGTACTGCACCACATGGCGCGGTAGCCAGGCCCAGCCCAGTCCGCGCACCAGCCATTCGGCCATGACGTAGAAACTGTCCGCCCGCCAGACTTGCGGGCTGGCCGGCTCACTGCCGGGATAAATGCTCGACTGGGTCGACATCAACAACTGGCGATGTTGCGCCAGTTGCTGGCAATTGACCTGCGTCTGTTTCGCCAGCGGATGACCGACGCCACAGACGGTGACCATTTCCACGCTGCCGAGCACCCGCCGCTCGAGGGCCTCGGGGATCTGGTCGTGGAAGAACAGCAAGCCCAGGTCGGCTCGGCGCTCCACCAGTTTGCGCGCCACTTCACCCTGGGCAGCGCTGGTCAATTGCACCTCAAGACTGGGAAAGCGCTCGGCCAATGCCTCGAGGCTTTCGATGACCGGTTGATAAGGCATCGCTTCATCCTGAGCCAGCCGCAGGCGAGCCTCCTGCCCGCGCATCAACGCCAGCGCCCGACCGTTGAGACGCTCGCATTGGCGTAGAACTTCCCGAGCCTCTTCGAGCAAAGCTGTACCGGCTTCGGTGAGTTTCGGCTGACGGCCGCTGCTGCGATCGAACAGGCTGACGCCGAGATCTTCTTCGAGCAGCGCAATAGAACTGCTGACCGCCGACTGCGCTTTGCGCTGGTCCCGCGCCACAGCGGAAAACGAACGCTGCTCCGCTACGCTGACGAACAGGCGCAGCTGCTCCAGATTCCATTGAATGTTCATGACCAACCCATCTTCAGAACAGATAGGTAATGACTTTACCGCATCTGACGAATCTCTAGAATGCCGCCTCAGAGAGCAACACTTCATACGAGGATTGAACCATGACCGCTTACTACTACCTGGCCATAGCCATCTGCGCCGAAGTGATTGCCACTGTTTCGATGAAAGCGGTCAAAGGCTTCAGCACCCCGCTGCCGCTGATTCTGGTGATCGTCGGTTACGGCATCGCCTTCTGGATGTTGACCCTGGTGGTGCGTAGCGTGCCTGTGGGCGTGGCTTACGCGGTGTGGGCCGGCATGGGTATCGTGATGGTCAGCGTGGCCGCGCTGTTTCTGTACGGGCAGAAGCTGGACCTGCCGGCGATGCTGGGGATGGGGTTGATTGTGTTGGGGGTTGTGGTTATTCAGCTGTTCTCCAAAACGGCCGGGCATTAACCAATTTGCCTGACCATCCAATCACCTGTGGCGAGGGGGCTTGCCCCCGTTGGGTCGCGCAGCGACCCCAAATTCAAGCAGCGTGTTTTTCCTGACACAACGCATTGCCTGGATTTGCGGTTGCTGCGCAACCGAACGGGGGCAAGCCCCCTCGCCACAGGCCCCCCTCACCACAGAGTCCTCTGCACATTGAGTCTGTATACTGCGCCCTTGTCCTGAACACTCGAGGTCGCTGCATGCCATCCGTTATTTCCACCGACGTTCTGATTGTCGGCGCTGGTGTCGCCGGCCTCTGGCTGAATGCGCGCCTGCGCCGCCAGGGTTTTTCGACCGTGCTGGTGGAAAGCGCCACCCTCGGCGGCGGGCAGACCGTGAAATCCCAGGGCATCATCCACGGCGGCGCCAAATACGCGTTGCATGGGGCCCTGACCGGCGCCTCGGAAGCCATCGCCGACATGCCCCGCCGCTGGCGCGAGGCCCTGGCCGGCAATGGCGAGCTGGACCTGTCCGGCGTGCGCCTGTTGTCCGAAGCCCATTACCTGTGGTCCCCGGGCACGATCGCCGGCAATCTCACCAGCTTCTTCGCCAGCAAGGCCGTGCGCGGACGCGTCGATCAGGTCAAGGGCGATCAACTGCCCCCCGCCCTGCAAGACAAGCGCTTCAAAGGCAAGGTCTATCGCCTGGCCGAACTGGTGATCGACGTGCCAAGCCTGGTCCAGCGCCTGGCCGACCTGGCCGGTGACGGCCTGCTCGCAGGGCAGAAAATCGAGCCTCTGCTGGAAGGCGGCGTGCTGGTCGGCCTCAAGGTGGATGAGCGCGAGATTCGCGCGCAACGCATCGTCCTCAGCGCCGGCGGCGGCACTGCATCGCTGCTCGAAGCACTGGGCCTGAGCAAGCCGGCCATGCAACGTCGGCCGCTGCACATGATCATCGCCAAGGGCCCGGGCCTCAAACCGCTGTACGCCCACTGCCTGGGTGGCGGTAGCAAACCGCGCCTGACCATCACCACTCACCCGGCCGCCGACGGCCAGTGGGTCTGGTACATGGGTGGCGATATCGCCGAAACCGACGGTGTGGCCCGCGAGCCCGCCGAGCAGATCGCCACAGCGCAGAAAGAACTCGGCCAACTGCTGCCCTGGATCGACCTGAACTCAGCGCAATGGGCGACCCTGCGAGTGGATCGCGCCGAGCCGCTGCAAACGGGCCTGACCCGCCCCGACAACGCCTTCCTCGCCGAAGAAGGCCGCCTGCTGGTGGGCTGGCCGACCAAACTGGCGCTGGCACCGGACTTCGCCGACCGCGTCATCGACAGCCTCGCCCGTGACGGCATCCAGCCAAGTGCGGCGGCACCGCTGCCGGAACTGCCAAAGCCGCCCATGGGCGTCCCTGCCTGGGAGCAATTGCTGCCATGAGCCAAGCGACCCTGCACGACCTGCATCGCCCCTTGGGCAGCACCGGCCTGCTCGTCTCGCCCCTGGGCCTGGGCACCGTGAAGCTCGGCCGCGATCAAGGCGTGAAATACCCCAACGGTTTCCAGATTCCCGATGACGACGAAGCACGCATGTTGCTCAAGCTCACCCGTGACCTGGGCATCAACCTGATCGACACCGCCCCGGCCTATGGTCGCAGCGAGGAACGCCTCGGCCCGCTGCTGCGCGGGCAGCGCAAGGACTGGGTGATCGTCAGCAAGGTCGGCGAAGAATTTGCCGACGGTGTGTCGCACCACGATTTCAGCGCCGCCCACACCCGGCTGTCTGTGGAGCGCAGCCTGCAACGCCTGGAGACGGACTTCATCGATCTGGTGCTGGTGCATTCCGACGGCAACGACATGGCGATCCTCAACGACTGTGAGGTTTATCAGACCCTCGCGGCGCTCAAGGTCGAAGGCAAGATTCGCGGTTTCGGCTTTTCCGGCAAAACCGTCGACGGTGGCTTGAAGGCGCTGGAGCAAGGTGACTGCGCGATGGTCACCTACAATCTGAACGAACAAAGCGAAAAGCCGGTCATTGACTATGCTGCTGCTCACGGCAAAGCCATTCTGGTGAAAAAAGCACTGGCCAGCGGTCATGTCTGCCTCAGTCCAGGGGTGGACCCGGTGCGCGCGAGTTTCCAATTGCTGTTCGAACATCCGGGCGTCGCCAGTGCTATTGTCGGGACCATCAATCCGCTGCACCTCGCCCACAACGTCTCGACCGTTGCCCAGGTCCTACGTAGCAACTGACGCCGCCCTACGCGGCCTAAAGCAGGAGCCGACATGCCGCGTACGCTCATCAGAAAGAACCCGAGCAACTTCAAGACCCTGCCGTTATTCGTCGAAGCGACTCCCGAAGGTCTGACTTATCAGAGCGTCGGGAGGCCGCTGAACTTCTCCCAGATCCTGCAGCGCCGCCGCCCGGTGACGGTCGCCGACAGCCAGCGTTTCGCCCTTGAACTGGCCAACCTCGGGGTGTCGGTGCGACTGACCCTGCATTGGCAAAACCGCGATTACTGGGTGCTGGTTCGCCAACGTCGGCAGGACCGTGGCGATGTGGTGCTCAAGCTGATCTCCGGCTATGTGCCGGCTCACGAACTGAATCTGCCGCTGCACACGGCGATTCAGGAGATCGCCGAGGAATGCCTGCTGGAAACCCCGGAAGGCTGGCTCAATGGCCGCTTCAACGATACCTGGCTGCCGGCGCCCTACGCCTCGGCGCTGCACTATCGCGAAGCACTACCCTTTCGCCTGTCGCCGCTGTCGGGATCGGCGCGGCCGGTGCGCTGCGCCAACCTGCAATTGATCGAACGCCCGCGGGCCTACGTGCATTTGCCCACGGCTTCGCTGCAGCTGATCTACGATTTGCGCCTGGACGTGCCCAAGGAAGCCAAGTCCCTGAGCCTGTTCCACGTCGACGAACGCCTTGAGGGCGATCAACTGGTGGCTCGACTGGACCGCAAGCGCCCCGACCTGTACCTGATGCCCTTGAAGGACGGCCACCCGCTGGCCGAGCTCTACACCTTGAAGAAGGACCAGCTATCCCCGGCGAGCACCCGCGGGCTGTACCTGGCCGAAAGCTTTGCCCGACAGGAAGGCTGGCTGGTGAAGGAGGAGCGGATTCGCTGGAAGGATTGGGTGCGGCAGCAGGGCTTGACGGAGCCCGGGAAGAATTCGGGGCTGGCGGTGTTGGGTGGGAAGGCGAAGCAGTTGTTGAAGAAGATGGTGCCGCGCAAGAAAGTGAATTCGTGAAAGATCGCAGCCTGCAGTGTGGTTTAAGCCAGCTCCTACACGATCCCCTGTAGGAGCTGGCTTAAACCAAAACTGCTGGCTGCGATCTTTTTTAAACGTCACTCGGACTTGCGGATCTTCTCGACAATCGCAGTCGTGGAGCTGTTCTCCACCAACCCCAGCACTTTCACCGTACCGCCGTAAGCCGTCACGATGTCCGCGCCAACCACCTGGTCGATCCCATAATCCCCGCCTTTGACCAGCACATCCGGCTTGACCTCGCGCAGCAGGTTTTCCGGAGTGCCTTCAGGGAAGCTGATCACCCAGTCCACCGCACCCAGCCCAGCCAGCACGGCCATGCGACGGTCGACGCTGTTGATCGGTCGACCCGGCCCTTTCAGGCGGCTGACCGAGGCGTCGTCGTTGATCGCTACGATCAGACGATCGCCTTGCGCCCGCGCCTGCTCGAGGTAGGTCACGTGGCCGGCGTGGAGGATGTCGAAGCAGCCGTTGGTGAAGACGATCTTTTCGTTGTGCGCACGAGCATCGTCGACCGCAAGCAGCAGTTGTTCGAGACCCAGCACACCGCGCTCGGAACCTTCTTCGCGCTGGATGGCGCGGCGCAATTCCGGCGCACTGATGGCCGCAGTACCGAGCTTGCCGACCACGATGCCGGCAGCCAGGTTGGCCAGGCCGACCGCGTGCGGCAGTTCCTCGCCTGCGGCAATCGCCGCAGCCAGGGTGGAAATCACCGTGTCACCGGCACCGGTGACGTCGAACACTTCACGGGCACGGGCCGGCAGGTGCAGTGCCGGGTGATCCGGACGCAGCAGGGTCATGCCGTGCTCGCCACGGGTCACCAGCAAGGCGCCGAGTTCCAGGTCGTGCATCAGCTTCGCGCCCTTGCTGACCAGTTCGTGCTCGTCGGCACAACCACCGACGATGGTTTCGAACTCGCTGAGGTTCGGCGTGATCACGCTCGCACCGCGATAGATCGAGAAATCCTTGCCCTTGGGGTCGGCCAGGACCGGAATGCCACGGGCACGGGCGGCCTGGATCAGCACCTGGTGATTTTTCAGCGCGCCTTTGCCGTAGTCGGACAGCACCAGCACCTTGATGCCTTCGAGCAGATCGTCGACCTGATTGGCCAGCTCGAGGGCGTCGGTGGAGAACGGTTCTTCGAAGTCGATTCGCAGCAATTGCTGGTGACGACTCATGACCCGCAACTTGACGATGGTCGGCTGGTGCGCAATGCGCTGGAACAACGCCCGCACGCCTGCGCCCTTGAGGCTATTGACCAGGCTGTCGGCGGCTTCATCGTCGCCGGTGACACCGACCAGCGAGGCCGGCGCGCCAAGGGCGGCAATGTTCAACGCAACGTTGGCGGCACCGCCCGGGCGGTCCTCGATGTGCTCGACCTTGACTACCGGTACCGGCGCCTCAGGGGAAATCCGTGAGGTACCACCATGCCAGTAACGGTCGAGCATGACATCGCCGACCACCAAGACAGGGGCTTGATCGAATCGCGGCATGGACAACTTCATGGAGCAACCCACATACAGAATGAACAGGGGCGCGATATTAGCACAGGGTAGGTGTCGGCTTGTGTGGCGGCTGCAAAGGGAGGGTTTGGTGGGGATTTTTCGCTCATTTATTGAGCAGGAAAATGTTACAGCCGGTTGCAACAGGGCGAGCCAGGCTCACCCTGTTGCAGCGGATCAGGCGATGTCTTCCGCCGGAGCGTCAAGGCCCATCGCGTGCAGGCGCGAGTAGTAGCCGTTATGCGCGAGCAGTTCTGCATGGGTGCCGCGCTCGACGATCTGGCCCTGGTCCATCACCAGAATCAGATCGGCCTTTTCGATCGTCGACAGGCGGTGGGCGATGACCAGCGTGGTACGGCCCTTCATGACCTGATCCAGCGCTGCCTGGATGTGACGCTCGGACTCGGTATCCAGCGCCGAAGTCGCTTCATCGAGAATCAGCAGCGGAGCATTTTTCAGGAGAGCCCGGGCAATCGCCAGACGCTGACGCTGGCCGCCGGAAAGCAGCACGCCGTTTTCCCCGACCTGGGTGTCCAGGCCATCAGGCATTTGCGAGATGAAGTCCATCGCGAAGGCATCGGTGGCGGCTTTTTCAATGTCGGCGCGGGGAGCGCCAGCCAGGTCACCGTAGGCGATGTTATTGGCAATGGTGTCGTTGAACAGGGTCACGTGCTGGGTGACCTGTGCCACATGCCGGCGCAGATTGCGCAGTCGATAATCTTCGATTTCGACGTCATCAAGGAGGATTTCGCCAATATCGTGATGATAGAAACGCGGAATCAGGCTGGCCAAGGTCGACTTGCCGCTGCCGGAACGGCCGACCAGGGCAATCATCTGTCCAGGCGATGCCGTGAAGTTGATGTTTTTCAGCACTTCACGGTCGGTTCCAGGATAAGAGAAGCTGAGATTGCGCACTTCCAGATGGCCGCTGATGCGCTCACGCTCGACGGTGCCGTTATCGACCTCGGGCTCGACGTCCAGCTGCTCGAAAATGCTTTCGGCACCGGCAACGCCCTTCTGGATGGTCGAACTGACTTCCGACAGTTGCCGGATCGGCTTGGGCAGCAGGCCCGCAGCGGTGATGTAGGCCACCAGATCACCGGCGGTGGCATCACCGCGCAGGAACAGCACTAGGAACATCAACACGGCCATGGCGGTGTAGATCACCAGCTGCAGCATCGGCGTGTAGACCGCGCCGGTCTTGGTCATGCGCAGTTGCTTGTCGGTGTTGCCCTGGCTCGCGGCGGCAAAACGCTGCTCTTCATAGCTCTCGCCACCGAAGCTGCGCACCACGCGATAGCCCTGGATGGTCTCGGAAGCGACATGGGTCACGTCGCCCATCGCCACCTGGATCTTCTTGCTCTGTTTGCGGAATTTCTTGCTGGTGTTGCCCACCATCAACGCGATCAGCGGCAGGATCGCCAACATCACCAGAGTCAGCTTCCAGTTCATCCATACCAGGTAGGCGAACAGGAACACCACCGTCAGGCCTTCGCGGATCACCACCTTGATGGCATCGGTGGCGGCACCCGTCACCATGGTCACGTTGAATGTGATGCGCGAGATCAGATGTCCGGAGTTGTGGGTATCGAAATAGCGATTGGGCAGAACCAGCAGCTTGTTGAACAACTCGACACGCAGGTCATGGACCAGGCCCAGCGAAACCTTCGCCAGGTAATAGTTGCCGAGAAACGAGCCGAGGCCTTGCCATGCGGCGATCAGGATGATCAGCAACGGCACCGCCATCAGCAGCTGCAGGTCTTTGAGGTAAGGAACGTTGGGGAAGAGCACCGCTTCGGGATTGCTCAAGCCATCGACGAAATATTTGAGAATCCCGGCGAGCATCGGCTGCGTGGAGGCAAAAATGACGAAACCCACGATACTCAGCAGGAAAAGGCCGATATAGGGTTTTACATATCCCAACAGCCGAAGATAGATTTTCAGGCTGGAATCCTGTCCCGCGTCTGGCGGTGCATCACTCATCGTAGGGCTCACTAATCAGGAAGAACGCGAAATTTTATCACAAGCGCCGGACTTGGCCCGTGACCATACCAGGACACTGGCCAGGCCAATGGGCAGCCAACTGATGAACCACTCGGCTCGCGGCGTGCCACTCATGCTGGCGGCGTCGAATTGCATGGCCAGGGTCGAGAACAGCCAGATGCCAATGATGCCTTTGCCATACAGCGTCTCGCGGGCCTTCCAGGCTTCGCGCAGTACACCCAGCCAGACCGCACACCACAACAGCAACCCCGGAATGCCCAGTTCGATGGCTACGTGGGAAAACAGGTTGTGCGCATGGTCGAAATAGATACCGGAGGAGAACACCCTGTAATCGCTGCCAAGACCCAAACCGCTCCAGGGACGCTCGGCGATCATTTGCAGACTGGCCATCAGGATCTGTGGCCGATAAGACACTCCACGTGCGGTGACAAAGGATTCAAAAAACCAGAAAGCAAGGAACGCAACCACAAGAGCGGCCCCTGCGACGACGCGACTGCGGTGGTCGCGGCACCAGATCGGCATGGCGAGTATGGTGAAAAACAGTGCCAGACCGGCGCCACGACTCTGGCTGAGCAGCACAAATACGCCCAGCACCACCAACGCTGAAAACCAGACCGCCTGAGTTGGACGGGTGCGTGGTGACCAGAGCAGAAGCCAGACTGCTGCCAGCCCGATGACATAGCCCCCAAGAATCGGGTGGGCCAATTCGCCCAACCCCTCGGCCCTCGCACTCAAGGGGTTGCCGTCGATCCCGTAGAATCGGACGATCGCAATCAACGCAGTGACCGCCAGCCCGACACCTCCCCATTGCATGATGCGAATCACACGGTTGGGCTGACCATTGGCGAGAATCGGGAAGAACAGCAGAAACACGGCGATGTACAACAATCGCTTGGGCTCGCGACTTATGTCCGTCGCACTCGACCATGTGAGACTGATGAGCGACCACAAAAACAGCCCGAGCAGAGGCAGATAGACCCAGCGTTGCGCGTAGAACAATTCCACAATCCGGGTCCTCGCCGACCAGGCGAAGGCCAGCGCCGGCAACCAGACAAAGGCGACGAGCCCCTGTTGATAGACCTTGTTGGTAGGCGCGATGGCGATGGCCAGCAGAAACCACAGCAGGCCCATCGTCATCCATGCTTGCGCCCAACGTTTTTCGTGCATCAAATTGCTCCTGAGAGTGTTCACCCACCCAACCGGCATGGTTAAAGCTGAAACTTTTCGGCATCATTGCCCGCCAAAGTGCCCCGTTCTCCCAACAAGGCTTTCTACGATGCAATGTTCTCGGCTTCCGCAGGCCGCTCTAAATCAAATGATTGATGGTGCCAAGGTGCTGGAAGCCGATAGCTTCGGGCCGAAAGTCTACCTGTTGCAGGACGGGAATATTCTGAAACTGTTCCGTCGCAAGCGTATTTTTTCATCGGCGTTGTTTCGTCCCTATTCAAAACGCTTCATCGACAATGCGGTCGAACTGCAAAAGCTCGGCGTACCGACCTTGCAAGTGCTCCAATACTATCGACTGCAAGCGCCAGGCATGACGGCTGTGCTTTACCAGCCATTGCCAGGAGAAACCTTGCGTCAGGTAGCCAACAAGGAAGGTTTCAGCTGGCAACAGGCCCTGCCGGACCTGGTCGGCCTGATTCGCAGTCTTCATCAATCGGGGATCTATTTCCGGTCCTTGCATCTGGGCAACATCGTGATCACCCCTGACCAGCGCATGGGCCTGATCGATGTGGCCGACATGCGATTTCTGCGAAAGCCGCTGCCTGCGCACTTGATCAAGCGCAATCTGCAGCACTTCGCCCGTTACATTGCACGGGAAAACCTGAACGAGAGCTTTCCAATGCAGGCACTGGAACAGGCGTTGCTGTCTTCAAAGTAGTAGTGATCGGGCGGTCTGACTGAAATTCTGCCAGGCCTTTTCCGGCGCCAGCGCCTGATACTGTTGTGCCGCGATCGCCTGGGGAGTGGCTTCAACGGCCCGCACGATGGCCGCGTGCCAACTGCTCACATCCTCAACAGGCGCATACCAGCCAGCAACTCCCAGTTGCTCGCGAAAGACTTCAAGATCGCTGGACAGGACCGGAACGCCCGCCAGAACCGCCTCCTGCATGATCAACCCAAGCCCCTCGCTCAAGGAAGGAATGGCGATCCAGTCGAATGCCCGGTAAAGCTGCGCAGCGTCGTTCAAGTGACCGGGCAACGAGACCTTGTCGCGCAACCCCTTGGCCTCGATCTGCGCTTGCAACGCCGATCGCTCTGCGCCTTCGCCGACAATCACCAAGCGCAGATTCGGCCGCTCGCGCAATGCCTGCGCGAATGCATCGATGAGGCAGGCAAACCCCTTCCCCGCGACCAGTCGCCCTACCGCACCCAGCACCTGTGAATCGTCAGCGGGCAATCCCAATCGCGAACGCGCCTGCTCGCGGGTCAGCAGTGCGGATTGGACGGCGGCAGGATCGAATGCGCTTCGCAAGGTCACGACAGGCAGTTGCAGGTCCGCGCTCAACTCTTGCGCCAGGGTGTTCGAGACGGCAGCCAATGTGAGCTGCGACGTCGGGGTCTTCTTGAAAAGCGCGCGATCGGCAGGAGACAGCCGGGTCGAACCGTGGAAAACCACCACGGCACGCAATGACGGCAATGACGCAAGCAGCGGCACCATCGTGCGCGCAACGCCCAGGCCATCGAGCAGCATCAGACGCACATCGCTTTCCTTGAGGGCCTTCTTGAATCCTGCTTGCATCCAGGGCTTGGTAAAGCGCCAGAAACTCCGCCCCTTGAGCTGAGCGGAAGACAACCCCCACTCACGAACCTCGCCGACAGTCGCCCCGGATTGAGAGGCGCTGCCCTGAAGCAACCAGGTATTGACCGGCACGGATGGCGAGGCGTGGGCGAGAATCTGCTGATGCACTTTATGAGTGGAGGCGAACGCAGCGCCGCTTGCCCACATGACGTTAAGAATGCTCATAGAACGAAAAGCCAGTGTATGGAGTGCTGTTGTCAGATGCCCAGTTTCAGGCGGATTTTTTCGAGCAGGCTCAGCGGCGCTCGGGGGCGCAATGCAGGCTCCATTACCTCGACGATACGCTGGCCTATGCGGGCGAAACTGAACTGGCTCACCGCCAGTTCCCGACCGTTGTGCGCAATACGCTGCGCCAGCTCCGGGTCGTTGCGCAAGACGGCCAGCTTTTCCTGCAGTTGCGCAATGCTCTGGTAGAACACCACGTTGTGCATATCCTGCAGACCCAGCGCCTGGCTTTCCTCTGCGCCCTGGTCAAAGGCCAGCAAGACACAGCCACAGGCCATGGCTTCGAAGTTCTTGATCATGAATTCGCCCATGCCGACATCGGCACTGACGAAAAAGCGAATGCGGTTGAGGGTGTCGCGGTATTCCTCGCCGGACTTGGTGCGGGTCACCACCAGAGGTTCGACCTGCGCCAACTCGTCGAGCAACGCCTTGCGCCCGCTATAGGCGACGCTGTTGGTGCTGCCGACAAAGGCCAGCTCGATATCCCGTTCACGTCCCTGATCTTCGAGTTGGGTCTGGTCGTAGCCCTTGGGCACGAACACCGCATCGAAACCTTCCTGACGCAGGCGCTCGGTGACCACGAAACCGGAGCTGATCACCCGCGCCCACGGCAGGCGGCGGTAATGCGCGCTGAACTTGCCGGTGTATTTGCAAGGAATGTAGTTCTGGTAAGCGTCGTGCTCGAGAATTACCAGGTTGGGGATCGTGCGGATGAACGAGGCCTGACGGATTTCCTGCTTGAAGCGCAGGAAAAACACGATGCGGTCGTACCGCGACACATCGACTTCACGTCGGAAATAGCTGCGCAGGTTGCGCTGCTCATCGCTGCTCAACCACCGCAGATCGCATTCGCAATGAGCCGCCACGCCTTCGTACAGACGGTCCAGGATGGCCCGCTGTTCTTTCTGCACCAGAAATAAAACTTTCATCGTTTTCCTTGCCGCAACAGGCAAACCGAGCAATACCTGAATGAACCCCGCCCGAAGCAGATGCCCGTCAGGCCCGAAACACCTTACAAACGCCAGAACAGTTCGTGGCGACGCACAGCCTTGCGAAAAAACTCATTCTCGCCGTAAGGCGAACCGGAACGCCCCGCCAGCAGCCGCTGCAAACCGCGGCGCAAGCGGCGCTTGAACGGTGCGGGAGGTTGCAGGTCATGCATCATGCCCAGAGCCATGGCCTTGTCATGCTGTTGCGCCGTGGACAACGAGAGGCAGCAGGGATGCAGCGAAGCCGCCGGGTCGAATACAGGAGGAAGGGTGATACCGGTGCCATTGTCACCCATCGGCCAGCGATCGTTGTCGTGCAGGTGATTGGCGTAACCCAGCAGGGTCGGTTGCCATTCGAGCCCTTTCAGGGCTTCGAGCACCGCTTGCTGGGCGCAGATGTGATCGGGATGAGGATCGAGGGTCGGATGCGGCATCACGATCACTTCCGGCTGCGCCCGCTGCAACAGTGCTCGCAGATCGGCCACAAGATTGTTCCAGGTCGGCGCGCCATCGACGTCACCCGGCAGGGTAAACGGATTCAACTGACGGAACAGACGCGTGTCGCTCAAATCCGCTTCGCGAGAACCCACCGGTTGCGAAGGTGAGGCCTGCATGGCTTGCAACTGAAGACAGAAATAACCCAGCTGCACGCAGTGCGCCTCGGGCACTCCGGCCCAGCGCGGCACGGCAATGCTGTCCCAGGCGCGCAAACGGCCTTTGAGCCGCGCCGCCTCGACCTTGCCCAGCCCCATCTGCTGATAGTGCTCGGCTTCGATTTCACCGGCGGTGAGGGTGACGATCCAGGCTTCTTCGGCCTGGCTGTACAAACCGTAGGCTGCCAGCTCGGCATCATCGGCATGGGGAGCGATGACCATCACCCGCTGCCGGCGGTAATCGGGATGCTCAATCGCCCAGAGCACTGGCTCGCCGACCAACCGGCAGTGACGTCCGCGCAAACGCAACTCACCCTTTGACAACACCTTTGCCTGACCGCTGAGGTTTAGAAAACGCAGGCCATTGACGCCGCGCTCGAAAGTCTGACGGTCCGGATTTTCGCCACCGACCAGTTCCACTACCGGATCAAGGAAACGCCCCAGCCAGGTGCTCTTGATTCGCAGCGCCAGCACCAGCGTCGCGTCGTCGACCAGCATCACTCCTTCGTCCAGCCGCAGGTGCTCGCCGTTCAGATGAACCTTGGGCTGCGGTGTGAAGGGAGGAAAGTTGTACTGGTAATCGTCTTTCGGCGAATAGAACAGATGATCGGCAAACCAGGCCTCGTGGGCGATCCAGCCCAGCACTGCCAGCAGCAGCGGCAACCACCAGGCCACCCAGATGCCGCAGACGATCAACAGCGCCAGGGCAACCAGCAGAGCGAGGCGTTTGTTGCGTCGATGGCGCTTGAGCAATTGTTGTTTGCGGCTCATGGGCTGACTCATACGGTGTAGACCGGCACAGGATTGCACCAACGATCCTTGTATTCGCGATCGGCGCGGCCGAAGGAGAAGCGCAAGGGTTTGTCCAAGGCCCGGGCATGTTCCCAGGCGCTTTGGGTGTTGAGGAAACTCAGCACGCTGCCGGGGCTGAACTCGCGGGTTTCAGGGTCGACGCCGCCATTGATGTATTCGACGCTGATCCACTGCGGCGCCTCTACGCGGTAAACCAGCTGGATCGCGATCGGTGCATCGTTGAGGAAAATCACCGAGCCGATCAGCAGTTCGCGCAACAACTCGACGACATCGGCCATGCGCGCAGCGCCCGTAGCCGGGAAACCCCAGCGGCGCTGGAACAGATCGCAGTAGATCGCCGCCAGCTCGGCAGCGGAGAAATCGGTGACCGGTCGAACCACGCCCCCCGCCTCTTCCAGCAACCTGAGTTCGCGGCGCTGGTTGTAGCGAAACTTCTTCGACAGTTCTTCCGGCGTGCGGGCCATGGCCAGTTGTTCGGCCTGCAACTTGATGTCGCTGAAGCGGTTTTCGTTCAGCGCCGACAGGTAGCGGCCACGATGCCGCAGAGGCGCCTGGGCATTTTCGGCGGCGGGCAGGATGATCTCGGCGTTGCCCAGATCGAACAGGCCCTTTTTGCCGTTGCGTTTGAGCACTTCCTTGGACAGGGCCAGATCGCGGCCCCAGGTCGGAAGCGCCGCCTTGATGTCGCCGCCCTGTTCCCAGACCAGATAGCGGACGGGGATGCCGGCCAACTGCGCCAGTCGCGCGACCACCAGCGGGTGAGTCGCGACGCTGCCGCCATAACGCTGCCAGGTTTCGGCGTAGGTCGAGGCATCAGTTACGGACCAGCCGCGTTCGCGCCAGCCTTGAAATCGGTTGAGCATCAGCCCCTCGGTGCCAGTTCGATAACGTGCGGCAGATGCCAGAAAGCATCGCGTACCGCGCGGTCGGAGAAACGCTCGTGCAGGCGGTCGAGCATCAGCTCGGCGCATTGCTGACGTTGCCGGGCGTCCATCGCGGCCAGATGTTGCAGCCCCTGGGCCAGATGTTCGGCGTCCCCCAGCGGGAACAGAATGCCGACACCTTCGACCACTTCCTTCGCCCCGCCGCACGCAGTGGCCAGCAACGGCACGCCGGCGGCCATGGCTTCGAGCAGCACCATGCCGAACGGTTCGTTATCGGAGCTCAGGGCGAACACGTCGAAGGCACGGAAGTAGCGTCGCGCATCGGGCACCTGGCCGAGGAACAGCACACGGTCGCCAATGCCCAGCTCGCGGGCCTGGGCCTTGAGATCTTCTTCCAGCCGGCCTTTGCCGAGAATCACCAGCTGACTGTTGGCCGGCAGGCCCGGCAATGCCTGGGCAAAACCGTCCAGCAGCGTGGCCTGATCCTTGTCCGGATGCAGGCGCCCGACATTGCCGACAATCCAGGCATCGCTGGCCAGGCCGAGGGTTTCCCGGGCTTCGTCAGCCGATACCTGGCTTTGCTGCAATGCCGGCACGTCGATACGGTTGTACAGCGTCTGGATTCGCGTCGCCGGCCACTTCGGCAGGCAACGGCGCATGTCGTCGCGCACGGCATCGGAGACACCGAGCAGGCTCAGGCGCTTGCGGAAAATGTGGGCGAACAGTTTGCGCGAACCGCGTTTGTAATCGTCAAACGCGTGGTGCACGCCAATCACCGGCAGCGAAGTGCCGAGCAAGGCGATGTAGATCGGCTTGAAGCGATGGGCGATGCAGAAACTGAAATTGCGTGAGGCGGCGATCTTGCGCAGATCGCCGATGGCACCCAGCTTCAGGCCACGAATGGCCTTGGAGCTGTATTCCATGAACAACACTTCGTCGGAGGCGCAACCCGCGGCGACTTCGGCATCGGCGACCCCGGTGAGAAACACCGTGGTCACGCGATAGCCGGTCCCCGCGAACAGGCTGGCGTACTGCCGGGCGCAGTCCAGGAACGGCCCGTCATAGCCGTGGCAGAACTGCAGCACATGGCGTTCAGCCGAGCGTGTCATAGGCGTTCGCGCCCTCTTTGACCACCAGGATGTCTTCCATGATCAGGTACTGCAGATCGGAGCCGAAGAACATGTTCAGGGCGTCGGTCGGCGAGCAGATCATCGGTTCGCCACGACGGTTGAGCGAGGTGTTCAGAGACACGCCGTTGCCGGTCAGGTTCTCGAGCGCCTTCATCATGTCGTAGTAGCGCGGATTGTATTCGCGCTTGAGCACCTGGGCGCGGGAGGTGCCGTCTTCGTGAACGACTTCCGGTACGCGGGTCTTCCACTCTTCCGCCACTTCGAAAGTGAAGGTCATGAAAGGCGCCGGGTGGTCGATCTTGATCATCTGCGGCGCGACGGTGTCGAGCATCGACGGGCAGAAAGGCCTCCAGCGCTCGCGGAACTTGATCTGATGGTTGATGCGGTCGGCCACGCCGGCCACGCTCGGGCAACCGATGATCGAACGACCGCCCAGTGCGCGCGGACCGAACTCCATGCGGCCCTGGAACCAGGCCACCGGGTTGCCGTCGACCATGATTTTGGCGATCTGCTCCGGCATGTTGTCGAGCTTGCGCCAGGTCGGCTTGTTCTCGTGGCGGGCGCAGGCGGCGATCACGTCTTCGTTGCTGTACGACGGGCCGAGGTAGACGTGTTCCATCTTCTCGACCGGCACGCCACGGGCGTGGGACACATAGGCCGCAGCACCCACCGCGGTACCGGCGTCGCCGGACGCAGGCTGCACGAACAGTTCCTTGACGTCGTCGCGGGCGATGATTTTCTGGTTCAGCTTGACGTTCAAGGCGCAGCCGCCGGCGAAGGCCAGCTTGCCGGTTTCCTTGAGTACGTCACCCAGGTAGTGGTCGATCATCTGCAACGCCAGTTTCTCGAACAGCGCTTGCATGCTCGCGGCGTAGTGGATGTAAGGCTCGTCGGCGATGTCGCCTTCGCGCTTCGGACCCAGCCACTCGATGAGTTTCGGCGAGAAGTAGAAACCCTTGCCCTTCTCTTTATAGCGACGCAGGCCGATCACGTTGGCGTATTCGGTGTTGATCACCAGTTCGCCGTTCTCGAACGAGGCCAGGCGCGAGAAATCGTATTTGCTGGCGTCGCCGTACGGCGCCATGCCCATGACCTTGAACTCGCCGTCGAGCATTTCGAAACCGAGGAACTCGGTGATCGCGCCATACAGGCCGCCCAGGGAGTCCGGATCGAAGAATTCCTTGATCTTGTGGATCTTGCCGTTCTGACCGTAGCCGAAGAAGGTCGTGGCGTACTCGCCCTTGCCGTCGATACCGAGGATCGCGGTTTTCTCTTTGAAACCGGAGCAGTGGTAGGCGCTGGAGGCGTGGGCCAAGTGGTGTTCGACCGGCTCGATCTTGATTTTCTTCGGATCGAAGCCCAGTTGCTCCAGGCACCAGACGATCTTGTTGCGATAGCGCTTGTAGCGACGGTTGCCCATCAGGATCGCGTCGAGGGCGCGGTCCGGGGCGTACCAGTAACGTTTTGCGTAGTGCCAGCGGGCCTTGCCGAAAAGACTGATCGGGGCGAACGGAATCGCCACCACATCAACGTCCGAAGGCTTGATGCCGGCCTGTTCCAGGCAGAACTTCGCCGATTCGTAGGGCATGCGGTTCTTTGCATGTTTATCGCGTACGAAGCGCTCTTCTTCAGCCGCCGCGACCAGCTTGCCGTCGATGTACAAGGCTGCTGAAGGATCATGGCTAAGGGCGCCGGACAGGCCAAGAATCGTCAATGCCACAGGGGTCTAGCCTCTTTAGTCTGCATGTCAGGCGCCGTAGCGCCTCAAAAATGATCTGCCCTCGCCGGGAGCGTGGGGCAGCTAAAGGGCGGGATTATAGCTTAAAAGCAGCTGCAAGCCGCTAGCTGCAAGCTGCAAGGGGGTTGAGCGGTGACTTTGAGGGCTTATCCGGGGGATGGGCGCCAGTAAATGGAGATATTGCCGTCGGTGGCTTGGCGGTAGAGGGTGTAGGGCAAGGCTACTGTGTCCAGGGCGCCGGAGAGGGCCATGTCGGCCAGGATGAAGGGAAGAAACATGCCCGTGGGGTCAGGTGGCGCGTTCAATACGCAGAAATCGTAGGCCAGGCCGCTGTAGGTCCTGGGAATGGATTGGCAATAGGTTTTTTGCTTGCGCAGCCCCTGGGCTGCTTCAGCTTCGTCCTGAAATACCGTTGCGAAGGTGCCGCATCCGGTCAGAGTCAGCGAGATGACACCTGCTGCGACGGCCATTTTGATGGTCAAGGTCTGTCCTCCATGAAGGACAGCCAAGCTAGCATCGCGGTTGATCAGGCCACAGTTCATGGTTTCCCAAGATTGTGTAGGACCATTCTGGCCTCATCGCGGGCAAGCCCGCTCCCACAGGTTTATGTGTTGCTCACACATGCTGCGACCGACACAAAACCTTGTGGGAGCGGGCTTGCTCGCGAAGACAGCTTAAGCTGCGCCGGAAATATCCTTGGGCAACCGCTGATCAATCACCTCATGCAGAGCACTGCTCTCAGGCCAGTTACGCATGAACCGCGCACGATCCTTGGCATAGGCCGGAGCAAAGTTGCCGAGAGAGCGATGCTGACACATCGAATCCAGATCGATCAGCGCCCAGCGATCCTGCTGCCAGAACAGGTTGTGCCCCTTGAAGTCGCCATGGCTGATGCGCAGGCGAATCAGTTCGGCGAACAACCGGTCCAGCGCCGCCAGTTCCGCCTCGGGGGCATCGCCGCTTTCCACGTAAGGCGCAAAGCGCTCGATGATGTCCGGCCCCGCCAGATGCTCGGTGATCAGGTAAGCCCGACCGCGCAGCCAGAGAAAACGCTTTTCCAGCAGCGCCAGGGGTTTGGGCGTGGCAATGCCGAGAAACGCCAGGCGATTGCCTTCGTGCCACGAGTGCCAGGCGCGACTCGGACGCCAGAAGCGCTTGAGCCAGTGGGCGAAGCCCTTGATGTTGTAGCGCTTGATCACCAGCGTGCGGCCATCCACCTCGACTTTGCCGACGCTCGCCGCGCCACCGGTTTTATAAAGGTGACCTTGATCGAGCAACGCATCGGCCCGATCCAGAACCGGCAGCATCGAAGCCTCTTCTTCACGCCGGATCGCGCGCAAGCCGAACGCACCGCGCTGGACGCTGAACAGCGTGCACTCGCGCCCGACCTTGATCAGGTAATCCTTCAGCCGCCAGCTGCGCACCTTGTCGATCTGCTTCTGCAAGGCTTCCATCGGCAAGGCATGCTCGCCGTTGCTCAGCAGGTAGTACACCAGCAACTCTTCGGTGAACGGCTCCAGCGCCTGGGGCAACTGGGCGAAAAACACCCCGAGGTTTTCCAGGACTTTCTGCCGCGACAACGGCTGGCCCGGGGTTTCGGCGCGGATCCCCGCACCGTCGATCAAATACAGGCGACTGCCCTGGCGCAGCAGGTTGTCCAGGTGCAGATCTTCCTGCCACAGGCCTTTGCGGTGCATTTGCCCGATCGCGCCCAGCGCTTCGGCCAGCACCGCCGATTGCTCATCGGCCAGCGCCGGCAGGTGTTCGACCTGCTTCCAGGCGTCGCCCAGGCTCGCGGCCTCTTCCAGAAACTCGAACAGCAGCCAGCCGCCCTCGCCGTCCTTGAGCCCGTCGGCCAACAGCAGCGGCGTGGTCAAGCCTTGCGCCGCCAGCAGGCGCACGCCGTCCAGCTCCCGCTGGAAATGCCGCGCTGCCTTGCCGCCGACCAGCAACTTGGCCAGCACCGGACGACCGCGCCAGATGCCAGCGCCGACGTAGCGCTGCCCCGGCAAAACCCGCAACAGACTCAGTAGCTGCAAATCCGCGGGACCGGCGGCATCGGCCAACGAAACACTCAGCGGCAACGTCGGGCTGCGACCGGCATTCTTCAGCTCGGACAAACGCATCAGCGCTTCTCCTTATGGCTGCGTCGCGCGGTCAGGCGCGTCAGCCAGCTGTCGATCAGCGTGCTGTTTTGAGGCTGGTCCAGATAGGCGCCCAGCAGAATGCGCAACTGCGCGTCACTCCACTCCGGCGCCCGGCGCAACAGCGGCTCCAGATCCTTGACCCGATCACGTTGACCTAACAGCAGCGGCCGGGTCTTTTCCAGATCGATCAACTGCGCCTGGTAGCCGTCACCGGTGGCGCAGAGGAAAATATGCTTGGGGTAAAAGCAGCCGTGCACCTGACGCACGCCGTGCAGGCGCCGCGCCAGTTTTCCACAGGCTTGAAGAATCGCGACATGTTGCGCCTCGCCCAGGTCAGACCAGCGCTGCAGCAGCGAATCCAGGTCATCCCAGCCGTCCAGGGCGCGGGTCAGCAGAATCGCCCGGACTTCGCCGTCGACCTTGCGTTCACCAAAGAACGCCGCTTTCAGCGCCGGAATACCGAGTTTTTCATAGCGGCTGATGTTGCGGAATTCACGGGCGAAGCTCGGCTCGCCAAAGGGCGCGTGCAACGTGTGCATCATGTAGTTGCTCTGACGCTTGAGGTAGAAGCCCTGACCCTCCAGATCCAGTCGAAACACGCTGCTCCAGCCACCACGAATGGTGTTGGGTTCATCCACGGCGTCGAGTTGCCGGGCCCAGAGTGCGTCGAAAGTGCCCAAGCCGTGGCGCTCGAGCAGCGCACGGTCTTCGGCAGCCAGAAAATCAGTCATTCGCGTCCCTCGAAAAATCTCACCACGTGCCGGATCCGTTTCTTGTCGGCGTCGTTGAGCCGGTCCCGTTGGCGGTATTGCAGGTAAAAGCGCAGGCGCTGGGTGGCCGACAATTGATACTTGGCGACCTTGTCCAGGCAGGCCAGGTCCTTGGTGATGCGGTACTTGAGCCAGAAACCGCTCCAGAAATCACCGTTGGGGCAATCGATCAGGAACAGTTTGGCCTGATCGTCGATCAGCAGGTTGCGCCACTTCAGATCGTTATGGGTAAAACGATGCTCGTGCATGGTCCGGGTGTGGCTGGCCAACTGACGGCTGACCTGGTCGACCCAGGCGCGATCCGCCAGTTTCGGGTCGTGCCGCTCGGCCAGCGCGGACAGATCCTCGGTATGCGGCAGCTCGCGGGTGATCATCGCCCCGCGATCATAGGCCGCCCCGCGCCGCTCCAGACCCCAGGCCACCACCTCGGCCGTGGGAATGCCCCACTTGGCGAAGCGCTTGAGGTTCTGCCATTCCATTTTTACCCGGGGTTTGCCCAGATAACGACGCAAGCCCTTGCCGGCCCCCGAGTAGCGCTTGACGTAATAGTTGACGCCGTTGCGCTGCACGCGGATGACCTCGGACAGCGGGTCGCGGGTCAGGCGCTCGCCCTGCAGCGCAAACACCGCATCGAGGCTGCCGAAATCTTCTGCCAGATCGCTGTAGGCCGGCTCCAGTGTCCAACCCGCCATCAGAGCGCATCCCCGTAGCGTTGCTTGCGGTCGTAAAGCTTGTTGGCCTTGCCTTCGAGCCAGCTCAGCAGCCCGGCCTCTTCACTGAGGATCTGCCGCAGCGGCCGCTGGAAGTAGCCCTTGAGAAAACGCAGTTTGTCGCGACGGGTCAGGCCGATATCCAGGGCCGAAAAGTACAGCGCCGCCAGATCCTTGTTGCGCCAGCGCGAGGTAATGGCCGGGCGTGTCTGGGCGCGGTGCAGGTCGATCACCGAGAGTTTGAAATCGTCTGCCGTCACCGGTTTGTCGGTGTGCAGCAGGAAATGGCAGATGTAGCAGTCACGATGGTTGACCCCGGCGCGGTGCATCATGCCGGTCATGCGCGCCACTTCGGCGATCAGCGCGCGTTTGAGCCTCGGCTCCGGCGGCTGCTTGAGCCAGTTGATGCTGAAGTCTTCGAGGCTGACGGTCGGCGCCAGCTCTTCGGTGACGATGAACGAATGCTGGTCCGCCGGATTGCTGCCCTTCTCGCCGTAAGCCACGGCGGTCATGGTCGGCACACCGACTTCCTGCAGGCGCTGGATGGCTTTCCATTCCTGGCCCGCGCCGAGGACCGGCAACTTGGCGGTCAGCAGGTTCTTGAAGATCTCGCCCCAACCGATGCCACGGTGGATTTTCACGAAAAAACCATTGCCGTCCACTTCAGTGCGCAGGGTCCGGCGCGCTTCCAGTTCGCGGTAAACCTCGCCCTGCAAGCCTTCGACTTCGGTGAACGCATCGCGTCCGGCCCAAAGGCTCTTGAACGGTTCAGCCAGCATCAACTTCATTTAAGCGTGCTCCGCCAGAATCACATCGGCCGCGTGCTGCGGCATGCTGTAGAGGTCGGCCGTTTCGGCAAAGGCCAGACCGTTGCGGCTCCAGGCCGCCCGTGCTTGATCGTCGTTCAACATGCCGGTCAGGTATTGGGTCAACTGCCCCTGATCGAACGGCTCGTCCAGCACCAGGCCGGCATCGGCCTCGGCAATGTAATGGGCGTAACCGCAGACCGCGCTGACCAGCACCGGCAGACCGGCCACCAGCGCTTCAAGCAGCACGGTGCCGGTGTTTTCGTTGTAGGCCGGGTGGATCAACAGATCGGCGCCAAGCAGGAAACGCGGGATATCGCTACGCCCCTTGAGGAAGGTCACGTTATCGCCCAGGCCCAGTGTGGCGCTCTGCATCTGGAACAATTTGGGGTCATCCTGGCCGATTACAAATAGCCGGGTACGTTTCTTCAGATCGGCGGGCAACGCCGCCAGCGCCTTCAGACTGCGATCCACGCCCTTGGTCTTGAACCCGGAGCCGATCTGCACCAACAGCAGCTCGTCGTCCTTGAGGTTGAATTCGGCGCGAAAGCCGGCGCGGATCTGGTCGGCATCCGCAGGCCGGCGGCGGTCCTGGGCGATGCCCGGCGGCAGCAGGTGAAAGCGCTTGAGCGGGGTGTCGTAATGCTTGATGAACAGCGGCTGCTGCACTTCGGAGATCATCAGCACTTCGGTCTTGGCGTCCTTGGCGAACACCGCCCGCTCGTACTCGGCGAAGTGGCGATAGCGGCCCCAGCGGCGGTACAAAGAGTTGCGCAGGTTCTGCGCCTTGTCTTCGAAACAGCCGTCGGCGGCGTAGTAGACGTCCAGGCCCGGCATTTTGTTGAAGCCGATCAGGCGATCGACCGGGCGCTTGGCCAGGTCCGCCTCCATCCATTCGCTGAGCTTTTCATTGCGCCGATGATTGAAGAACGCCTTGACCGGCGCCACCAGCACTTCGAAGCCCGGCGGCACGTCGCCTTCCCAGATCAGCGTGTAGACGCGAATCTGGTGGCCGCGCTTCTGGCACTCCAGGGCAATGCGCATGAAGTCACGCTGCAAACCGCCGAAGGGAAAATACTTGTAAAGGACAAATGCCAATTGCATCAGCGCAGCTCCTCGGTGAGTAACAACGTGCTCAGCCGGCTGGCGACGCGTTCGGGATTCACGCGGGTGAAGCACAACGGCCACTCGCGTTTGAGGTCGAACCGGCGGGCATCTTCGGCCGTCGGTTGATAGGTGCATTTCTTCGACATGCAGGGCGCGCAAGGAAAATCGCTGGCCAGATGGATCTGCGACTTGCCGTAGGCACCGGTCAGGCCGGGGTTGGTCGGACCGAACAGCGACAGGGTCGGCACGTCCAGCGCCGCGGCCAAATGGCCGAGGCCGGTATCCACCGCCACGCAGGCCTGAGCGCCGGCCAGCACCTTGCCAACACCGGCCAGATTCAGCTTGGGCAGCACTTCAACGTGCTTCATGTCCTTGGCGATGCGTTCGGCGCGGGCCTTCTCGACCGCATTGCCCCAGGGCAGCTTCACCCCGACACCCAGGTAACCGACACGCTCGGCCAGCTCGCGCCAATAGGCTTCGGGCCAGTGCTTGGTGTCCCAGGTGGTGCCGTGCAGGAACAGCACGTACGGATTCTTGCGCGGCAATTCCACCAGGCGCTCGACGTTCAGGCCGTAGTCGCCCAGGCCTTTGGGCAAGTCGTAACCCAGGGCCACGGCGAACAGCTGACGCACCCGTTCCACCGCATGCTGCCCACGGGCCACGGCCAGGCGACGGGAATAGAAGCGCGCGGCAATCGGCTCACGGGCCGAGTCCTTGTCCAGCCCGGCGATCGGGGCTTTGACGTAGCGCGTCAGCAAGGCACTTTTCAAAAGGCCCTGGGCATCGATGACCAGATCGTATTTCGTCGCGCGCAGGCTTTGCTTGAAGCGCTTCCACTCGCCGCTCTTGATGGTTTGCCAGATGTTCTTGCGCCAGCGGCGGATCGCCACCGGGATCACCTTGCCAACGGCCGGGTGCCAGGTGGGAATTTCGGCGAAGCCCTCTTCCACCACCCAGTCGAAGGTGATGCCGGGAATTGCCCGCGCCGCGTCGGTCAGCGCCGGCAACGCGTGAATCACGTCGCCCAGCGATGAAGTCTTGATCAGCAGTACCCGCAAACTATTGAACCTCGACCACAGTGCCCTGCAACCGCTGCAAGGCTTCGTTCACCGCTTGCGGCATCAATTGGCGCAGGCAGTTGTAATGACCGAACCGGCAGGTGCGATCGAAGCACGGGCTGCATTCGATGCCCAGGCGCACGATCTCCACCTGCTCGGCCAGCGGCGGCGTGAAGCCCGGCGATGTCGAACCGTAGATCGCCACCAGCGGCCGATTCAATGCGGCGGCGACGTGCATCAGGCCCGAATCGTTGGACACCACCGAATCGGCGCAGGACAGCAGATCGATCGCCTCGGCCAGGGAGGTGCCGCCGCTGAGATTCATCGACTCTTCACGCAGGCCTGGGATCAGCCGCGAACGGATGTCTTCGCCCACCGCATGATCGTTTTTCGAGCCGAACAGCCAGACCTGCCAGCCTTCGCGAATCTTCGCCTCGGCGACCTTGGCGTAATGCTCGGACGGCCAGCGCTTGGCTTCACCGAATTCGGCACCGGGACACAGCGCCAGCACCGGACGGTCGAGTTCCAGGCCGAATTTGGCCAGTGTCGCTTCGCGGGTTACCGGGTCGATCTGCAAACTCGGGCGAGGATAAGGCTTGGGCAGGTCCGTGCCCGGCTCATAGGCCAGGGCCATGAAACGCTCGATCATCAGCGGGTAGCGTTCTTTATCCAGCGTGCGCACATCGTTGAGCAGGCCGTAGCGGAACTCGCCACGCCAACCAGTGCGCTTGGGGATGCCGGCGAAGAACGGCACCAGCGCCGACTTCAGGGAGTTGGGCAGGAGGATCGCCTGGTCGTACTGGCCGGCCAGGGATTTGCCGATGCGCCGACGCGTCGCCAGCTCCAGCGCGCCGTGGCCGAGCGGAAAGCTCAAGGCCTGGCGGACTTCGGGCATGCGCTCAAGAATCGGCCGGCTCCACTCGGGGGCCAGCACGTCGATTTCGCATTGCGGGTGGCGCTGTTTGAGGCACTGAAACAGTGTCTGCGCCATCACCATGTCACCGACCCAACTGGGCCCAACGATCAGAATATTCATGTGGCTTCCATAAACGAACCGGGGAGGCATACGCCTCCCCGCCTCGATAATTCTACAAAACACTGCATTGCAACTGTAGGAGCGAGCTCGCTCGCGATAAGGCCGTCACATTCGACATTCATGGCGCCTGACACTCCGCTATCGCGAGCAAGCTCGCTCCTACAGTGGACCTGTGTACGCCGTTCAGCTTAGCCCCAGCTCTCGCCAGATCCGCATGACCTGTCGCCGTTCGTCCGCAAACTGATCGCCCGGTATCACTCCCGGATCCTTCTGCAAGGCCTGTCGGTGAGCGGCGGAGCGGTAAGCTTTATAGGCTTCGCGCAGCAGGCTGGCATCTTCGGCGGGCATCAGCCCTTCGTGCTCCAGCTCTTCCAGAATGCGGATATTGTCGGTCCAGCGCAGCAATGGCGGGTGTGTTTCGGACCACGCCAGGGCCGCGTATTGCACCATAAATTCAATATCGACGATACCACCGGCATCCTGCTTGAGATCGAACGGCGCCGTGGCCTCGAAGGCATTTGCCCCAGTGCCGGCCGCCGTGCTCTTGCTGCCCAGGTTATCGCGCATCTTGGCGCGCATCTCGCTGACTTCCTGACGCAGCTTCGCCAGATCCCGCGCCTTGCCCAGAATCGCCGCCCGCACCTGCTCGAACGCACGCCCCACATCTTCACTGCCCACCAGCACCCGCGCCCGCACCAGCGCCTGATGCTCCCAGGTCCAGGCTTCGCCTTCCTGATAACGGGAAAACGCTCCCAGCGAACTCACCAGCAACCCCGCCGCACCGGACGGCCGCAGACGCATGTCCACTTCATACAATTGCCCGGAATTGGTCTGTGCCGTGAGCAAATGAATGATTCGCTGCCCAAGACGGGTGAAAAATTGCGCGCCATCGATGGATTTCGGTCCGTCGGTTTCCGCCTGCGGGTCGCCATCATGGATAAACACCAGATCCAGGTCCGAACCATGCCCCAGTTCCAGGCCGCCGACTTTCCCATAACCGACAATGATGAAGCCCGGATCGCACAAGGTGCCGTCGGTGCGCAGCGGCGTGCCGTACTTGGCCACGGTCTGGCGCCAGGCCAGGGCCAGCACTTGCTCCAGAATCGCCTCGGCGAGCCAGGTCAGGTAGTCGCTGACTTTCATCAGCGGCAGGTGCCCGGCGATTTCCGATGCGGCAACCCGCAGGCGGTGCGCCAGCTTGAAATGGCGCAGCGCTTCCATCTGCTGTTCGAGGTCGTCCTCGGGAATCCGCGTCAGGCGTTCGCGCAACTCGGCGGCCAATTCCGGCGCCAGCGGCGGCTTGAACAGCCGTCCTTCGTTAAGCAGTTCATCGAGCAGCAGCGGGAAACGAGTGATCTGTTCGGCGATCCACGGGCTGGCCGCGCACAAGGTCAGCAGGCGGCGCAGCGCACCCGGGTTTTCGGTCAGCAACACCAGATAAGCCGAACGACGCGCCACGGCCTCCACCAGGGGCAGCACCCGCTCCAGCACCAGATCCGGATTGGCGTGTTCCACCGCCTGCGCCAACAAACGTGGAATAAAGGCATCGAGACGTTCGCGCCCCAGACGCTGCATCGCGCGCAATTGCGGGCTGCTGCGCAGGCCGGCCAGTGCCCTCAGGGCTTTCGGCGCGTCGGTGAAACCGCCTTCCTGCAATTGCCGGCAGGCCGCTTCTTCATCCTGAGCTTCTTCCCACAACGGCAGCCATTCACCGCCGACCACCACTTCGCTTTCGGCGCCTTGCTCTTCATCGGGATCGGCAATGACCTGGGCGAAGTGCCAGGCGATACGACCGCGCCAGAACATCAGCTTTTCATGGAAGGACGCCCAGTCGTCGAAGCCCAACATAAAGGCAATGCGCGCCTGATCCTCAGGGCCAACCGGCAGCATCTGGGTCTGGCGATCGGCAATCGCCTGGATCGCATGTTCGGTGTAACGCAGAAATTCATAGCCTTCGCGCAGCTCGCTGACCACCGCCGGCGGCAGGTAGCCCTGACCTTCCAGAGTGCTCAGCACTTTCAATAGAGGACGCTGCTGCAGACTCAGGTCGCGACCACCGTGAATCAGCTGGAAGGCCTGGGCGATGAACTCCACCTCGCGGATGCCGCCGGAACCCAGCTTGATGTTGTCGGCCATACCCTTGCGCCGCACTTCCTGCTGGATCAGCTGCTTCATGGTGCGCAGCGCTTCGATCGCGGAGAAATCCAGGTAACGCCGGTAAACGAAGGGCCGCAACATCTCTTGCAGTTGTGCGCCAGCAACTTGATCGCCAGCGACCACCCGCGACTTGATCATCGCGTAGCGTTCCCAGTCGCGACCCTGATCCTGGTAGTACTGCTCCAGCGCGTTGAAACTCAGGACCAGCGCGCCGGACGAGCCATAAGGCCGCAGGCGCATGTCGACGCGGAACACAAAACCGTCGACGGTCATCGGGTCCAGGGCCTTGATCAGGCGCTGGCCGAGACGGATGAAGAATTCCTGGTTATCCAGCGCCCGCTTCACGCCGACGGTTTCGCCGCCTTCGGGGTAGGCGAAGATCAGGTCGATGTCGGACGACAGATTGAGCTCCACCGCGCCGAGTTTGCCCATGCCGAGCACGACCATCTGCTGCGGTTCGCCGCTGCGGTGGCCGGTGGGCACGCCGAATTGCTGGCAATGCCGCGCGTACAACCATTGATAGGCCTGATCGATGCTGGCATCGGCCATGTCGGAAAGGTCGCGGCAGGTCTGGATCAGATCGGCCTGGCGCGTCAGGTCACGCCAGATGATCCGCACTTGATGACGGGCGCGCTGCCGGCGCAGGGCACGGCCCAGCAGATCGTCGGTTTCGGCGACGCTCGCCGCGGCGGCGATCTGGGCGCACAGCTCGCCGGGGGCATAGGCGCGATCCAGTTCGCCTGAGCGCACCAGTTCCAGCAGCATCACCGGATCACGCACACATTGTTCGGTCACGAAGTCGCTGGCGGCGGTCACCCGGGCAAATTGTTCCCAGCGCTCGGGCGTCCAGGCAGACAGCCCGTGATCGTCATCCAATGCCTCCACCGCGGCGCGGAACGACTGCTCGGCGCGGGTGACAAACGGCAGCAGGACAGGGGGGAGTTGGGCAAGCAAAGGAAGGCTCATGGTCTATCCTTGATCGGCGAGTTATCAGCCAAATGTAGTGATTTGTACGAATGCACTACCAAAAGGACTGTCGAACAAAAGTTAGAAATAGCTGAAATTTCTTTATTTTTGGCAGCCAACATCAAAGTTTCACCTTTCCTTATTGGAAAAAGACCAACCTTAACGATTATTCTCACAACCCAGTTGGAGGCTATAAGCCAATCATCTGTAGTTTTACTACTCGTATATACATTCGGATAGCTGAAATGCCCGATGATTTGTAGTAAAACTACACGCCGCCGGAACCTACCTCTCGGCAATCCAAGAATTCATAACGTCTGCCCACAAGGCCAGTCGCTAACTCAGGCAACCGATTCTGGTAGCCTTTCCGCCCTGGAGCAAGCCATGCAAGACCTCGATCCCGTCGAAACCCAGGAATGGCTGGACGCCCTGGAATCGGTTCTCGACAAAGAAGGCGAAGACCGTGCTCACTATCTGATGACCCGTATGGGCGAACTCGCGACCCGCAGCGGCTCGCAACTGCCTTACGCCATCACCACGCCTTACCGCAACACCATCCCTGTTACCCACGAAGCACGCATGCCAGGCGACCTGTTCATGGAACGCCGCATCCGCTCGCTCGTGCGTTGGAACGCGATGGCCATGGTAATGCGTACGAACCTGAAAGATTCTGACCTGGGTGGTCACATCTCCAGCTTCGCTTCCAGTGCGACCCTGTATGACATCGGCTTCAACTATTTCTTCCAGGCTCCGACCGACGAACACGGCGGCGACCTGATCTACTTCCAGGGCCACACCTCCCCAGGCGTTTATGCCCGTGCGTTCATGGAAGGCCGCATCAGCGAAGACCAGATGAACAACTTCCGCCAGGAAGTGGACGGTCAGGGCCTGTCGTCCTACCCGCACCCTTGGCTGATGCCTGATTTCTGGCAGTTCCCGACCGTATCCATGGGTCTGGGTCCGATCCAGGCGATCTACCAGGCACGCTTCATGAAGTACCTGGAAGCCCGTGGCTTCATTCCGGAAGGCAAGCAGAAAGTCTGGTGCTTCCTGGGCGACGGCGAGTGCGACGAGCCGGAATCCCTGGGCGCGATCTCGCTGGCTGGCCGCGAGAAGCTCGACAACCTGATCTTCGTCATCAACTGCAACCTGCAGCGCCTCGACGGCCCGGTTCGCGGCAACGGCAAGATCATCCAGGAACTCGAAGGCGTGTTCCGCGGTGCTCAGTGGAACGTATCCAAAGTCATCTGGGGCCGTTTCTGGGACCCGCTGCTGGCCAAGGACGTCGACGGCATCCTGCAACGTCGCATGGACGAAGTCATCGACGGCGAATACCAGAACTACAAGGCCAAAGACGGCGCGTTCGTACGTGAACACTTCTTCAACTCGCCAGAACTCAAGGCGATGGTTGCAGACCTGTCCGACGACGAGATCTGGAAACTCAACCGTGGCGGCCACGACCCGTACAAGGTCTATGCGGCCTACCACCAGGCGGTCAACCACAAAGACCAGCCTACCGTCATCCTGGCCAAGACCATCAAGGGTTATGGCACCGGTGCCGGCGAAGCGAAGAACACCGCGCACAACACCAAGAAAGTCGACGTCGACAGCCTGAAGTTGTTCCGTGACCGCTTCGACATCCCGGTCAAGGATGAAGACCTGGAGAACCTGCCGTTCTTCAAGCCTGAACCGAACAGCGCCGAAGCCCGCTACCTGAGCGAGCGTCGCAATGCACTGGGCGGTTTCGTGCCTCAGCGCCGCGCGCAAAGCTTCAACATCCCGACTCCGCCACTCGATACCCTCAAGGCTATCCTGGACGGTTCGGGCGACCGTGAAATTTCCACCACCATGGCGTTCGTGCGGATCCTCGCGCAACTGGTCAAGGACAAGGAAATCGGCCCGCGCATCGTTCCGATCATCCCGGACGAAGCCCGTACCTTCGGTATGGAAGGCATGTTCCGTCAGTTGGGCATCTACTCGTCCGTCGGCCAGCTCTACGAGCCAGTCGATAAAGACCAGGTGATGTTCTACAAGGAAGACAAGAAAGGCCAGATTCTCGAAGAAGGCATCAACGAAGCGGGCGCCATGAGCTCCTTCATCGCTGCCGGTACTTCGTACTCCAGCCACAACCAGCCAATGCTGCCGTTCTACATCTTCTACTCGATGTTCGGCTTCCAGCGTATCGGCGACCTGGCCTGGGCCGCTGGCGACAGCCGTACCCGTGGCTTCCTGATCGGCGGCACCGCCGGCCGTACCACCCTCAACGGTGAAGGCCTGCAGCACGAAGACGGTCACAGCCACCTGCTGGCTGCCACCATCCCGAACTGCCGCACCTACGATCCAACCTACGGCTACGAGCTGGCGGTGATCATTCAGGACGGCATGAAGAAGATGACCGAAGAGCAACAGGACGTCTTCTACTACATCACCGTGATGAACGAGTCCTACCAGCAGCCAGCCATGCCGGCCGGTGCCGAGGAAGGCATCAAGAAAGGCATGTACCTGCTTGAGGAAGACACCCGCGAAGCGGCGCACCACGTTCAGCTGATGGGCTCCGGCACCATCCTGCGTGAAGTCCGTGAAGCGGCGAAGATCCTGCGCGAGCAATTCAACGTCGGCGCTGACGTGTGGAGCGTTACCAGCTTCAACGAACTGCGTCGCGACGGCCTGGCCGTAGAGCGCAGCAACCGTCTGCACCCAGGCCAGAAGCCTCAGCGCAGCTATGTTGAAGAGTGCCTGAACGGCCGTAAGGGTCCGGTCATCGCCTCTACCGACTACATGAAACTGTTCGCCGAGCAGATCCGTCAGTGGGTACCATCCAAGGAATTCAAAGTCCTGGGCACCGACGGTTTCGGCCGCAGCGACAGCCGCAAGAAACTGCGTCATTTCTTCGAAGTCGACCGTCATTTCGTGGTGTTGGCAGCCCTTGAAGCACTGGCTGACCGTGGTGATATCGAACCTAAGGTGGTGTCCGAAGCCATCGCCAAGTTCGGGATCGACCCGGAAAAACGCAACCCACTGGACTGCTGAGGAGAGTTTCTGTGAGCGAACTCATTCGAGTACCTGACATCGGCAGCGGTGAAGGTGAAGTAATTGAACTGTTTGTGAAGGTCGGCGACCGCATCGAAGCCGACCAGAGCATCCTGACCCTGGAATCGGACAAGGCGAGCATGGAAGTGCCTGCGCCGAAGGCCGGTATCATCAAGAGCCTGAAAGTGAAGCTGGGCGATCGCCTGAAAGAAGGCGACGAACTGCTGGAGCTGGAAGTCGAGGGCGCCGCAGCTGCGGCTCCTGCGCCTGCCGCTGCTCCGCAGGCCAAAGCTGCGCCGGCTCCGGCCGCCGCACCTGCTGCCGCCGCGCCAGCCGCTGCCCCAGCAGCCGCTTCGGTTCAGCAAGTGCACGTGCCGGACATCGGTTCGTCGGGCAAGGCCCAGATCATCGAAATCCAGGTCAAGGTCGGCGACACCGTCGAGGCTGATCAATCGCTGATCACCCTGGAATCCGACAAGGCGAGCATGGAAATCCCGTCGCCTGCCGCTGGCGTGGTCAAGGCCATCAGCGTCAAGCTCAACGACGAAGTCGGCACCGGCGACCTGATTCTGGACCTGGAAGTGGCGGGTGCCGCGGCGCCTGCCGCTGCCGCGCCAGCCCAGGCTGCAGCCCCTGCACCAGCCGCGGCGCCAGCTGCGGCCGCCGCACCGGCAGCTCCGGTTGCCGACAGCGTTCAGGACATCCACGTTCCGGACATCGGTTCGGCGGGCAAGGCCAAGATCATCGAAGTGCTGGTCAAGGCCGGCGACAGCGTCGAAGCCGACCAGTCGCTGATCACCCTGGAATCCGACAAGGCGAGCATGGAGATTCCATCGCCTGCCGCTGGCGTGGTGGAAAGCGTTTCCATCAAGCTCGACGATGAAGTCGGCACCGGCGACCTGATCCTCAAGCTGAAAGTCAAAGGCGCAGCGCCTGCTGCAGCCCCTGCACCGGCTGCTGCTGCGAGCGCTCCTGCTGCCGCTGCTGCACCTGCTGCCGCTCCGGCTGCCGCGCCTGCCGCTGCTCCGGTTGCTGCACCAGCCAAGCCAGGCGCGAAAGTTCACGCCGGCCCAGCCGTGCGCCAACTGGCCCGCGAGTTCGGCGTCGAGCTGAGCGCTGTCGGCGCCAGCGGCCCGCACGGTCGCATCCTCAAGGAAGACGTGCAGGCTTACGTCAAGGCGATGATGCAGAAGGCCAAGGAAGCTCCAGCCGCTGCGGCCGGTGCAACCGGTGGCGCAGGCATCCCGCCGATTCCGGTCGTGGACTTCAGCCGCTTCGGTGAAATCGAAGAAGTGCCGATGACCCGCCTGATGCAGGTCGGCGCCGCCAACCTGCACCGCAGCTGGCTGAACGTGCCGCACGTGACGCAATTCGACTCGGCGGATATCACCGAACTCGAAGCGTTCCGTAACGCCCAGAAAGCCGTCGCAGAGAAGGCCGGCGTCAAGCTGACCATCCTGCCGCTGCTGCTCAAGTCCTGCGCGCACCTGCTCAAGGAACTGCCGGACTTCAACAGCTCGCTGGCACCAAGCGGCAAGGCGATCATCCGCAAGAAATACGTGAACATCGGCTTCGCCGTCGACACTCCGGATGGCCTGCTGGTACCGGTCATCAAGAACGTCGACCAGAAGAGCCTGCTGCAACTGGCCGCCGAGGCCGCTTCCCTGGCTGAAAAAGCCCGGACCAAGAAGCTCTCGTCGGACGAGATGCAAGGCGCCTGCTTCACCATTTCCAGCCTCGGCCACATTGGCGGCACCGGTTTCACGCCGATCGTCAACGCGCCGGAAGTGGCGATCCTCGGTGTTTCCAAGGCAACCATGCAGCCAGTCTGGGACGGCAAAGCCTTCCAGCCGAAGCTGATGCTGCCTCTGTCGCTGTCCTACGATCACCGTGTGATCAACGGCGCCGCTGCTGCACGCTTCACCAAGCGTCTGAGCGATCTGCTGGCGGACATCCGCACCATCTTGCTGTAACTCCCGAAAGGCCCTCCCTCACCGGAGGGCCTTTTGCGTTTCACGTTTCCGAGCGCCACGCTCGTACCTCAACCCCGCCAATTTGGCGGGGCTTTTTTTGCCTGCAAGAAAAACCTTCCTACGTTTGTGGCTGATATCCCCCACAACCTGCGTCGCACTCTGCCGCGCTTTTTTTCCCGCCCAGAACAGTAGGCTCGATTCGAAAGGACTCACACGTAACCTTCACGGAATCGAAGAATATGTTGAAACCTACTGTAGGACCGATCGTCGGCCATACGACATCGCACCAAACCCGCCTGTTTCTGCGTGGCGGCTGGCAGAAAGGCACTCAGGCATTCGCCGCTGTTCGCTGTCGAAGAGCCGGTGAGGAACACTGGAACAAAGCGATTTTCACCCCGCTGTCGGAGGCGAATGACGGGGCTGCAGTGATTGACCTTCAGGGCCTTGTCGCCGATGCCGAATACGAATATCAGGCAGGCTGGTTCAGCTCGACGCTCGGCCTGGAAACATTGCGCGAATTGCCGCTGCAATGGCCCGAGCCCCTATACCGCTTTCGCACGCAATCCAGTGATGTCACTTCCCCGCGGGCCTACATCGTCGGCTCGTGCCGCTACTTGCAGATGACCGCCGGCGTGCCCTGGGCTCCACAGTTGGGCGACCGGATCTTCGCCTCGATCAACACGCTGGCCCGAAATGCCAACCCGCCGATCAGCGCCCTGCTGATGACCGGTGACCAGGTTTACATCGATGATCTGAATTTCATCGCTCCCGACCGGGAGTACGAGGACATCCTCGCCAAATACCGCACGGCGTTTTCCCAGCCGCATATCGCAGCCCTGATGTCCGGCACACCGACCTACATGATCCTCGACGACCATGAAATCGAGGACAACTGGCCGGTCAACAAGAGCCGGGGCGACGAGCACCTCTATGACAACGCCATGCGCGCCTATGAGCTGTATCAGGCAAGCCATGGACCCGCCGGCGTGGGGGAAAGCCTCGGACAGCCGCTGGCTCGATACTGGTATCAATTCAGCCATGGCGATATCGAATGGTTCGTCACCGACAGTCGCACTCGACGCGACCTGGCATCGCCTGAACCGCGCATGCTCGATCTCGAGCAGGAACAGGCATTGCGCGACTGGCTGGTCCAAAGCCCCGCCAGGGTCAAATTCGTGGTCACCAGCGTGATGTTCTATCCCGACCGCAAAAGCCTGCCGGATGACGCCTGGAAGGCTTTTCCGGAGCAGCGATTGCGACTGCTGGAAACCATCCGGACTCACAGGATCAAAAACGTGGTCTTTGTCTCGGGCGACGTCCACGGCTCATTGACCAGCCGCCTGACCCACAGCGAAGCCCCGGACTTCGACGTCCACACCATCGTTTCCTCGCCCCTGTGCAACAGCAGGCTGCTGCCCTATGCCAAGGCCTCCACCTTCATTCTCGACCAACCGCTGGTGCGAACCGCCGCCGGGGACTACCGGCATGAACTCACCAGCGGCGTGATCAGCCAGGACAATTTCGCCCACGTCATCGTCGATACCGAACAGATTCATGTGCGTTTTCATGATCGCGATGGCAACCTGCTGCAATCGACCAGTATTGCTTTAACCCTGTAGGAGCGAGCACGCTCGCGATGGTCGTCAACGATGACGCTGGGCACCTGACACCCCGCGGCGTTCTTGAATCCATCGCGAGCGTGCTCGCTCCTACAGGTTCGGGAAAAAATTGCAGAAAACTTGTCTGCTGCCGACATATTCTTATAGCACTTGGCCTTCATCTCTCTTGTCAGTCGGTAGCGCAATGATGCAACCTTGCCGCAGGCAACAGTAAGAGGGCGTAAGCCCGGCGCGTTCAGCAAATTCGAAGCGAGTTTTCCTTCATATGAAAAGCCAACCCGATGCCGCCAGCCGAATGGTGGCCGAGGTAGTGACGCAGTTGCCTGTGCCCTCGCGGCTCGGCATGCTGCGTTTCGAGCGGCTGAATGAACCAAGCTGGGCGCTGCTGTTTCTCGATCCCAATTGCGAACGACAGTTCGGCTTGCCGGCCGTGGAGCTCTGCGCCCTGGTCGGCTCGCCCTACGCCAGCCTGATGGAGCCTGAAGCGCGCTATGAGCTGCACGACGCGATTCAGTTGCAACTGAGCGAAGGCTCGCATTACCTGATCCGCTACACCCTGCACACCGCCACCGGCTCCTTGAACCTGCTGGAGCTGGGCGAAGCCTACAAACAGCACAATCGGCACCTGTTGCGCGGCTACTTGCTGGTCATCGACGGCCTGTTCGAGGATGACCCGCTGCTGCCCGCCCTCGATCTGGAAACCCAGAACTCGCGCCTGCAAATCGCCCTGGAGCTCAACCAGCGCGCCCAGCAGGAACAACTGCAGCATCTGGACCGTGTGCGCGCGCAGCAGGATCTGATCCTGTTGCTGACCCGCCAGCGCTATAGCAGCGGCAACTCCCTGCAAGAAGCGGCCGAACTGATTACCCGCAGCGCCTGCGAGATCTACGAAATCGACTGCGCCAGCCTGTGGAACCTTGAAGGCTCGACGCTGGTGCCGATCTCGGCCTTCCACCGCGCCAGCCAGGAATACGTGCTGCCGCAACCGATCGACGCGAGCAGCTTTCCCGACTATCTCGACGCCCTGCACACCGGTCGCGCCATCGATGCGCACAATGCCATGCGCGATCCACGGACCCGGGAAATCGCCGAAGCCCTGCGCCCGCGCGACGTCAACGCCATGCTCGACGCCAGTATCCGCGTCGATGGCCAGGTGGTCGGTGTGCTGTGCCTTGAGCAGACCGGCGCCACCCGCGCCTGGCAGTCGGATGAAATCGCCTTTGCCGGCGAGCTGGCGGACCAGTTCGCCCAGGTCATCAGCAACCACAACCGCCGCACCGCCACCAGCGCCCTGCACCTGTTCCAGCGTGCGGTCGAGCAAAGCGCCAACGCCTTTCTGCTGGTCAATTGCGATGGCGTGGTGGAATACGTCAACCCGAGCTTCACCGCGATCACCCAGTACAGCACCGAAGAAGTTCACGGCCAGCGCCTGTCTGAGCTGCCGGCCCTGGAAAACCTCAGCGAGCTGCTGTTCGATGCGCCCTCGGCGCTGGCCAAGAGCAACAGCTGGCAGGGCGAATTCAAGAGCCGCCGCAAGAACCTCGAACCCTACTGGGGCCAGTTGTCGATCTCCAAGGTCTATGGCGATAACCGCGAACTGACCCACTACATCGGCATCTACGAAGACATCACCCACACCAAGCTCGCGCAGCAACGCATCGAGCGCCTGGCCTACACCGACAACCTGACCAATCTGGGCAACCGTCCGGCGTTCATCCGCAACCTCGACGAACGCTTTGCCCGGGACAGCGATGCGCCGATCAGCCTGCTGCTGGTGGACATCGACAACTTCAAGCGGATCAACGACAGCCTCGGCCACCAGACCGGCGACAAGCTGCTGATCAGCCTCGCCCGTCGCCTGCGCAACAGCCTGAGCCCGAGCGGCAGCCTGGCGCGATTCGCCAGTAACGAGTTCGCGGTGCTGCTGGACAATACCGACCTGCACACCGGCCAACAGATCGCCAGCCAGTTGCTGACCACCCTCGACAAGCCGATGTTCGTCGACAACCAGTTGATCAGTGTGACCGGCTCGGTAGGTCTGGCCTGCGCGCCGCTGCATGGCCGCGACCCGCAGACCCTGATGCGCAACGCCGGTCTGGCGCTGCACAAGGCCAAGGCCAACGGCAAACATCAGGTGCAGGTCTTCACCGAAGCGTTGAACGCCGAGGCCAGCTACAAGCTGTTCGTCGAGAACAACCTGCGCCGCGCCCTGACCCAGAACGAGCTGGACGTGTTCTATCAGCCCAAGCTCTGCCTGCGCAGCGGTCGCCTGCTGGGCATGGAGGCCTTGCTGCGCTGGGATCATCCGGAAAAAGGCATGATCCGCCCGGACCAGTTCATCAGCGTCGCCGAGGAAACCGGCCTGATCATTCCGATCGGCAAATGGATCGCCCGCCAGGCCTGCCGCATGAGCAAGGCGCTGACCGCCGCCGGGCTAGGCAATCTGCAGGTGGCGATCAACCTGTCGCCCAAACAGTTCTCCGACCCGGACCTGGTCGCCTCGATCACCAACATCCTCAAGGAAGAAGCCCTGCCGGCACACCTGCTGGAGCTGGAACTGACCGAAGGCCTGCTGCTGGAAGCCACCGAAGACACCCACCTGCAACTCGACCAGCTCAAGCGCCTGGGCCTGACTCTGGCGATGGACGACTTCGGCACCGGTTACTCATCGCTCAGTTACTTGAAAAAATTCCCCATCGACATCATCAAGATCGACCGAAGCTTCATTCACGAAATCCCGGACAACCAGGACGACATGGAAATCACCTCCGCGGTGATCGCCATGGCCCACAACCTGAAACTCAAGGTCGTGGCTGAAGGCATCGAGACCGCCGAGCAGCTGTCCTTCCTGCGCCGCCACCGCTGCGACGTCGGCCAGGGCTACCTGTTCGACCAACCGATCCCGGGCGCCGAACTGATCGAGAAACTCAAGCGCTACCCGCGCGGCCCGATTGCCTGATTGCCTGATTGCCTGATTGCACAAACCCTGTGGGAGCGGGCTTGCTCGCGAAAGCGTCGTATCAGTCGACATCATCGCTGACTGACACACCGCCTTCGCGAGCAAGCCCGCTCCCACAATGGGTAGTGCGTAACTCGCGGGCATTGGGCACACTGACGACCTGCTTACTTAACTCCCATCCTGACTGAGGACTGATAATGGTTCTGCGCTCGGAAATTCTGGTGAACAAAAACGTGCTCCCTACCAAAGAACAAGCTCTGCCTGGCCGTGAAACCCCGATGGTTCTGCCCGAGAAACACTTCGTTTTCGAAGACACCCCGCTGCTGGGCCCATTCTTCCAGGACGTAGATTTCGCCATCTTCGGCCTGGGTTGCTTCTGGGGCGCCGAGCGGCGGTTCTGGCAGCGTGAAGGCGTGGTCAGCACCGTGGTCGGTTACGCCGGCGGCTTCACCCCGAACCCGACCTACGAAGAAGTCTGCTCGGGCCTGACCGGCCACGCCGAAGTGGTGCTGGTGGTGTATGACAAAGACAAGGTCAGCTACGACGAGCTGCTGAAGATGTTCTGGGAACTGCACAACCCGACCCAGGGCATGCGCCAGGGCAACGACATCGGCACCCAGTACCGTTCGACGATCTACTGCACCAGCCCTGAGCATCTGGATAAAGCCCTGGCCAGCAAGCAGGCGTTCCAGGCCGAACTGAACAAGTCCGGTTTCGGTGAAATCACCACCGAAGTCGAACAGGCACCGACCGTGTACTTTGCCGAGACCTATCACCAGCAGTATCTGGCCAAGAATCCTGAAGGCTACTGCGGGATCGGCGGCACCGGCGTGACCTGCCCTATTTAATCGCTCGAAGCAAAAGATCGCAGCCTGCGGCAGCTTCTACACATACATCTGTAGGAGCTGCCGCAGGCTGCGATCTTTAGATCCTGGTCCAGGCTTTACTCAGCGATCAACCAGTCCATCTTCCACCCACCCTGCGTCTGCCCAAGCTTCTCGGCCAACCACGGCAGCAGCTCTCGCAATTCTTCCTCCAGCCCCCAAGGCGGATTGGCAATCGCCAGACCGGAGCCGTTCAGGCTGTTCGGCGTGTCCAGCGGATGCACCAGCAACTCCACGCGCAACAACTTCGGCGCGCCGGTGCCGGCCAGGTCCTGATAGAAGCGGCGCAGTGCACGCTGATCCTTCACCGGGTACCAGATGGCCGCCACGGTCTGGCGCATCCGGCCGATCGCTTCTTTCATCGACAGCGCGCAACGCTGCATCTCGTCGAGCTTTTCGAATGGCGGGTCGATCAGCATCACGGCGCGTTTTTCCGGCACCGGTAGCAACGCCCGCGGCACATGCCAGCCTTCGCCCAGGTGCACTTTGACCCGGCGGTCTCCGGCCATGTTTTCCTTGAGCAGCAGACCGTCTTCGGGGTGTTTCTCGTTGATCAGCACGCGATCCTGCCGGCGGGTCAGGCGCCGCGCCAGCTCCGGTGAGCCCGGGTAGTAACGCAACTGGCCATCCGGGTTCATCTCATGCAGCACCTGCATGTAGTCGGCGGTCAGGATCGGCAGGTCCGTCTGATTCCAAAGACGCGCGATGCCTTCCAGGTACTCGCCGGTGCGATTGGCCTGATCGCCCTGCAGGTCATACAGACCAATGCCGGCGTGGGTGTCGAGATAGGCAAACGGCTGCTCCTTGCGCGACATCAGGGCGATGAGGCGGGTCAAGGTCAGGTGTTTGAACACGTCGGCGTGATTGCCGGCATGGAAGGCGTGACGATAATTCATGGCTGCTCCTGCGAAGGCCGGGAAGTTTACCTTCTGCCGGCCTGCAAGTCAGGAGTTGGCGGCCGGGCGGCTTACACATCAATCCAACATGACTGGGACTCCTGTGGGAGCGGGCTTGCTCGCGAAGAGGGCGTGTCAGTCACATCATTGCCGGCTGACACACCGCTTTCGCGAGCAAGCCCGCTCCCACAGGAGTATGCATTCCACAACACCGACGCAAAAAAACGGCCCGCCTCCATCACGGAAGCGGGCCGTTTTCATTCAAGCCGTCGGCTCTCGCCAATTACTTGTTCAGGCGGTAATCACTCTCCGCCGCCGCAAAACGCTGCAGCATGCCGGCAGTCGGCGCGCCCATCTTGCTGACGATGTAGATCGCCAGGCTGGCGAAGATGAAGCCAGGGATGATTTCGTACAGACCCAGCAGTTCGAAATGCTTCCACACGATCACAGTGATCGCACCCACCAGGATGCCGGCCAGTGCGCCGTTGCGAGTCATGTCCTTCCAGATCACGGAGATCAGCACAACCGGACCGAACGCGGCACCGAAACCGGCCCAGGCGTAGCTGACCAGACCCAGCACGCGGTTTTCCGGATTGGCGGCCATCGCGATCGCAATCAGCGCCACCAGCAACACCATGGCGCGACCAACCCAGACCAGTTCCAGCTGGGAAGCCGATTTGCGCAGGAAGGTCTTGTAGAAGTCTTCGGTCAAGGCGCTGGAGCACACCAGCAACTGGCAGCTCAGGGTGCTCATTACCGCCGCCAGAATGGCCGACAGCAGCACACCGGCAATCCATGGGTTGAACAGGATTTTCGCCAGTTCGATGAACACGCGCTCATGGTTTTCGGTTACAGGACCGGCCATCTCTGGGTTGGCCGAGAAGTACGCGATACCGAAGAAGCCGACAGCCACGGTGCCGCCCAGGCACAGGATCATCCAGGTCATGGAGATGCGACGGGCGTTGGCGATCGACTTCACAGAATCCGCCGCCATGAAACGCGCCAGGATGTGCGGTTGGCCGAAGTAGCCCAGGCCCCAGCCCATCAGCGAAATGATGCCGATGAAGGTCGTGCCCTTGAGCATGTCGAAATTGCTCGGGTCCTGCGCTTCGATGGCCAGGAACGTGGTATCGACGCCGCCGGTGGCCAGCAGCACGATAATCGGCGTCAGCAGCAGGGCGAAGATCATCAGCGTGGCCTGTACGGTGTCGGTCCAGCTCACCGCCAGGAAACCACCGACGAAGGTGTAGGCGATGGTCGCCGCGGCGCCGGCCCACAGCGCAGTCTCGTAGGACATGCCGAAGGTGCTTTCGAACAGACGGGCACCGGCCACGATGCCCGAGGCGCAGTAGATGGTGAAGAACACCAGAATGACCACGGCGGAGATGATCCGCAGCAGGCCGCTCTTGTCTTCGAAGCGGCTGGAGAAGTAGTCCGGCAAGGTGAGGGCGTCACCATTGTGCTCGGTCTGCACTCGCAGACGGCCGGCAACGAACAGCCAGTTCAGGTAGGCACCGACGATCAGGCCGATGGCGATCCAGCTTTCGGACAGGCCGGACATGTAGATGGCGCCCGGCAGGCCCATCAGCAACCAGCCACTCATGTCGGAGGCACCGGCGGACAGCGCGGTCACGACGCTGCCCAGGCTGCGACCGCCGAGGATGTAGTCAGAAAGGTTGTTGGTGGAGCGATAGGCCATGAAGCCGATCAGCACCATTGCTGCGATGTAGATCACGAACGTGATCAGGGTTGGATTCATTACGCTCATTAAGTGACGCCCTGGCTTTGTTTTTATGTAGCTGCGGCGGGTGAAACCGCTGGCAAACGCTGATGTTTGACAGACGGATCTGGATGCCGCGCATTTAGGACTGATGTTTCCCCAGGAAAGCCATCAGCCGGCGCACCTGTTTTAGGCAGGTTGCACCTTGGGGCACGAATGCTATTCGCCAAAGCAAATACGGTGCAACCCATTTCTTGAGAATAAGTTGCACCTACGCGAAATCACCGACAAACCGTATTTTTTACTCCGTTTTGATCTAGCACTTCCATGCCCTCAGAACCAAAAGCTCCAAGCACGGGTTGCACTTTCGTACCAGAATTTATTTCCCGACGAGGCGCCGAATATTCCTACAAAAAAGGGTTGCACCGGGTTGCACCTCTATCGGCGCACAGCTAATCTTGCCGCCAGCTGATGCCACGCGGTCGTGGCAAACATGAGGATAAAAACATGGCTACCACCACCCTTGGCGTCAAACTTGACGACCCGACCCGCGAACGCCTCAAGGCCGCCGCGACCTCGATTGATCGCACGCCGCACTGGCTGATCAAGCAGGCAATTTTCAATTACCTGGAAAAACTCGAGGGTGGTGCAACCCTGACCGAGCTGAACGGTTCGGCCACCGCAGTCGCTGACGACGCCGGTGAAGTCCACGCCGATCACGCCCACCAGTGCTTCCTCGAATTCGCTGAAAGCATCCTGCCGCAATCGGTACTGCGCGCCTCCATCACCGCCGCTTACCGTCGCCCGGAGCCGGAAGTGGTACCGATGCTGATCGAGCAGGCGCGCCTGCCGGCACCGATGGCCGAAGCCACCAACAAGCTCGCCGCCTCGATTGCCGAAAAACTGCGCAACCAGAAGAGTGCCGGCGGCCGCGCGGGCATCGTTCAGGGCCTGCTTCAGGAATTCTCCCTGTCGTCCCAGGAAGGCGTGGCGCTGATGTGCCTGGCCGAAGCGCTGCTGCGTATCCCGGACAAAGGCACCCGTGACGCGCTGATCCGCGACAAGATCAGCACCGGCAACTGGCAGCCGCACCTGGGCAACAGCCCGTCGCTGTTCGTCAACGCCGCCACCTGGGGCCTGCTGCTGACCGGCAAACTGGTTTCGACCCACAACGAAGCCGGCCTGACTTCCTCCCTGAGCCGCATCATCGGCAAGAGCGGCGAGCCGATGATCCGCAAGGGCGTCGACATGGCCATGCGTCTTATGGGAGAGCAGTTCGTCACCGGCGAAACCATCGCCGAAGCCCTCGCCAATGCGAGCAAGTTCGAAGCCAAGGGCTTCCGCTACTCCTACGACATGCTCGGTGAAGCGGCGCTGACCGAACACGACGCCCAGAAGTATCTGGCCTCGTACGAACAAGCCATCCACTCGATCGGCAAGGCCTCCCACGGTCGCGGCATTTATGAAGGCCCGGGCATTTCGATCAAGCTGTCCGCCCTGCACCCACGCTACAGCCGCGCCCAGTACGAGCGCGTGATGGACGAGCTGTACCCGCGCCTGCTGTCGCTGACCCTGCTGGCCAAGCAATACGACATCGGCCTGAACATCGACGCCGAAGAAGCCGACCGCCTGGAGCTATCGCTGGATCTGCTCGAACGCCTGTGCTTCGAGCCGCAACTGACCGGCTGGAACGGCATCGGTTTCGTGATACAGGCTTACCAGAAGCGTTGCCCGTACGTGATCGACTACGTGATCGACCTGGCTCGCCGCAGCCGTCATCGCCTGATGATCCGTCTGGTGAAAGGCGCTTACTGGGACAGCGAAATCAAGCGCGCCCAGGTCGAAGGTCTGGAAGGCTATCCGGTCTACACCCGCAAGGTGTACACCGACGTTTCCTACATCGCCTGCGCCCGCAAACTGCTGTCGGTGCCGGAAGTCATCTACCCGCAGTTCGCCACGCACAACGCCCACACTCTGTCGGCCATCTACCACATCGCCGGTCAGAACTATTACCCGGGCCAGTACGAGTTCCAGTGCCTGCATGGCATGGGTGAACCGCTGTACGAACAGGTTGTAGGCAAAGTTGCCGAAGGCAAGCTGAACCGTCCGTGCCGCGTTTACGCTCCGGTCGGCACCCACGAAACCCTGCTGGCATACCTGGTTCGTCGCCTGCTGGAAAACGGCGCCAACACCTCGTTCGTCAATCGCATTGCCGATCAGTCGATTTCGATCCAGGAACTGGTAGCCGATCCGGTGGCGAGCATCGAGAAGATGGCCACCGCCGAAGGTGGTTTCGGCCTGCCGCACCCGCGCATTCCGCTGCCGCGCGACCTGTACGGTGCCGAGCGCGCCAACTCCAGCGGCATCGACATGGCCAACGAACATCGTCTGGCGTCGCTGTCCTGCGCCCTGCTGGCCACCGCACACAACAACTGGAAAGCCGCGCCGATGCTCGGTTGCGCCTCCAGCAACGAAGCGCCGAGCGCCGTGCTGAACCCGTCGGATCTGCGTGACGTGGTCGGCCATGTGCAGGAAGCCACTGTCGATGACGTCGACAACGCCATTCAATGCGCCCTGAACGCCGCACCGATCTGGCAGGCCACCCCGCCGGCCGAGCGCGCCGCGATCCTGGAACGTGCCGCCGACCTGATGGAAGGCGAGATCCAGCCACTGATGGGCTTGCTGGCCCGCGAAGCCGGCAAGACCTTCGCCAACGCCATCGCCGAAGTGCGCGAAGCCGTGGACTTCCTGCGTTACTACGCGGTGCAGGCACGCAACGATTTCACCAACGACGCTCACCGCCCGCTAGGCCCTGTGGTGTGCATCAGCCCGTGGAACTTCCCGCTGGCGATTTTCAGCGGTCAGGTCGCTGCAGCACTGGCTGCCGGTAACCCGGTACTGGCCAAACCTGCCGAACAGACGCCGCTGGTGGCGGCTCAGGCCGTGCGCCTGCTGCTCGAAGCCGGCATTCCGGAAGGCGTGCTGCAACTGCTGCCGGGCCGCGGCGAAACCGTCGGCGCCGGTCTGGTGGGCGATGATCGCGTCAAAGGCGTGATGTTCACCGGCTCCACCGAAGTTGCGCGCCTGTTGCAACGCAACATCGCCGGTCGCCTGGACAGCCAGGGCCGCCCGATTCCGCTGATCGCCGAAACCGGCGGCCAGAACGCGATGATCGTCGACTCCTCGGCGCTGACTGAACAAGTGGTCATCGACGTCGTATCCTCGGCCTTCGACAGCGCCGGCCAGCGTTGCTCGGCCCTGCGTGTACTGTGCCTGCAGGAAGATTCCGCCGACCGCGTCATCGAAATGCTCAAGGGCGCGATGGCCGAAAGCCGTCTCGGCAACCCTGAGCGCCTGTCGGTAGACATTGGCCCGGTGATCGACGCCGAAGCCAAGGCCGGCATCGAGAAACACATCCAGGCCATGCGCGACAAAGGTCGCAACGTGTACCAGGTGGCGATCGCCGATGCCGAAGAAATCAAGCGCGGCACCTTCGTGATGCCGACCCTGATAGAACTGGAAAGCTTCGACGAACTGCAGCGGGAGATCTTCGGTCCGGTGCTGCACGTGGTTCGCTACAAGCGCAAGGACATCGACCAGCTGATCGGCCAGATCAATGCCTCCGGCTACGGCCTGACCCTGGGCGTGCACACCCGAATCGACGAGACCATCGCCAAGGTGATCGACACCGTCAATGCCGGTAACGTCTACGTCAACCGCAACATCGTCGGTGCCGTGGTCGGCGTGCAGCCGTTCGGCGGCGAAGGTCTGTCGGGTACCGGTCCGAAGGCCGGTGGTCCGCTGTACCTGTACCGCCTGCTGTCGACTCGTCCTACAGACGCAATCGAACAATCCTTCGCCCGCGCCGATGCAGCCGCGGCGCCGGACGTGCGTCTGCGTGAAGCCATGAGCAAACCGCTGACCGCCCTGAAAGCCTGGGCCGACAGCAACAAGTTCGCCGACCTGAGCGCCCTGTGCGTGCAGTTCGCCGCGCAATCGCAAAGCGGTGTCACCCGCGTCCTGGCCGGCCCGACCGGCGAGCGCAACAGCTATGCGATCCTGCCGCGTGAACACGTGCTGTGCCTGGCGGAAGTCGAAGGCGATCTGCTGAGCCAATTGGCGGCAGTCCTGGCTGTCGGCGGTTCGGCGGTATGGCCGGAAGGTGAATTGTCCAAGGCGCTGCTTGCACGTCTGCCGAAGGAGATTCAGGCGCGCATCAAGCTGGTGGCCGACTGGAACAAGGACGAAGTGGTGTTCGATGCGGTTCTGCATCATGGCCATTCCGACCAGCTGCGCGCGGTATGCCAGCAGGTCGCCAAGCGCGCCGGCGCGATCGTCGGGGTGCAGGGTCTGTCCCAGGGCGAGTCCAACATTGCGCTGGAGCGTCTGGTGATCGAGCGGGCGTTGAGTGTCAACACGGCTGCGGCGGGTGGTAATGCGAGCTTGATGACGATCGGTTAATCCGCAATACCTCCGGGCACCCACAAGATGCCCGGCTTGCACAAATCCTGGTGGGAGCGGGCTTGCTCGCGAAAGCGGTGTATCAGTCGACATCAATGTTGAATGATCAGCCCCCTTCGCGAGCAAGCCCGCTCCCACATTTGATTAGCGGTGCCCGCAACTCACCATCACGCTCATCAATCATCCTGTACCTCCTCCATTCCCCCACCTTAGACTCGGCCCACTTCAATAAAAGGTAGGCCGCCATGTCCGAGACGTTGCTCAGTTCCCGCAATCTGGCTTTCGAGCTGTACGAAGTCCTCGATGCCGAAGGCCTGACCCAGCGTGAGCGTTTCGCCGAGCACAACCGCGAAACCTTCGATGCCGCCCTTGGCACCGCCCGCAGCATCGCCGAGAAGTTCTTCGCACCGCACAACCGCAAGGGCGACGAGAACGAGCCGCGCTACGAGGACGGCCGGGCGATTCTTATTCCGGAAGTCAAACCGGCGGTGGACGCCTTTCTTGAAGCCGGCTTCCTCAACGCCGCGCGCAGTTTCGAGGCGGGCGGCATGCAGCTGCCTACCCTGCTGTCCCAGGCCTGCTTCGCACATTTCCAATCGGCCAACGCCGCCTCCACCTCGTACCCGTTCCTGACCATGGGCGCGGCAAACCTGATCGAAAGCTTCGGCACCGACGAACAAAAGCAGCGCTTCCTGCAACCAATGATCGACGGCCGTTTCTTCGGCACCATGGCCCTGACCGAACCCCACGCAGGCTCATCCCTGTCGGACATCCGCACCCGCGCCGAGCCTGCGGCCGACGGCACCTATCGCCTGAGGGGCAACAAGATCTTCATCTCCGGCGGCGATCACCCGCTGTCGGAAAACATCGTGCACATGGTACTGGCCAAGCTGCCGGACGCACCCGCCGGGGTGAAGGGCATCTCGTTGTTCATCGTGCCCAAGTTCCTGGTCAACGACGACGGCAGCCTGGGCCAGCGCAACGACGTGCTGCTGGCCGGCCTGTTCCACAAGATGGGCTGGCGCGGCACCACCTCCACCGCGCTGAACTTCGGCGATAACGGTGAGTGTGTCGGCTATCTGGTGGGCAAGCCGCACCACGGCCTGAGCTACATGTTCCAGATGATGAACGAGGCGCGGATCGGCGTCGGCATGGGCGCGGTGATGCTCGGGTATGCGGGCTACCTGTACTCCCTGGAGTACGCTCGCGAACGCCCGCAGGGCCGCGTGCCGGACAGCAAGGACCCGAACACCGCACCGGTGGCGATCATCCAGCACGCCGACGTCAAGCGCATGCTGCTGACGCAAAAGGCCTACGTCGAAGGCTCGTTCGACCTGGGTCTGTATGCGGCGCGACTGTTCGACGACACAACCACCCTCGAGACCGAAGCCGAGCGCAAGCAAGCCCATGAGCTGTTGGATCTGCTGACGCCGATCGTCAAATCCTGGCCGTCGGAGTTCTGCCTGAAGGCCAACGAACTGGCGATCCAGATCCTCGGCGGCCACGGCTACACCCGCGAATACCCGGTGGAGCAGTACTACCGCGACAACCGCCTGAACCCGATCCACGAAGGCACCCACGGCATTCAGTCACTGGACCTGCTGGGCCGCAAACTGGCGCAGAACGGCGGTGCGGGGCTCAAGCAACTGATCCGCCTGATCGCCGACACCGCCGAGCGCGCTCAAGCGTTCGAGTCCCTGACACCGTTGCGTGAACCGCTGGAAAAACTGGTAGCCCGCCTGCAAACCGTGACCATCGGCCTGCTGACCGACCTAGCCCAAGGCAAGGTCAACAGCAGCCTGGCGAACTCGGCGCTGTACCTGAAGGTGTTCGGGCATACGGTGATCGGCTGGCGCTGGCTGGAACAGGCAATTCGTGCCGAGCAAGGGCTGGCCAAGGGGAATGCGGCGGATGTGGCCTTCTATAAAGGCAAGCTGCAGGCGGCGCGGTATTTCCTGACCTGGGAGATTCCAGCTTGCCACCATGAGCTGGCGATTCTCGAGGCGCGGGATGATGTGTGTTTGAACATGCAGGATGAGTGGTTCTGATCAAAGTTTTGTAGTGATGCAGAAATCCATTCGCGGGCAAGCCCGCTCCCACAGGTTTTCGGGCGAAACACAGATTGTGTGAACACCGAAGATCCCTGTGGGAGCGGGCTTGCCCGCGAAGGCGTCAGTCCGATTAGCACATCAACCCAACTTGAACCCACCCATCTGCCGCGCCAGGTCATCCGCCAACCGCTGCAAAGTCTGGCAATCCTCACGACAAGCCCTGACCTCCCCCGCCGTCGCCCGCGCCAGGTCGGAGATCCCCTGCACGTTGCGGTTGATCTCCTCGGTCACCGCCGACTGCTCTTCCGTCGCCGTCGCCACCTGATGGTTCATGTCGCTGATGCGTTCTACCTGCCCGGTGATCGCGGTCAGCGACGCACCGGTGCGCTGGCTGGACTCGACGCCAGTGCCGGTGGCTGCCTGCCCGCTGTGCATCGACGACACGGCATTCTCCGCACCCTGTTTGAGGCTGCCGATCATCTGCTGAATCTCGTCGGTGGACGACTGAGTACGCCGGGCCAGGGTCCGTACCTCATCAGCCACCACGGCAAATCCACGCCCCATGTCCCCGGCCCGCGCAGCTTCAATGGCAGCGTTGAGCGCCAGCAGGTTGGTCTGCTCGGAAATCCCGCGGATCACCGCCAGCACCTGATCAATCGACGCCACTTGATCGGCCAGCTCGCCCACGGCGCTGGCGGCGACGCCGATTTCGTCGGACATGCTTTCGATATGACGAATCGAGCCGCCGACCACTTCCCGCGCCTGCATGGCTTCATCCCGCGCCGTTTGCGAAGCCACTGCCGCGTTTCCGGCGTTTTGCGCAATTTCCTGCACCGTCAGACCCATTTCGTGGACAGCGGTGGCGACCATGTCGGTCATTTCCTGCTGGCGCCCGGAACGCTCGGCAGTGTTGTCCACCACCCGCGCCACCTGGCCCACCGCGGTGCGCAGTTGTTCGCTGGTGGTCAGCACTTCGCTGATCATGCCGCGCTGGCTGTCGAGGAAGCGATTGAAGCCCCGTGCCAGGTCGCCCAGTTCATCGGCGCGGCTGGAATCCAACCGTTGAGTCAAATCTCCACCACCGCTACCGATGGCCACCAGCGCCGCTGTTACCTGACGAATCGGTCGCACCAAACCACGGGCCAGCAATACCACCAGCAACAGGCACACCAGCGCCACCGCCAGGCCGATGCCGCTGCTCATCCACAGGGCGCTGCGAGCTTCGGCATAGATCTGCGCCTGTGGCACTTCGGCCACCAGAGTCCAGCCCAGGTCCCGCAATGGCAGACTCAAGGCCAGATAGTCCTCACCATCGCGAGTAAAGCTGCTGTTTGTGGCAGTTTTTTGACCAATGATCGTTTGGGCCGCCGAGGCGCCTATCTGCTCGGCCAGGGTGCGCTTGCCGCTGAATTGCGCTTCGGGATGGACCTGGATCAGACCGTCGGAACGCACGAGATAGACCTTGCCGCGCTCGCCGAAGCTGAAGTTGTGAATCAGCTCAGAGAGCTCTTTCATGCTCAGGCCAAGGCCGGCGACACCCACGACTTTGCCGGCCTGCTCGACTTTCAGGTCGATGAACAGCGCCAATTCTCCGGTGGCAGTGTCATTGTCGATGTTGAGGGTGCGCGGCTGGTTGCTATCAAGGAAGGAATAGAACCAGGCGTCCTTGGGATTGGCGCGACTGAGCGAGCGATCCAGGCCTTTTTCGGTGAAATAGTGGTTGGTGGCGGTGCCGATGATCAGCGCGGTAAACGCCTTGTGTTCAGCGCGGATGCCTTCCAGATACTCAACGAATGCGGGAGTTTTGCTGCTGTCTTCGCCGCTGGCCAGCCAGTCGCGGACCATGCTGTTGCTGGCGATGTCCTTGGCGGCGGTGAGGGGCTGGACGAGGATGCGCTCGATGTCGTTGCGCATCGCTTCGATGCTCGACGGCAGCGCCTGTTCGACCAGATAACTCTGGGCAAGACGGTTGACCACGAGGGTATAAATGCCAACCACGATCAGGATGCTGAACAGCAGGGCAGCGCCCATGCTCAGGATCAATTGCCATTGAATACTGCGTCGCCAGAACTGCATGGAGCACCCCCAAAGAATAAGAGGCTGAAACACTGCAACAGCCATGCCGAATGTATACAACTAGTTCGACAATTTATTCTTTGGTTGTGCGCAAAGCCGATCAGGCCTGATTGATCGTCTTGGAAATCACTTCAACCGTGGCGCTGACTTGCTCTTGGTAACGGTCGAGTTCGAGTTTGTGCTGCTTCTTCATTTCGATCTGCTGGGAACACAGGTTCATCGCAGCCAGCACCAACAGTCGGTCACCGATCAGGGTCGGGTACTTCTTTTTGGTTTCGGCCAGGGCTGCCTTGAGCATCAATGCGGCGTCGAGCAGGGTCTGCTCTTCACCTTCCGGCGCCTTGATCGAATAGTCCTCCCCCAGAATCGAGACGACTTTTACCCCAGGACCGTAACTCATGCGCTAACGGGGCCTGCGCTGACACGCTCGACCAGGGCCTGGATGCGCGCGGTGGTGGCGCCTTGTTTCTCTTCCTGTTCCATCAGGCTCAGCTGCAGGCTTTCGTTTTCATCCTTGGCCTGGGCCAGTTCTGCGCTCAGGGCTTGGTTGCTGCCGAGCAGGGTCTGATTCTGTTGTACCAGGTCGCTGACCAGCTGTTCCAATTGGCTTAGGGATGCTTCCAACATTTTGATTTTCCAGGCATTTTCAAAGGGCGCGTACGATAAAGAAAAGTCACCGGGGATGCCAGGGTTAAACAGGCGCAAGGCCTTGATTTTGCTGGCCAGTGAGCTTTCTCGCGAACTTTAGAGACTGTGATTGGCGGATCTGGTTCCTGCACTTCGTCGCCAAAGCACTCCACGCTTGCGCTTCACCCTGTGGCGAGGGTGCTTGCCCCCGTTGGGCTGCGTAGCGGCCCCCAAAAAAATGGGACTGCTGCGCAGTCCAACGGGGGCAAGCCCCCTCGCCACAGAACCCACAGGGCTTGTGATACCGGCACTCGCAAAAAAGCTTTTTGACAGCATCACATTTCAACAGGTTAGAATCGCTGGCACGCAGACTGCATGGTCAGTTTGTGCCCGTCTTTCAGCTTTCCGGAGTACTGCCTTTGAATGCGACGACCATCAACAGCCTGTTCTTGATCGGCGCGTTGCTGGTGGGTGCAAGCATTCTGGTGAGCTCACTTTCCTCCCGTCTGGGCATCCCGATCCTGGTGATCATCCTGGCCGTGGGCATGACGGCCGGCGTCGATGGCGGCGGCATCATCTTCGATAACTACCCGACGGCCTACCTGGTCGGCAACCTGGCGTTGGCGGTGATCCTGCTCGACGGCGGCTTGCGCACCCGGGTCTCGAGTTTCCGCGTGGCGTTATGGCCGGCGCTGTCGCTGGCCACGGTCGGGGTGCTGATAACCACCGGGCTGACCGGCATGGCCGCCGCCTGGCTGTTCGACCTGAACATGATTCAGGGCCTGCTGATCGGCGCCATCGTCGGCTCCACCGACGCCGCGGCGGTGTTCTCGCTGCTGGGCGGCAAGGGCCTGAATGAACGGGTCACGGCCAGCCTGGAAATCGAATCCGGCAGCAACGACCCGATGGCGGTGTTCCTCACCGTGACCCTGATCGACATGCTCGCCAGCGGCCAAACAGGCCTGCACTGGAGTCTGCTGACCCACTTGCTGCGCGAGTTCGGCATCGGCGGCGTCATCGGTCTGGGCGGCGGCTGGCTGATGCTGCAACTGGTCAACCGTATCAATCTGGCCGCCGGTCTTTATCCGATTTTGGTCATTGCCGGCGGCCTTGTTGTGTTTGCCCTGACCAACGCCCTGCACGGCAGCGGTTTCCTCGCGGTGTACCTGTGCGGTCTGGTGATCGGCAACCGCCCGGTGCGCAGCCGCCACGGCATCCTGCACATGCTCGACGGCATGGCGTGGCTGGCACAGATCGGCATGTTCCTGGTGCTTGGGCTGCTGGTCACGCCCCACGATCTGCTGCCGATCGCGCTGCCCGCCCTGGCTCTGGCGCTGTGGATGATCCTGTTTGCCCGCCCGCTCTCCGTACTGGTCGGCCTGCTGCCGTTCAAGGCGTTCCACGGGCGCGAGAAAGCTTTTATTTCCTGGGTCGGTCTGCGCGGCGCGGTACCGATCATTCTGGCGGTGTTCCCGCTGATGGCGGGCCTGCCTCAAGCCCAGCTCTACTTCAACCTCGCCTTCTTTATCGTGCTGGTGTCGCTGCTGGTGCAGGGCACGAGCCTGCCGTGGGTCGCCAAGCTGTTGAAGGTGACGGTTCCGCCGGAGCCCGCCCCCATTTCCCGCTCGGCGCTGGAAGTGCACGTGACCAGCGAATGGGAGCTGTTCGTTTATCGCCTCGGCGCTGAAAAATGGTGCATCGGTTCACCCCTTCGCGAGCTGAAAATGCCCGAAGGCACCCGTATCGCGGCCCTGTTTCGTGGCCAGCAACTGCTCCATCCGTCGGGTAGTACGGTGCTGGAAGTCGATGATTTACTGTGCGTAATCGGCCATGAACACAACCTCGCGGCCCTCGGAAAACTGTTCAGCCAGGCGCCGCAACGGGGCCTCGATTTGCGCTTCTTCGGCGACTTCGTACTCGAAGGAGACGCCCAGCTGGCCGCGGTTGCTGCCCTGTACGGGTTGAAGGTCGAAGGCATCGATCCGGACATGTCCCTGGCCCGCTTCATTGCCCAGAAAGTGGGGGGCGCGCCGGTGGTCGGTGACCAGGTGGAATGGAACAACACCATCTGGACCGTCGCGGTCATGGACGGGAACAAGATCGGCAAAGTGGGCGTCAGATTCCCCGAAGGAAGTCGCCCGGGTCCCGGACTCTTCCTCTAAACTTCATTCTTCGCCTCGTACTTCGATCGGTCTTTATGTCAAGTCTGCGCACCTTTTTTGCCCTGGTTCTGCTGGGGCTGAGTCTTTCTGTCGGCACGCTGCAAGCCGCCGAACCACCCACCCGCGAATCCGTGCAGACGAGTCTGGACAAGATCGCCGACCGCAAGCTGGCGGAGGCTGATCAGAAGGCCCTGCAGTCCGTGCTGCAAGGCACGCTGACCCAGCTCGACAACCGCCGCGATTACGAGCAGAAACTCAACGATCTCAAGCAACAACTGGCGGCCGCGCCCAAGCAGACCATCGAGAACCAGCGCGAGCTGACCCGCCTCAAGGCCAGTCCCGTGGTGCCGGTCTCGCAACGCTTTACCAAGGAGTCGATCCAGCAGCTCGAGCAAATGCTCACCGAGCGCGCGACCCAGCAAAGCGATCTGCAAAAGGCCCTGGCCGACGCCAATACCCTGGTCATCACCTCCCAGACTCGCCCCGAGCGCGCCCAGGCGGAAATCGCCACCAGCCAGACCCGCATCCAACAGATCAACAACATCCTCAAGGCCGGCAAGGACGGCGGCAAGACCCTGAGTCCTGAGCAGCGCGACCAGCTCAACGCCGAACTTGTGGCTCTCAACGCGCTGATCCCGCTGCGTCGTCAGGAACTGGCCGGTAACACCCAACTGCAAGACCTGGGCAACAGCCAGCATGATTTGCTCTCGGAACGCTCCGACCGCCTGGATCAGGAAATCCAGGAGCTGCAGACCCTGATCAACCAGAAGCGTCTGGCGCAGTCTCAGGAGACGGTGACCCAGCAGTCCATCGAAGCGCAGAAGGCCGGCGGCAGCAGCCTGTTGGCCACCGAGAGCGCGTTGAACCTCAAGCTCTCCGACTACCTGCTCAAGAGCACCGACCGTCTCAACGAAGTAACCCAGCAGAACCTGCAGACCAAGCAGCAACTGGACAGCGTGACCCAGAGCGATTCGGCCCTGGACGAACAGATCAACGTGCTCAAGGGCAGCCTGCTGCTGTCAAAGATTCTCTATAAGCAGAAACAAGCCCTGCCGCGCCTGAAGGTCGACAAGGATCTGGCCGACCAGATCGCCGACATTCGCCTGTATCAGTTCGAAGTCAGCCAGCAGCGCGAGTTGCTCAGCAACCCGGCCACTTACGTCGACAACCTGCTGTCCAGCCAGCCACCCGAGCAAGTCACCCCGCAGCTGCGCAAAAGCCTGCTGGAACTGGCGACCACGCGCGCCGACCTGCTGGAGCGCCTGAACCGCGAGCTGAGCGCGGTGCTCAACGAATCCATCACCCTGCAACTCAATCAGAAGCAATTGCTCAGCACCGCGCAAAGCCTGCGGGCGACGCTGGATGAGCAGATGTTCTGGATTCCGAGCAACAAGCCCATCGATCCTGAATGGATCCGCGCCGTGCCGGATCGCCTGATGCGCCAGATCGATACCCTGCCCCTGGCCTCCAGCCTGAGCGAGCTGACCGACGGTTTGACCCAGCGTCCCCTGCTGTTCCTCCCGTTGGCGCTGCTGATTGGTGCCCTGCTGTGGCGCCGCAAGCAGCTGTACTCGCGCCTGAACAAGGTTCACCAGGATATCGGCCACTTCAAGCGCGACAGCCAGTGGCACACCCCGCAGGCGATCCTGATCAATATTCTGCTGGCGATGCCGGTGTCGCTGGGCCTGGCGCTCTGCGGCCTGGCCCTGCAGATCGACGCCCGCGGGCAGAACGCCAACATGGGTGCGGCCTTGCTGCAGATGGCCCAGGCATGGCTGGTGTTCTACACCGCCTACCGGGTGCTGGCGCCGGGCGGCGTGGCGGAGTTGCATTTCCGTTGGGAGAAGCCGCAGGTCGAATTCCTTCGCGGCTGGGTCCGCCGGCTCGGCATGGTGGTGATGGCCCTGGTTGCCGTGGTGGCGGTTGCCGAACTGCAACCGGCGGCACTGGCCGACGACGTGCTGGGCATGCCGGTGGTGCTTATCTGCTACGCCCTGATGACCTGGCTGCTCGGCCGCCTGCTGTTCAGCAGCCCGACCCACGAGACCGCGCCGCTGTTCCGCAAGGCGGTGGCCCTGATGTTCACCGCCCTGCCGGTGGCGCTGTTCGTGGCGGTGTGCTTCGGCTACTACTACACCGCGCTGAAACTCAGCGACCGCTTGATCAACACCCTGTACCTGCTGATGTTCTGGCTGGTGATCGAAGCCACCTTCGTGCGCGGCCTCAGCGTCGCCGCACGCCGCCTGGCCTACCAGCGCGCCCTGGCCAAACGCCAGGCCGCGAAGGAAGCCGGCGACGGCGAAGCGATCATCGAAGAACCGACCATGGACATCGAGAAGGTCAACGAACAGTCCCTGCGTCTGATCCGTCTGGCCCTGCTCGGCGGCTTCATGGCCTTGCTGTACTGGGTCTGGGCCGACCTGATCACGGTGTTCTCGTACCTGGACAACGTCACCCTCTACGAATACACCAGCGGCACCGGCGCCAACATGAGCATGGTGCCGATCAGCATCGGCGACATGCTCGGCGCATTGATCATCATCGGCATCACCTTCGCCCTGGCGCGCAACCTGCCGGGCCTGCTGGAAGTGTTCGTGCTGTCCAAGCTCGACCTGGCCCAGGGCAGCGCCTACGCGACGACGACGTTGCTGTCCTACGTCATTGCCGGTGTCGGCTTCGTCTCGACCCTGTCGACCCTTGGCGTGAGCTGGGACAAGTTGCAGTGGCTGGTGGCAGCGCTGTCGGTCGGCCTGGGTTTCGGCATGCAGGAAATCTTCGCCAACTTCATCTCCGGCATCATGATCCTGTTCGAACGCCCGGTGCGGATCGGCGACACCATCACCATCGGCAACCTGTCGGGCACGGTGAGCAAGATCCGCATCCGCGCCACAACCATCACCGATTTCGACCGCAAGGACATCATCGTTCCGAACAAGACGTTCATCACCGGGCAACTGATCAACTGGTCCCTGACCGACACCATCACCCGGGTGACGCTCAAGCTCGGTGTGGATTACGGCTCGGACCTGGATCTGGTCAAGGAACTGCTGCTCAAGGCCGCGCGGGAAAACCCGCGGGTGCTCAAGGAGCCGGAGCCGCACGTGTACTTCCTGAACTTCGGCGAAAGCACCCTCGACCACGAGTTGCGCATGCACGTGCGCGACCTTGGCGACCGCAACCCGGTTCTCGACGAAGTGAACCGCTTCATCAACCGCGAGTTCAAGAAGCAGCACATCAACATCTCGTTCCGCCAGATGGAGGTCTACCTCAAGAACCTGCACGGCCAGGAATACAAGATGGTGCCGATCGAACCGGAAGCGAAAACCATCGTGCCTCTCAACGATGACAAGCAACCGCCGCTCGCACCGCCTGCCGCCAAACTCGACTAAGCGGCCATTCCCCAGCAGAATGCTCGGACATTCTGCTGGAGACGGCCTTTGAAAGCCCTCGACGAACTGACCTTCGATAACCGCTTCGACCGCCTGGGCGATGCATTTTCCGCCCACGTCCTGCCCGAGCCGATCGACAATCCACGCCTGGTCGTCGCCAGCCCCGCCGCCATGGCGCTGCTGGATCTCGACCCGGCCGTGGCCGAAACCCCGGAATTCGCCGAGCTGTTCAGCGGCCACAAGCTATGGGCCGACGCGATCCCGCGGGCGATGGTTTATTCCGGGCATCAGTTCGGCTCCTACAACCCGCAGTTGGGCGACGGGCGCGGTCTATTGCTGGGCGAGGTGTACAACGAGGCCGGCGAGCACTGGGACCTGCACCTGAAGGGTGCCGGGCAGACACCGTTTTCGCGCATGGGTGACGGACGCGCGGTGCTGCGTTCCTCGATCCGCGAATTCCTCGCCTCCGAAGCTCTCCATGCGCTGAATATCCCGACCACCCGGGCGCTATGCGTGATCGGCTCCGACACCCCGGTGTGGCGCGAGAAGCAGGAACGCGCAGCCATGGTTTTGCGCATGGCGCCGAGCCATGTGCGCTTCGGTCATTTCGAGTTTTTCTACTACACCAAGCGTCCCGAGTTGCAGAAAGCCCTCGGCGACCATGTGCTCGCCATGCATTTCCCGGAATGCCTCGAGCAGCCGGAACCTTATCTGGCGATGTTCCGCGAAGTGGTCGAGCGCAACGCCGAGCTGATCGCCAAATGGCAGGCCTATGGCTTCTGCCACGGCGTGATGAACACCGACAACATGTCGATTCTGGGGATTACCTTCGACTTCGGCCCGTTCGCCTTCCTCGACGACTTCGACGCCAACTTCATCTGCAACCATTCCGATGATCGGGGCCGGTACTCCTTCAGCAACCAGGTGCCGATCGGCCAGTGGAACCTCAGCGCCCTGGCCCAGGCCCTGACGCCGTTCATCAGCGTCGAGGCCCTGCGCCAAACCCTCGGCCTGTACCTGCCGCTGTTCCAGGCCCAGTACCTGGACCTGATGCGCCGCCGCCTGGGCCTCACCACCGCCGAAGAAGACGACCAGACCCTGCTGGAACAGCTGCTGCAACTGATGCAGAACAGCGGCGTCGACTACAGCCTGTTCTTCCGCAGGCTGGGCGAAGAGTCCCCACAAGCGGCAATCGCTCGCCTGCGCGACGACTTCGTCGATCTCAAGGGCTTCGATGCCTGGGGCGAGCTCTACATCGCTCGGGTGGCCCGCGAAGGCGAACTCGATCAGGAACAACGCCGCGCCCGGATGCACGCGGTCAACCCGCTGTACATCCTGCGCAACTACCTGGCACAAAACGCCATCGACGCTGCAGAAAATGGCGACTACGAGGAAGTCCGCCGGCTGCATGCGGTGTTGAGCAATCCGTTCGTGGAACAGCCTGGGATGGAGAGCTATGCGCAGCGGCCGCCGGAGTGGGGCAAGCATTTGGAGATCAGTTGTTCTTCCTGACGCTGCCTAGATAAAGGTCTCCAAAGACGTACCGAAGCGTTCGGCCAGCCAGCGGATCTGCCGCAGGTTGAGCTGACGCTTGCCGCTCAGGATCTCCGAAACAACCGATTGGGGGCCTACGCCAGGCAGATCACTCTGGGTCAGGCCGTGTTCACGCATCAGGTAAGCAAGAGCCTCGACACCACTGCATTCGGACATGGGGTGATGCTTGTGATCCCACTCCTCGATCCAGTCGCCAATGATGTCCACAAGGCTCATCAGTGGATGCGATTCATTGTCGCCAGTTATCTCCAACAACTCATCGAGCGCCAGAGCCAGCCTGTCGTAGTCATCTTCGTTTTTCGGCTTGCGCAGCAGTGGTGCAACAAACTCCCAATGCTCGGCTGCCTGTTTGATCAGTGCACTCATTGTTTTCCCTCCTTCCATTTGCCTCGATCGTATTCGCGATGATCCAGTACGTCCTTGATGTACAGCTTCTGATGTCGATATCGGACAAATGCGATCAAGCGCAGCTTGTTGCCTCCGATATCGAATACATGAAGGTCACCGACCTTGTCGGTCGCAGCAAACAGCGATTTCATGGCAGCAAAATCACCAGGGTTGTTGCGCTTGATCAATCTGTACCAGTGATCGATTGCCGTCGCCGCATGTGGCCATTTTTCTTTTGCTTCCCGAATCCGCTTTTCAGTGAACACACGCATGCAATTTCCTTATCGCACTTTGCTATGGATGAGTTAAACACAAAATGCATGTATCGCAAACTGCGATACTTTTACCGACTGATGATGCGTCGACCTCTCCAGCCTAGATAGGCTGTGCGCCGTCCAGCGATTGAAAATATGAGTAAACGTCTCCAAATAGCATCGACCGGCTTTCCATCAGGACCTTACCCATGACCGACCCACTCCTAATCCCCTGCCCTCACTGCAACGGCCTCAACCGCATCCCCGCCGAGCGCCTGGGTGATCATCCCAAGTGCGGTCGCTGCAAGGCCGAGGTCTTGCTGAACAAGCCTTTCGAACTGAATCAGGGCGACTACGCCAGTCAGATCAAGGGTGATCTGCCGTTGCTGGTGGATGTTTGGGCGGATTGGTGCGGGCCATGCAAGTCGTTTGCGCCTGTGTTCGAGCAGGCGGCCGGGCAGTTAGCGGGCAAGTGTCGGTTGGCCAAGCTGGACAGCGAGGCGAACCAGCAGTTGTCGGCCCAATTGGGGATTCGTTCGATTCCGAGCCTGATTCTGTTCAGGAACGGGCGGGAAGTGGCACGCCAGAGCGGTGCGTTTCCGTTGCCGCAGTTGATGAGTTGGCTGCGTAGCCAGGGGATCTGATTCAGCATTGAAGAGATCGCAGCCTGTGGCCGGCTGCGATCTGAAGATTTTCAGGCGTTTTCGAGCAGGTTATGCAGCTCGACAAACTGCTGCGTCAGTTTGTGCCGTGGATCGAGGTGGATCAGCGGCGTGTTGGCCTGGTGGGATTCGCGCATGCGCACCGAGCTGCCCAGGTACACCGGTAGCACTGGCAAACCTTCGGCAATCAGTTCGTCGAGCATTTGCTGAGGCAGGCTGGCGCGGGCCTGGAACTGGTTGACCACGATCCCTTCGACCGCCAGTTCTTCGTTGTGGTCTTCCTTCAACTCTTCGATTTCCGCCAGCAGACCGTACAGCGCCTGGCGCGAGAAACTGTCGCAATCGAAGGGAATCAATACGCGATCGGCGGCAATCAGCGCCGAAACCGCATAAAAATTCAGCGCCGGCGGCGTATCGAGATAGATGCGGTCGTAATCCTCGTCCAGCTCTTCCAGCAACTTACGCAGCTTGTTTATCTTGTGCTTGGCCTCGAGCTTGGGCTGTAAGTCCGCAAGTTCCGCCGTGGCGGTGATGACGTGGAGGTTGTCGAACGGGGTTTCGTAGATGTCGACCTGATTCTTTTTGGAGAAAGGCCCGGAAGACAGGGTCTGCTTGAAAAAGTCGGCGATTCCCATCGGAATATCGCTGCCGGTGAGCCCCGTCAGGTATTGGGTGGAGTTGGCCTGGGCATCGAGATCCACCAACAGGGTGCGATAGCCCTCGCTGGCGCTGACCGCCGCCAGATTGCAGGCAATGCTGGACTTGCCCACGCCACCTTTCTGATTGAACACCACGCGCCGCATGTCTAAACCTCCGTGTATCAAAGAATGACCGAGTGTAGTGGTCCATGGCATGGCTTAGCTAGACCGCAAATCCAGGGACTACAGGGTCATCGGAAATATCCCGCGGAAAAAGCGGCAAACACCTCTATCCGCCTCGGACGGAGCCGACAGACGGACCAGTGACCATGTGAATAATTCGCAAACGTTCGATTTTTGCGAACCGAGCATTGCCACCCACTGTGCAAAATGTAACCAGCATTTGCTACACGTTCCCGGCACCGGGATAATGCGCAGCACTCTGCGCCAGGCGCCACGCAGAGCGAGTCGTGGTTAACCGCCACTTGCCGCGTCAAACAAGCCCTCCAGGGGCGGGATGAAGGTCTGTGATCAATTTCAACATCGCCCAATGGCGCGCGTGGGCCCCGGGGCTCGAAAGCGTGGACGATTGGCAGGCCTGGAGCCGGCAACCGGTCGAGTTGCCGGTCAGCGATGCCGCACCGGACGTATCATTTCTGCCCGCCATGCAACGCCGGCGCCTGAGTCGACTGGCACGGATGGCGTTCAGCGTCGGCTGGCCATTGGCCGAGGGCCATCAGGGACTGCCACTGGTCTTCGTATCCCGCCACGGCGAAACCCCGCGTACCGTCGATATCCTCAGCGATCTGGCAGCCGACCAGCCGTTGTCGCCGACCCAGTTCAGCCTGTCAGTGCATAACGCGATCATCGGCCTGTGGTCGATCATGCGCGGCGAAACCAGCGAAATGACCGCTTTGGCCGCCGCCGGTGATGGCCTTGAGCACGGCATGCTGGAAGCCGCTGCCCTGCTCGATGAAGGCGCGCCGGCTGTGTTGCTGGTGGTTACCGAGGAGCAGCCACCTGAGGCGTACTCGACCTGGATCGACGACGTGCCCTTTCCTTACGCTGTCGGCCTGTTGATAACTCCCGGCAATGACTGGCAGCTGTCCATGAACAGGCCCACGGATGCGTTGTCCAAACCCCGATGGCCGCACGCGTTGAATCTTCTGCGCGCACTGCTGGGCCAGCAGACCACCTGCCAACATGCCTGGAAAAATCGTGTATGGACCTGGCAACGCAAGCCATGACCGAGAAAACCCGCGACGCCTATTACTGGCGCCTGCTGGCCACCGCCGCAAGCTTTGCCCTTTTCGGGCTGGGCGGGCTGTGCCTGCGCCTGGTGGTTTTTCCGTTGTTGAGCTGCCTGCCGGGCGACGCCGCCACCCATCGGTTGCGCGCGCGGCGAACCGTCAGTGGCTGCTTCTGGTTTTTCATCCGCTTCATGGCCCGTGCCGGCGTGCTGACCTACGACATTCAGGGCGCTGAAAAACTCGGCAAGCCAGGCCAGATGATCGTCGCCAACCACCCGTCCCTGATCGACGTGGTGTTTCTGATCGGCCTGGTGCGCCACGCCAACTGCGTGGTCAAGCAAAGCCTCTGGGACAACCCTTTCACCCGCGCCCCGCTGCGCCGGACCGAATACATCAGCAACGATGGCAGCATGGACATGCTCGATGCCGCCGCCGACGCCCTGAAAAGCGGCCAGACCCTGATCATCTTCCCCGAAGGCACCCGCACCCAGCCGGGCGAGGCGCCGGCCTTTCATCGGGGTGGCGCGGCCATTGCCCTGCGCGGTGCGAGAATCCTCACCCCCGTGGTGATCAAGGTCAGCCCGACCACACTGACCAAGGCCGAGCCCTGGTACCGCATTCCCAAACGCCGCGTGCACTTCAGTTTCCGTGTCGGCGCCGATATAGACCCGCAGGCTTTCGCCGAGCTGGGCCCGGCCCCTCAGGCCTCACGCAAGCTCAACGATTATTTGCATTCTTACTTTATTAAGGAGCTCGCCGAAGATGAGCGATCTGAACACCGATAGCCTGAACCGGGACATCAAAAACCTGATCATCGAGGCCCTGGGCCTGGAAGACATCAGCGCCGAAGACATCGGCGACCAGCAGACGCTGTTCGGCGAAGGCCTGGGCCTGGACTCGGTGGACGCCCTGGAATTGGGCCTGGCCATCCAGAAAAAGTACGGCATCAAAATCGACGCCGACGCCAAGGACACCCGCAACCATTTCAGCAACGTGGCGAGCCTCGCGGCGTTCGTCACTGCAAAACAGGCAGCTTGAGACCGGACCATGCAAACTCGTGACGACATTTTCAACACATTGCGCGATGCCTTGGTCGAGCTGTTCGAGCTGGACCCTGAGCGGGTGAGTCTCGAATCCAACCTGTATCAGGACCTGGAAATCGACAGCATCGATGCGGTCGACCTGATCGATCACATCAAACGTCAGACCGGCAAGAAAATCGCCGCCGAGGAATTCAAATCGGTGCGTACCGTCAGTGATGTGGTCGAGGCGGTCTACCGCCTGGTTCAACCGGCCGCATGAGTCGACTGATCGGCCTCGGCCTGCTGCTGGCGGGCCTGCTCTACCCCTTCGCGGTGTATTTCGGCATGGAGCACTTCGCCCCGTGGCAGTTCGGCCTGCTGCTGGGCAGCCTGTGGCTGGCCCGGGTGCTGACCGGCAAGCGCCGTCCCGGCAGCCTGTGGATGGCCGCGGTGGCGATCGTGTTCTGCCTGCTGCTGGCGCTGTTCGACAACCCGGCGCTGCTGCGTTGGTACCCGGTGCTGATCAGCGCCTTCATGCTGGCGCTGTTCGGCGGCAGCCTGGTGTACGGCCCGCCGGTAGTGGAACGCTTGGCCCGTGTGCGTGAACCGGATCTGCCGGACGAGGGCATTCGCTACACGCGCCAAGTGACCATCGCCTGGAGCGTGTTTTTTCTGTGCAATGGTTTGTGCGCGGCCGCCCTGACGCTGTGGGCGCCGTTGAGCTGGTGGATGGTCTACACCGGGCTGATTTCCTACGGATTGATCGGCCTGATGTTTGCCGTTGAGTTGCTCATACGAATACGGGTACGAGGCCGTATATGAATTGGATAAGACTTGAGCAGCTGTTGCTCAAGGCCCGGCCGGAGCGGGTCGTCGCGACCGCACCGGCCTTGAATCACGGGCAACTGTGCGAACAGGCCCTGCGTCTCGCCGCCGGCCTGCAATCCCGTGGCGTGCGGCGCATTGCCGTGCACCTGGAAGATGCCGCCGATCTGGCGAACGCCCTGCTCGGCGCCTGGCGTGCGGAAGTCAGCGTGTTGCTGCCGTCCGACCTGCAACCCCAGACACGCCAGCGCTGGTCGAATGACGTCGACCTGTGGCTGACCGATCAGGCCGGCGATGCGCATCTGCATGACTTCCAGCATCCTCCGCTGAACGCTGCTGAACTCGATCCGGATCGCTGCACCCTGAGCCTGTGCACGTCCGGCTCCAGCGGCGAACCCAAGCGCATCGAAAAGACACTGCGCCAGCTGATCAACGAAGTCGAAGCCCTGGAGCGCCTGTGGGGCGCCGACCTGGGTCCGGCGTGCATCATCGGCAGCGTTGCCACCCAACACATCTATGGCCTGCTGTTTCGCGTGCTGTGGCCGCTGTGCGCCGGACGCACCTTTGTGCGCAAGCAACTGGCGTTTCCCGAAGACCTGCAACGGGCCAGCCGCGAACACCCCGCGTTTGCCTGGGTGGCCAGCCCGGCGTTGCTCAAGCGGATGGGCGACAACCTCGACTGGCCGGCATTGAGCGCGGTGCGCCGGGTGTTTTCTTCCGGCGGCGCATTGCCCGCCGATGCGGCGCAGAGCCTGCACCAGCGCCTGAATCAATGGCCGACGGAAATCTTCGGCAGCTCGGAAACCGGCGGCATCGCCTGGCGTCAGGGCCCCGATCTCTGGCAGCCCTTCGCCGATGTGCGGCTCACCCAGGACAGTGACGGCGCGCTACTGATCGCCTCGCCCTACCTGCCTGACGACCATGTCGAACATACCGCCGATGCGGCGCGTATCGCCGCCGATGGCCGCTTCGAGTTGCTCGGACGGCTGGACCGGATCGTCAAGCTCGAAGAAAAACGCATCTCACTGCCGATGCTCGAACAAGCACTGATGGCCCATGCCTGGGTCGCCGAAGCGCGTTTGGGCGTCGTCCAGGAAAACCGCGCCTCATTGGGCGCTTTGCTGGTATTGAGCGAAGCCGGGCTGCACGCCTTGCGCAATCAAGGCCGGCGCGCCCTCACCGAGACCTTGCGCCAGCACCTGAGCCAGCACTGCGAAGCCTTGGCCCTGCCTCGGCGCTGGCGCCTGCTGCGGCAATTGCCGCTGAACGCCCAGGGCAAACTGCCCCAGGCCGAAGTCGAAGCCCTGCTGTTGGCGCCGCGTCCCCAGACGCCGCAGGTGCTGGAGCAGACCGAAACCGATGGAGAATGGAGCCTGCAACTGGCCATCCCGCCGGACCTCGCCTATTTCAGCGGACACTTTCCCAGAGTCCCCGTACTGCCCGGTGTGGTGCAGGTCGAGTGGGCGATGAACCTGGGCCAGCAACTGATGAACTTGCCGCCGAAATTCGCCGGCATGGAGGTCCTCAAGTTCCAGCAATTGGTGCGTCCGGGGGATGAAATCCAGCTGCACCTGCGTTTCGACCCGACCCGCGGCAAACTGTATTTCGCCTACCGCAACGAAACCGCCACCTGCTCCAGCGGGCGGATTCCGCTGGAGGCGGCGGATGCTTAAGCCTTGTGAGTGCTGCGCACTCAATCGCGAGCAGGCTCG
>NZ_JAIQWX010000129.1 GCF_020164475.1 Pseudomonas sp. REP124 | reverse complement strand
TAGGAGCGAGGCTCGCCCGCGAAGGCCGCGCCTCGGTCTCAGAGCGGAGCCAACTCGGCTTCAGCATCTACAGGCTTCACCGCCTTCAACTGCCGCATCTGTTCACAACCCCACAACACCCGCTCCGGCGTCGCCGGCGCATCGATCTTCGGCTGATGTTTGTAATCACCCAGGCTCGCCACCGCATCCTTGATCGCGCACCACGCCGCAATGCCGAGCATGAACGGCGGCTCACCCACGGCCTTGGAGTGGAACACCGTGTCTTCCGGGTTCTTGCGGTTTTCCACCAGCTTGACGCGCAAATCCAGCGGCATGTCCGCCACGGCCGGGATCTTGTAACTGGCCGGGCCGTTGGTCATCAGCTTGCCCTTGTTGTTCCACACCAGCTCTTCCATGGTCAGCCAGCCCATGCCCTGAATGAAGCCGCCCTCGACCTGGCCGATGTCGATGGCCGGGTTCAGCGAGGCGCCGACGTCGTGGAGGATGTCGGTGCGCAGCATCTTGTATTCGCCGGTCAGGGTGTCGACCAGCACTTCGCAGCACGCCGCACCGAAGGCGAAGTAGTAGAACGGACGACCCCGAGCCTGGCTGCGGTCGTAGTAGATTTTCGGGGTCTTGTAGAAGCCGGTGCTCGACAGCGAGACCTGGGCGAAATAGGCCTGCTGGATCAGCGCCTCGAACGTCAGGATGTGATCGCGAACCCGCACGTGGCCGTTGTGGAAGACCACGTCTTCTTCGCTGACCTTGTATTGGCGCGCGGCGAATTCCACCAGGCGTTTCTTGATGGTTTCGGCGGCATTCTGCGCGGCCTTGCCGTTGAGGTCGGCGCCACTGGAAGCAGCGGTCGGCGAGGTGTTGGGCACCTTGTCGGTATTGGTCGCGGTGATCTGCACGCGGTCCATTTCCACTTGGAACACTTCGGCCACCACCTGCGCGACCTTGGTGTTCAGGCCCTGGCCCATCTCGGTGCCGCCGTGGTTCAGGTGGATGCTGCCGTCGGTGTAGACGTGCACCAGGGCGCCGGCCTGATTGAGGAAGCTGGCGGTGAAGGAAATGCCGAACTTCACCGGGGTCAGCGCCAGACCTTTCTTCAGGATCGGGCTGTTGGCGTTGTAGCGACGGATCGCTTCACGGCGTTCGGCGTACTGGCTGCTTTCTTCAAGCTCGGCGGTCATCTCCTCGAGCATGTTGTGCTCGACGGTCTGGTAGTAATGGGTGACGTTGCGCTCGGTCTTGCCGTAGTAGTTGGCCTTGCGCACCGCCAGCGGATCGAGGGCCAGGTGGCGGGCGATGGCGTCCATCACTTCTTCGATGGCGACCATGCCTTGCGGGCCACCGAAACCACGGTAGGCGGTGTTCGACGCGGTGTTGGTCTTGCAGCGATGGCCGTTGATGGTGGCGTCGCCCAGGTAGTACGAGTTGTCCGAGTGGAACATCGCCCGGTCGACGATCGACGCCGACAGATCCGGCGAGCAACCGCAGTTGCCGGCCAGCTCCAAGGCGATGCCGTGCAGGCGACCGGTGCTGTCGAAGCCGACGTCGTACTCGACATAGAACGGGTGACGCTTGCCGGTCATCAACATGTCTTCGACCCGCGGCAAACGCATCTTGGTCGGCTGGCCGGTGAGATGAGCGATCACCGCGCACAGGCAGGCCGGGCTTGCCGCCTGGGTTTCCTTGCCGCCGAAACCGCCGCCCATGCGGCGCATGTCGACGACGATCTTGTTCATCGACACGTCCAGCACTTCGGCTACCAGCTTCTGCACTTCGGTGGGGTTCTGTGTCGAGCAGTAGACGATCATGCCGCCGTCTTCGGTGGGCATCACCGACGAGATCTGGGTTTCCAGGTAGAAGTGTTCCTGACCGCCGATGTGCAGCGTGCCTTGAATGCGGTGTTCGGCAGTGGCCAGGGCGCCGGCCGAATCGCCGCGCTGATGGGTGTGGCTGTCGAGCACGAAATGGCGTTTGCGCAGGGCTTCGACCACGTCCAGCACCGGCTCAAGGTCTTCGTATTCGATGATCGCGGCCATCGCTGCCTTGCGTGCGGTTTCCAGATCTTTTGCAGCGACGGCAACCACCGGCTGACCGACGAATTGCACAGTGTCTATCGCCAGCAGTGGATCGCCCGGAAGCAGCGGGCCGATGTCTTTCAGGCCCGGCACGTCTTCGTGGGTGATGGCGATGCGTACGCCCTCGAAGGCGTAGCAGGGCGCGGTGTCGATGCTGATGATCCGGGCGTGGGCGCGGTCCGACAGGCGTGCATAAACGTGCAACTGGTTGGGGAATTCCAGGCGATCGTCGATGTACTGCGCTTCACCGGACACATGCTTGGCGGCGCTGTCGTGCTTGACGCTGCGACCGACACCGGTGGTCAGGTCCTGGGCGAACAGTTCAGCCAGCTCGGCCTGGGTCTTCTCTACGGCGTGATGGTTAGACATAAGCGGTCACCCGAGTCTCGATGTGCGGTGTTTGCAGTTCGATGAAGTATTTGCGCAGCAGGTTCTGTGCGCTGAGCAGGCGGTATTCCTTGCTGGCGCGGAAGTCCGAGAGCGGCGTGAAATCTTCGGCCAAGGCGGCGCAGGCACGTTCCAGGGTGGCGCTGTTGAAAGGGGCGTCGCGCAGCACGGTTTCGCAGGCGTTGGCGCGTTTCGGGATCGCCGCCATGCCGCCGAAAGCCACGCGGGCGTCGGCGATCACACCGTTTTCCACGCGCAGGTTGAAGGCGGCGCAGACTGCGGAAATGTCATCGTCCAGGCGCTTGGAGACTTTGTATGCGCGGAACAACTGCTCGGCGCTGGCGCGAGGCACGATGATCTTCTCGATGAATTCGCTTTCCTGACGCGCGGTGACGCGGTAATCGATGAAGTAATCCTCAAGGGCGATGGTGCGGCGGGTGTCGCCCTTGCACAGGACGATCTGCGCACCGAGGGCGATCAGCAGGGGTGGCGAGTCTCCGATTGGCGACGCGTTGCCGATGTTGCCGCCCAGGGTGCCCTGGTTGCGGATCTGCAGGGAAGCGAAGCGTTGCAGCAGTTCGCCGAAGTCCGGGTACTCGGCCTTCAGGGCCTCGTAGCAGTCGGATAGAGCGGTGGCCGCGCCGATTTCCAGGCGGTCGTCGAAGTGTTCGATGCGCTTCATTTCGGCGACGTTGCCGACGTAGATCATCACCGGCAAGGTACGGTGGAATTGCGTCACTTCCAGCGCCAGGTCAGTGCCGCCGGCCAGCAGGCGAGCCTGTGGATAGGCGTCGTAGAGATCGGCCAGATCGGCCACGGTCAGTGGCACCAGGCAGCGTTTGTCGCCACTGTTGAGTTCACCGATGTCGGTCGGCGCAATGGCTTTGAGGCGGGCGATGGTCTCGGCTTCGCGGGCGTCGAACTGATCCGGCTGCTTGCCACAGCAGGATTGCTCGGCGGCTTCCAGGATCGGCCGGTAGCCGGTGCAGCGGCACAGGTTGCCGGCGAGGGCTTCGTGGGCTTTGTGATGGTCCGGCTGATCGCTGTTCTTTTGCAGGGCAAACAGCGACATCACGAAACCGGGGGTGCAGAAGCCGCACTGCGAACCATGGCACTCGACCATGGCCTTCTGCACGCTGTGCAGTTCGCCTTTGTGCTTGAGGTCTTCAACGCTGATCAGCTGTTTGCCGTGCAGCGACGAAACGAAGGTCAGGCAGGAATTGAGGCTGCGATAGCGAATATGTTCGCGTCCGGCTTCATCCGTCTGCAGATCACCGACCACCACAGTGCACGCGCCGCAGTCACCGCTGGCGCAGCCTTCTTTGGTACCGGGTTTGCCGACGTGGTCGCGCAGATAGTTGAGCACAGTCAGATTCGGGTCCAGGGCGTGCTCGCTACGGAGTTCCTGGTTGAGTAAAAACTGGATCACGGAAGGCCTCGCAGACTCATTATTGTTGTTAACCGATGGACCGAATTTAGCAGGTCTGACTTTTCGGTCAATGGTTTTCTGACTTAAAGGTCAGGAAAAACCATTTTCTCGATCAACGACGGGTTTCCTACAGTATTGACCCACGCGGGACAGGCTGCTTTTTGCTTGAATCGTGCCAAAACCAGCCAGCAGGCACTCCGCCATGCGGTATCAATTGCGCTACACTGCGCCGCTTGTGCAGATCGAAGAGTTTGAAGGACAACCATGACGTTCAAGGCGCCGGACAGCCTCGCCGAGCAAATCGCTCACCACCTCGCCGAACGCATCATTCGCGGTGAAATGAAGCCCGGGGAGCGCATTCAGGAGCTGAGGGTCACGCAGGCGCTCGACGTCAGCCGTGGTTCGGTCCGCGAGGCCTTGCTGATTCTCGAACGTCGTCACCTGATCGCGATCCTGCCGCGCCGCGGCGCCCACGTGACCGAACTCACCGCGCACAAGGTGAGAAGCCTGTGCGCGTTGATGAGCGAGATGTACATCCTGCTGGCCAACGCCGTGGCCACCGGCTGGAAAGTCCAGGCCGACCTTGCGCCATTCGTGCAGATCCAGCAGCGCCTGACCGCCAGCTTCGAGCGTCAGGACATTCACACCTTCGTCGACGAAAGTTTCAGCGTGATGCGCGCCACCTATCCGTTTGCCGACAATCCCTATCTGCAGGAAACCGTCGAAAACCTGCAGCCGGCCATGAGCCGTGCTTATTTCCTGGCCCTCGACCAGCGCAAGGCCTCGATGAGCGAATACCTGGAGCTGTTCGAGCGCCTGCTCGCCGCCGTCATCGCCCGTGATTTCGTACAGATCCGCGACGTACTGACGGCCTATGGCCGGCGCAGTTGCGAGCTGGTGATCTCTGCCCTGACGGATGCATAAGCGTGCGGCTCAAGTGCATCAAGCTGGCGGGATTCAAGTCCTTCGTCGATCCGACCACGGTGAACTTCCCCAGTAACATGGCGGCAGTGGTCGGGCCCAATGGTTGCGGCAAGTCGAACATCATCGACGCCGTTCGCTGGGTTATGGGCGAAAGTTCGGCAAAGAACCTGCGCGGCGAGTCGATGACCGACGTCATCTTCAACGGCTCCACCAGCCGCAAGCCGGTCAGCCAGGCGAGCATCGAGTTGGTGTTCGACAACTCCGACGGCACATTGCTGGGTGAATACGCCGCTTATGCGGAAATTTCCATTCGCCGCAAAGTCACCCGCGACAGCCAGACGACTTATTACCTCAACGGCACCAAGTGCCGTCGCCGCGACATCACCGATATCTTCCTCGGCACCGGCCTGGGTCCGCGCAGCTACTCGATCATCGAGCAGGGCATGATCTCCAAGCTGATCGAGTCCAAGCCTGAAGACCTGCGCAACTTCATCGAAGAAGCCGCAGGCATCTCCAAATACAAGGAGCGCCGGCGCGAGACCGAAAACCGTATCCGCCGCACCCACGAAAACCTAGAGCGACTGACCGACCTGCGCGAAGAGCTCGAACGCCAGCTCGAACGCCTGCACCGTCAGGCCGAGGCGGCGAAGAAGTATCAGGAATACAAGGGCGAGGAGCGCCAGCTCAAGGCGCAACTCTCGGCCCTGCGCTGGCAGGACCTGAACGATCAGGTCGGCCAGCGTGAAGCGATCATCGGCACTCAGGAAATCAGCTTCGAAGCCTTGGTGGCCGAGCAGCGCAACGCCGACGCCAGCATCGAGCGCCTGCGCGATGGGCACCACGATCTGTCCGAGCGCTTCAATCTGGTGCAGGGGCGTTTCTATTCGGTCGGCGGCGACATCGCCCGGGTCGAGCAGAGCATCCAGCACGGGCAGCAGCGTTTGCGCCAGTTGCAGGACGACTTGAAGGAGGCCGAGCGTGCGCGCCTGGAAACCGAGTCGCACCTGGGCCACGACCGCACCTTGCTGCTGACCCTCGGCGAAGAGCTGGACATGCTCACCCCCGAGCAGGAAGTCACCAGCGCCGCCGCCGAAGAGGCCGCCGCCGCGCTGGAGGAATCCGAAACCACCATGCACGGCTGGCAGGAGCAGTGGGACGCCTTCAACCTGACCGCCGCGGAGCCGCGCCGTCAGGCGGAAGTCCAGCAGTCGCGCATCCAGCAGCTGGAAACCAGCCTGGAGCGTCTGGCCGATCGTCAGAAGCGTTTGGGCGAGGAGCGCGAGCTGCTTTCGGCGGACCCGGAAGACGCGGCGATCATGGAACTCAGCGAACAGCTGGAAACCAGTGAAGCGACCCTCGAAGATCTGCAGGCCAGCGAAGAAGCCCAGGTCGAACGCCTTGAGCAACTGCGCCAGCAATTGCAGCAGGCACTGTCGGCGCAGCAACAGGCCCAGGGTGATCTGCAACGGCTCAATGGTCGACTGGCTTCGCTGGAAGCCTTGCAGCAGGCCGCACTCGATCCCGGAACCGGCACCGCTGAATGGCTGCGCGAACAACATCTGGCGGATCGTCCGCGCTTGGCCGAAGGCCTGAAGGTCGAGGCAGGTTGGGAGCTGGCGGTGGAAGCCGTACTGGGCGCCGACCTGCAAGCGGTGCTGGTGGACGATTTCAACGATTTCGATTTGTCCGGTTTTGCCCAAGGCGATCTGCGTTTGCTCAGCCCTTCCAGTGACGGTGTACGCGTGCCGGGCAGCTTGCTGGACAAGGTCGAAGCGCAGATCGATCTGTCGCCGTGGCTGGGGCAGGTCAAGCCGGTGGACAACCTTGAGCAGGCCCTGGCCCTGCGCGGTCAGTTGACCGCCGGGCAAAGCCTGATCAGCCGCGATGGTTACTGGGTCGGACGGCATTTCCTGCGGGTGCGTCGCGCCAGCGAAGCGGAAAGCGGCGTGCTGGCCCGTGGTCAGGAAATCCAGCAATTGAGCCTTGAGCGCGAAGAGCGCGAGGCCACCGTCGAGACGCTGGAAACCCAGCTGCAGAATCTTCGGGCGCAGCAACGTCAGCAGGAAAACGGCCGCGAGCATCTGCGCCGACTGCTGCAAGACGAAGCCCGTCAGCAGGGCGAATTGAAAGCCCAGTTGTCCGCCGGCAAGGCCAAGGCCGAACAATTGAACCTGCGTCGTACTCGCCTCGATGAAGAGATCGCCGAGTTGGGCGAGCAGCGGGAGCTGGAGCACGAACAGATCGGCGAAGCGCGCATCCACTTGCAGGACGCCCTCGACAGCATGGCGCTGGACACCGAGCAGCGCGAATTGCTGCTGGCCCAGCGCGACAGTCTGCGCGAGCGTCTGGACCGGGTGCGCCAGGAAGCCCGCCAGCACAAGGATCACGCCCATCAATTGGCGGTGCGCCTGGGTTCGCTCAAGGCACAGCACGATTCCACGCGTCAGGCGCTGGAACGACTGGAAATGCAGTCCGAGCGCCTGACCGAAAAGCGCGAGCAGTTGAGTCTGAATCTGGAGGAGGGCGAGGCGCCGCTGGAAGAATTGCGTCTGAAGCTCGAAGAATTGCTCGACAAGCGCATGACCGTCGATGAGGAACTCAAGACTGCGCAGATCGCCATGGAAGATGCCGACCGCGAACTGCGTGATGCCGAGAAGCGCCGCAGCCAGGCCGAGCAGCAATCCCAGCTGATCCGCGGTCAGCTGGAACAGCAGCGTATGGACTGGCAGGCCCTGACCGTGCGCCGCAAAGCCTTGCAGGATCAGTTGCTCGAAGACGGTTACGACCTGCACGGCGTGCTCGCCACGCTGACCGCGGAAGCCAGCGAAAAGGTTGCCGAGGAAGAACTCGAGCGCATTGCCGCACGTATCGCGCGCCTGGGTGCGATCAACCTCGCGGCCATCGACGAATACCAGCAACAATCCGAGCGTAAACGTTATCTGGATGCGCAGAACGACGATCTGGTGGAAGCGCTCGAGACGCTGGAAAACGTCATTCGCAAGATCGACAAGGAAACGCGTAACCGCTTCAAAGATACCTTTGATCAGATCAATGGCGGATTACAGGCGCTTTTCCCAAAAGTTTTCGGTGGCGGACGCGCGTATTTGGAACTGACGGGCGAAGATCTACTCGATACAGGGGTGACGATCATGGCGCAGCCGCCCGGAAAGAAGAACAGCACCATCCATTTGCTCTCCGGTGGCGAGAAAGCCCTGACTGCATTGGCCCTGGTTTTTGCGATCTTCAAGTTGAATCCGGCGCCGTTCTGCATGCTCGACGAGGTTGACGCGCCACTGGATGACGCTAACGTTGGACGCTACGCGCGTCTGGTGAAAGAGATGTCGCAGACGGTGCAGTTCATCTATATCACCCACAACAAGATCGCCATGGAAATGGCCGATCAACTGATGGGGGTGACGATGCACGAACCGGGCTGTTCGCGACTGGTGGCGGTGGATGTCGAGGAGGCGATGGCTATGGTGGATGCCTGATTGGCCTTCGGACTTGCTGGCCAATCGACATATTCGCAGTAGCCGCAGTGACAGACGGTGTAAAGTTGCCTTTGGTCGTGCTAGTTTAATGTCAATTTTTCGTATACGTGGGCAAAACGCCTGTCAGAACATAGAGTTGGCGCCACGTTTTAAAGCGGTTTGCAGATTGTAAACCCCTTATTTTTCAGCATTTTTTATAGAGGCACGGGATTACATGGAAATCGGTCTGCGCGAGTGGCTGATCGTCATCGGCATCATTGTCATTGCCGGTATTCTTTTCGATGGCTGGCGCCGTATGCGCGGCGGCAAGGGAAAACTGAAATTCCGTCTTGACCGAAACCTGTCCAACCTGCCGGACGAGGACACCAGCGCCGAGCTGTTGGGCCCGTCCCGCGTACTGGACAACCATAAAGAGCCGCAACTGGACGAGCAGGATCTGCCGTCGGTGAGCATGCCGGCCCGCGAGCCTCGCGAACCCCGCGAATCGGGCTCCAAGCGTGGCAAACGTGGCGGCGAGCCATCCCAGGGCGACCTGAACCTCAACCTCGATCTGGATGGCGGCCCGAGCTTCAGCAGCCGCGACGATGATTACGTTGAAGAGACCAAGGCTTCGCCATCGGCCAGCGACAAGGAACAACCTCAGGCTGAAGAAGTGCTGGTGATCAGCGTGATCTGCCGCGACGCCGCCGGTTTCAAAGGCCCGGCATTGCTGCAGAACATTCTGGAAAGCGGTCTGCGTTTCGGCGAGATGGACATCTTCCACCGCCACGAAAGCATGGCGGGCAACGGCGAGGTCTGGTTCTCCATGGCCAACGCGGTCAAGCCAGGCGTATTCGATCTGGACGACATCGACCACTTCAGCACCCCGGCGGTGAGCTTCTTCCTCGGTCTGCCAGGCCCGCGTCATCCGAAACAGGCTTTCGACGTGATGGTGGCCGCGGCACGCAAACTGTCCCAGGAGCTGAACGGCGAACTGAAGGACGACCAGCGCAGCGTACTGACCGCCCAGACCATCGAACACTACCGTCAGCGCATCGTCGAATTCGAACGCCGCGCCCTGACTCAGAAACGTTGATCAGGATCGCGCCACGCGACCTGTACCTGTAAGAGCCGAGCTTGCTCGCGATGGCGTCCGCGAGATCGCCATCGCCGGCAAGCCGGCTCCTACAATAGGTTTACCGCATCAACAGATTGAGCAGCTACGGCTGCTCTTTTGCTTTATGAGAGATCACCCATGACTGCCGCCAAAGACCGCATTCTAGAGCTGCGTGCCGAGCTGGACCTGCACAACTATCGCTATCACGTGCTGGACGAGCCGAGCATCCCGGACGCCGAGTACGATCGGTTGTTCAAGGAACTCAAGGCTCTCGAGGCCGAGCATCCGGAGCTGATCACCGCCGACTCGCCAACCCAGCGAGTCGGCAGCGCGGCGTTGTCGGCGTTCACCCAGGTGCGTCACGAAGTGCCGATGCTCAGTCTGGGCAACGCCTTCGAAGAAACCGACATGCGCGAATTCGATCGCCGGGTCACCGAAGGCCTGGATCTGCCGGCTGGTGATCTGTTCGGTGGCGGCGCGGCGGTGCAATACAGTTGCGAACCCAAGCTCGATGGCCTGGCGGTCAGCCTGTTGTATCAGGACGGTATGCTGGTGCGCGGCGCGACTCGCGGTGACGGCACCACCGGCGAAGACATCAGCGTCAACGTGCGCACGGTGCGCAACATCCCGCTCAAGTTGCACGGCACTGGCTGGCCGGCGACTCTGGAAGTGCGCGGCGAAGTGTTCATGTCCAAGGCCGGATTCGAGCGGCTCAACGCCAGCCAGCTGGAAGTCGGCGGCAAGACCTTCGCCAACCCGCGCAACGCGGCGGCGGGCAGCTTGCGCCAACTGGATTCGAAGATCACCGCCAACCGGCCGCTGGAATTCTGCTGCTACGGTATCGGCCAGGTGTCCGCGGACATCGCCGATACGCACATCGGCAACCTGCAACAGCTCAAGGCCTGGGGCATGCCGATCAGCCACGAGTTGAAACTGGCGAACGGTATCGATGAATGCCTGGACTACTACCGCGACATCGGCGAGCGCCGCAACGCGCTGCCCTATGAAATCGACGGCGTGGTGTTCAAGGTCAACAGCATCGCCTCGCAGCGCGAACTGGGTTTCCGCGCTCGCGAACCGCGCTGGGCCATCGCCCACAAATTCCCGGCCATGGAAGAGCTCACCGAACTGCTCGATGTGGAGTTCCAGGTCGGACGTACCGGCGCCGTCACCCCGGTGGCGCGCCTCAAACCGGTCAAGGTTGCGGGCGTCACCGTGGCCAATGCCACCTTGCACAACATGGATGAAGTGGCGCGCCTGGGCCTGATGATCGGCGATACCGTGATCATTCGCCGCGCGGGTGACGTGATTCCGCAAGTGGTGCAAGTGGTCACCGAGCGTCGCCCGGACGATGCCCGGCCGGTGCACATCCCGGAAAAGTGCCCGGTGTGCGGCTCCCATGTCGAACGCACGCAACTGATCAAACGCAGCAAGGGCCGCGAGACGGTCAGCGAGGGCGCGGTGTATCGCTGCGTCGGTCGACTGGCCTGCGGCGCGCAGCTCAAGCAGGCAATCATTCACTTCGTTTCCCGCCGGGCGATGGATATCGAAGGCCTGGGCGAGAAGAGCGTCGAGCAATTGGTGGATGAAGGCCTGGTGAATTCGCCGGCCGACCTGTATGCCCTGACCTTCGAACAAGTGGTGGATCTGGAAGGTTTCGCCGAGCTGTCGAGCCGCAACCTTCTAAGCGCCATCGAAGACAGCAAGAAACCGGGGCTGGCGCGCTTCATCTACGCCCTGGGGATTCCCGATGTCGGCGAGGAAACGGCCAAGGTGCTGGCGCGTTCCCTGGGTTCGCTGGAGCGGGTGCAGAAAGCCCTGCCGCAAGTGCTGACCTACCTGCCGGACGTCGGGCTGGAAGTTGCGCACGAGATCCACAGTTTCTTCGAGGATTCGCACAACCAGCAGGTGATCGCCGATCTGCTCAAGCACGGCATGCAGATTCAGGATCAGGGCGAGCTGGGCGCGGAGTTTGCCGCCAGCACCACCCTGGGCGGTTTCCTCGACAAACTGCACATTCCTTCAGTTGGGCCGGGCGGGGCGCAGAAACTCGCCGACCGGTTCGGTTCGCTGCAGGCGGTGGTCGACGCCGACTGGCTGGACATGCGCCAGACCTTGCCGGAGAAACAGGCCAACTCGGTTCGTGAGTTTTTCGCCATCGAGGAAAATCGCCTGCAGGCGGTCGAGGCGGAAAAACAACTGGCTGATTTCGGCATGCACTGGCAGAGCGAAAAGAAAGTCGTCGAAGGCTTGCCGCTGACCGGCCAGACCTGGGTGCTGACCGGCTCCCTGGAGCTGATGAGCCGCGATGTGGCCAAGGACAAGCTGGAAAGCCTGGGTGCCAAAGTGGCGGGTTCCGTGTCGGCCAAGACCCATTGCGTGGTGGCGGGGCCGGGGGCGGGTTCCAAGTTGGCCAAGGCCAATGAGTTGGGGCTGAAGGTGTTGGATGAAGAGGCGTTCGTCGATTTCCTGAAGGAGCACGGCATCACCGTCTGACATCAAAAGATCGCAGCCTGCGGCAGCTCCTACAGGGGAATGCGCTCCAATGAAGCAACTGCCGCAGGTTGCGATCTTTTACGTTTCGCATGTCCTTGAAGCACCTCATGTTTTTTAATCCGCGCCAACGGTTGTAACTTCGTCTCAGATAGGTACAATGGCGCGGCTCGCCGTCAGGTGAGCATCGTTATGGTGACCCCATCGGTCCCCCCGCAACGATTACCCGTGAACCTGGTCAGAGCCGGAAGGCAGCAGCCACAGCGGGAACATTGTGTGCCGGGGTGTGGCTGGTGGGGTTGCCACCTTAACGACTCCGCGAGTGCTCTCTCGCGTCATTTCCCTCGAATACTTCGATTTTGCTGCCATGGCCCTCGTCCATAGCGGTGTTTGTTCGTCTGCGCTTCAAGCATCGAAACGACGTCCAATTCCATTCCGAATCAACACCTTAACGAGATTTCCCTGCATCTGCGGGTGAGAGCCGTTTTCGCCTTTTCTTGCAAAATGTGACGCATCTCGTAGAATCGCCGCCCCAAATGGGTAGTTAATGGCCTGTTCCCGGAAGTTCGAAAAACAATAGAAGCCAGCATGGCGTTCGCTTAACCGCGTTTCGAGAGTCTCTGGGCGGCCTGCTGCCTGACGGGCTTGCACCGCCAATGCCAGCGACAGCGAGTCTGACTCATGGATGAGAAGTACCGCAGGGCCGTGGATGCCGCCGCGATTTTTTCCGAGACCGATCCCACCGGCCGGATTACCCACGTCAATGATCAATTCTGTGCAGTTTCCGGCTACAGTCGCGAAGAGCTGCTCGGGCAAAACCATCGCCTTCTCAATTCCGGCACGCATTCGGCGGATTTTTTCGACGGGATGTGGCACACCATCTCTTCGGGCAATGTCTGGAAGGGCGAGATCTGCAATCGCGCGAAAGACGGCAGCCTGTATTGGGTAGAGAGCACCGTGGTGCCCGTCCTCGACAAGGCCACGGGGCGGGTCGAGCGTTATCTGTCGATCCGTTTCGATATCAGCGAAAAGCGTGAACTGCTGCATACCTTGCAATGGCGGGTAGGGCACGACGTGCTGACCGGTTTGCCCAATCGGGCATTCCTCTCGGATCTGCTGGACCAGGCTTTGGAATTCTCCAGGGTCAAAGGCACCCCGTTGGCGGTGTGCATGCTCGACCTAGATGGCTTCAAGGCGGTCAACGATGGCTATGGGCATGCCATGGGCGATCTTCTATTGGTGGAGGTTGCCAAACGATTGCGTGGCATCCTGCGTGGCGAAGACGTGGTGGCGCGGCTGGCTGGTGACGAGTTCGTGCTGGTGCTGCGGCATGTGCGGGATGTGCCGGAGTTGCGCGCCGCTTTGGACCGGGTACTGGAAGCGATTTCGTTACCGTACTCACTCGCCGGCAAGGACATCCATGTGTTCGCCAGTATCGGCGTCACCTTATTCCCCCACGACAATGAAGACGCCGAAACCCTGCTGCGCCATGCCGATCAGGCGATGTACGTGGCCAAGCAGAGCGGTCGCAAGCGCTTTCATTTGTTCGATGTGTCCCGGGATCAGGAGGTCAAGGCCACCTACCAGACCGTCGAACAGGTGCGCCAGGCGCTGGCGGGCGACGAGTTGCATCTGCACTTTCAGCCCAAGATCAACATGCGCAGCGGTGAAGTCGTGGGGTTCGAGGCGCTGCTGCGTTGGGACCATCCGCAAAAGGGCACGGTGCCTGCCAGGGAATTTCTGCCGCTGGTCGAGGAAACCGATCTGATCGTCGATATCGGCGACTGGGTGATGAATCAGGTGCTGACCCAGCTGGATCAATGGCAGCAGGCCGGGCATGACTGGCCGGTGAGCGTGAACATCGCGGCGCGGCATTTCCAGCGCACGGACTTTGTCGAACGCCTGAAAACCGTGCTGGCGCGACACACCAACGTCGACCCGCAGCGGCTGGATCTGGAGATCGTCGAGGCGGTCGCCATCGAGAATATTCAGCACGTCAGCGATTGCCTGCGGGACTGTCAGGCGCTGGGGGTGCAGTTTTCGCTGGGGGATTTCGGCACCGGATACTCGTCCCTGAGCTACCTCAAGCGCCTGCCGACCCAGGCCATCAAGATCGACAAGTCCTTCGTGCGCGACATCCTGCATGACCGCGATGACCTTGCCCTGACCACCGCGGTGATCGGCCTGGCCCGAGCGTTCGGTAGGCAAGTGATTGCCGAGGGGCTGGAAAGTGCCGAGCACGGCGAGTTGCTTTTGCGATTGGGCTGCGAAGTGGCCCAGGGTTACTTCATCGCCCAGCCGATGCCGCCTTCGGCAGTGCCGGACTGGGTGGCGGGGTTTGTCGCGCCATCGCAGTGGCGGCAGATTGATCAGGTTGTCTGAAACCCACAAGGTGCTACGGCTTGCCGCCGATATACAACCGGATGATGTCATCAATCTCCCCGGACGTTTTCATCCGCACCAGCGTGCGCAGAATCCGTTGCGCCGGCACATCCGGATCATTGCGCACGAAGCAGCCCAGGCTTTGCTCCTGCAGCACCGCCACGCCTTGCAGCTGCCGATCCGGTAACAAGCGCTGATTGAACCAGTCCAGCGTCCATTGATTGCTGACGGCGTATTGATTGCGGCCGGCCAGGAGTTTTTCCAGCACCAGTTCCTGATTGCGAGCGTCGTCGCGCAGCAGCTGATTGGCGTCGAACAGCGGTTGCAGGGTCGGGTAGCTGTAGCCGAGCACGGTGCCGATGGTCTGGCGTGGCAGGCTTGCCGGGATCACCGAGGTCTGTGGGGCAGGGCGGCTGACCAGCAGGTCGGGCTGGGTCCAGAGCGGGACGCTCCATAGATAGTTGTCGGGCAGGTTCGGCAGCCAGGATTGTGCGACGTAGCAGCGAACATCGATCTCGTTGTGTTCCATGGCAATCTGTACCCGGCTGCGGGGCAACACATGAAATTGCGCGGGTACGCCGACCTGAGTCGCGAGGCTGAGCATCACGTCGTACAGGATGCCCTGGGTCGGCCGGCCGTGGTCCAGTTGCACCAGCGGCATCGCCCAACTGTCGGACACCGCAAAGCGCAGCGGCGCCTCGGCAGCGAATCCGTTCAGGCTGATCGACAGCAGTGCCCCCATGGCCAGCCGCATAAACGCTCCGCTACTTTTGATAAAAAGCTCCCGAAATGCAGCTTATCCAGATTAGACGAGTACACCGGATGCAATTTTGCCCTTGCTCCGCTAGCATTAGCCGCTTCCGCTTCTATCGCCGCGATGGTTTTCGATGAGTTATCAGGTTCTTGCACGTAAATGGCGTCCGCGCTCGTTCCGCGAAATGGTCGGCCAGACCCATGTGCTCAAAGCTCTGATCAATGCCTTGGACAGCCAGCGCCTGCACCACGCCTACCTGTTCACCGGTACGCGCGGGGTCGGCAAGACCACCATCGCGCGGATCATCGCCAAATGCCTGAACTGTGAAACCGGTATTACTTCTTCGCCTTGCGGCGAGTGTTCGGTGTGCCGCGAGATCGATGAGGGCCGCTTCGTCGACCTGATCGAGATCGACGCCGCCAGCCGCACCAAGGTCGAGGACACCCGCGAACTGCTCGACAACGTGCAATATGCTCCGAGCCGTGGGCGCTTCAAGGTCTACCTGATCGACGAAGTGCACATGCTCTCCAGCCATTCCTTCAATGCGCTGCTCAAAACCCTCGAAGAACCGCCACCCTACGTCAAGTTCATCCTGGCCACCACTGATCCGCAGAAACTTCCTGCAACGATTCTCTCGCGGTGCCTGCAGTTCTCTCTGAAAAACATGACACCCGAGCGTGTGGTCGAGCATTTGACCCACGTGCTGGGCGTCGAGAACGTGCCGTTCGAAGACGATGCACTGTGGCTGCTGGGTCGCGCCGCCGACGGTTCGATGCGCGATGCCATGAGCCTGACCGACCAGGCGATCGCCTTCGGTGAAGGCAAAGTCCTTGCCGCCGATGTGCGGGCGATGCTCGGCACCCTCGATCACGGCCAGGTTTATGACGTCCTGCATGCGCTGATCGAAGGCGATGCCAAGGCCCTGCTCGAAGCGGTGCGCCATTTGGCCGAACAAGGCCCGGACTGGAACGGTGTGCTCTCGGAAATTCTCAACGTGCTGCACCGTGTCGCCATCGCCCAGGCCCTGCCGGATGGCGTCGACAACGGTCACGGCGATCGCGACCGGGTGCTGGCGCTGGCCCAGGCGCTGCCAGCCGAAGACGTGCAGTTCTATTACCAGATGGGCCTGATCGGTCGTCGCGACCTGCCTCTGGCGCCGGACCCGCGGGGCGGCTTCGAAATGGTGCTGCTGCGGATGCTCGCCTTCCGGCCTGCCGATAGCGCGGATGCACCAAGGCAAGCGCTAAAGCCAGTGGGGATCAGCCAGGCCACAGTTGATTCCGCGAAAGCAGTGGCTGCCGCGCCGGTTGCTGCTCCGGTAGTCGCTGCGGCAGTGGCGCCGGTCGCCGCGCCGCCGGTTGCGGCTCCAGCGCCTGCTCCGGAACCTGAACCTGAACCTGAACTCGTTGCACCGGTCGTCGTACCCGAACCAGTAGTGGAAGCGGCGGTCGCCGAAGAGGTGATCGACCTGCCGTGGAATGATCCGGTCGAGCCAGAGCCTGAGCCGGAACCCGCCCAGCAACCCGCCGTTGAGCCGCTGCTGGACACTGTCAGCGAGCAGCCCGAGTTGCCGCCGGTGATGGCGCCAACGCCTGATAGCGTGGTCCCGGACGCACCAGAGTGGGCCGCCGCGCCTATTCCGGAGCCGACCGTCGCCGAAGTCGATGCCGCCACACCGGGCATGGACCTGGACGACGAGCCGCCGCTGGACGAGGATTACATCGAGCCGGACATGGATTCGGCCTACAGCTACCTCGATGAGCTGGCCAGCGAACATACCGCCGAACCTGCGCCCGAGCCTGAACCCGAGCCCGCCGCCGCGCCGGCCACCGGTCTGGCCCTGCAATGGCTGGAGCTGTTCCCGAAATTGCCGATCTCCGGCATGACCGGCAGCATCGCCGCCAACTGCACGCTGATCGCGGTGGATGGCGATAATTGGCTGCTGCACCTCGATCCGGCCCACAGTGCGCTGTTCAACGCCACGCAGCAGCGTCGCCTGAACGATGCGTTGAATCAGTTTCACGGACGTACCCTGACGCTGACCATGGAGCTGATCAAGCCCGAGCAGGAAACCCCGGCCCAGGCGGCGTCGCGCCGGCGTGCAGACCGTCAGCGCGAGGCCGAGGAATCGATCCACGGTGATCCGTTCATCCAGCAAATGATGCAGCAGTTCGGTGCGGTGATCCGTAACGATACTATTGAACCTGTCGAAGCCCTGGTCAGTCAGGGCTAATAACTGAAGGCGTCCGGCCGATAGCGCCGGGCGACGTTTAAATCCGGTACTTTTGAGGTGATTCCCATGATGAAAGGTGGCATGGCCGGCCTGATGAAGCAGGCGCAGCAGATGCAGGAAAAAATGGCCAAGATGCAGGAAGAGCTGGCCAACGCCGAAGTCACCGGCCGCGCCGGTGGCGATATGGTCACCCTGGTGATGACCGGTCGTCACGATGTGAAGAGCATCAGCATCGACCCGAGTCTGGTCGAAGGCCTGAGCGAAGACGACAAGGAAATGCTGGAAGCCGTTATCGCCGCAGCCTTCAACGACGCCGTGCGCAAGATCGAAGCCAACAGCCAGGACAAGATGTCTGGCATGACCGCTGGCATGCAACTGCCACCGGGCATGAAACTGCCATTCTGATTCGCCGTCGGGCGTCGGATGAGCTACAAAAAATGCCAGGCATTGCGCCTGGCATTTTTGTTTTTGTCCGTCAGGCATGCAGTGCCCGTGGCATTGCTATCGCGAGCAGGCTCGCTCCCACAGTTGACC
>NZ_JAIQWX010000128.1 GCF_020164475.1 Pseudomonas sp. REP124 | reverse complement strand
CTTTGTAGGAGCGAGGCTTGCCCGCGAAGGCGTCGTAGCGGTCACCACAAGACATTGACCGCCTCCAATACGATGCGTAGCCTTGCGCTTTCGAGGTTCTTCGGCATCTTTGCCGAAGCTAAGAAGGGAACGCGGTCGATGCCGCGGCTGCCCCCGCAACTGTGAACGGTGATGTTCGCTGCCACGCCACTGCACGCTCAGGTCCTGAGCCCGCGGGAAGGCGCAGCCAACGCCAGTCGACCGACCGGCACACCGTCAGCCAGGAGACCTGCCTCGATACAGATTCTCACTACAACCGGGCGGGGTGATCCGGTGGCGAACACTTGCGGCGCGCGTGCGCGTGGCCGCTCCTCGTCCTGTATGCCCGCCACCTTGCCAAAGGGCATCCGATGAAAACACTGGCCAAACTCCCTGTCACCATCGTTACCGGCTTTCTGGGCTCGGGCAAAACCACCTTGCTGCGGCACATGCTGGACAACGCCCAGGGTCGCCGTATCGCGGTGATCGTCAACGAGTTCGGCGAGTTGGGCATCGACGGCGAAATCCTCAAGCAGTGCTCCATCGGCTGCACCGAAGAAGAGGCCAGCGGCCGCGTCTATGAACTGGCCAACGGCTGCCTGTGCTGCACCGTCCAGGAAGAGTTCTTCCCGGTGATGCGCGAACTGGTGGCTCGTCGCGGCGATCTTGATCATATCCTCATCGAAACTTCTGGCCTGGCGCTGCCAAAGCCCCTGGTCCAGGCCTTCCAGTGGCCGGAAATCCGCAGCGCCTGCACCGTCGACGCGGTGATCACCGTGGTCGACAGCCCGGCCGTCGCCGCCGGTACCTTCGCCGCGTTCCCCGATCAGGTCGATGCCCAGCGCAAACTCGATCCGAATCTGGACCACGAGTCGCCGCTGCACGAACTGTTCGCCGACCAGCTGTCGAGCGCGGACCTGGTGATCCTCAACAAGGCCGACCTGATCAACCCTGAAGACCTGGCCCGCGTGCGCCTGGAAGTGGCCGAAGAACTGCCGCCGGCGGTGAAAGTCATCGAAGCCAGCAACGGTCGCCTGCCGCTGGACGTGCTGATCGGCCTGGGCGCCGGTTCCGAGGAGCACATCGACGGCCGTCACAGTCATCACGACCATCACCACGAAGGCGAGGACGATCACGACCACGACGCCTTCGATTCGATTTCCATCGAGCTGCCGCAAGCCGACGAAAGCCTGCTGCTGGACGCCCTGACCCAACTGGTGGTCAAGCACGGCATCCTGCGGGTCAAGGGCTTCGCGGCGATCCCGAACAAGCCTATGCGCCTGCTGATCCAGGGCGTGGGCACCCGCTTCGACAAACACTTCGACCGCAAGTGGAATGCCGAAGAAGCGCGCATCACCCGTCTGGTGCTGATCGGCCAGGAGCTGGACGCCGCCGCGATCGAAGCGCAATTGCGCGCCGCGCTCAGCGTGTAAACCATGCACCTGCTCAGGACCCAGCCCGGCGGTTTCGTGTCGGATGACAACATCGCCGACCTTGGACAAACCCCCGCAGAGCTGGTGATCCTGTGCAGCGGCGACTCCAGCCTTGCGCTGCTCGCCGAAGCGACGCAGCAGTTGCCCGAGGATTACCCCAGCGTACGCCTGGCCAACCCGATGCAGGTGCAGAACCACGCCTCGGTCGACCTGTATGTCGATGAAGTGCTGCGTCACGCCAAGGTGATTCTGATTTCGCTGCACGGCGGCATCGCCTATTGGCGCTACGGTGTCGAGCGGCTGGTGGAGCTGTCGCAGCGGGGCGTGCAACTGATTCTGGTGCCGGGTGATGATCGCCCGGACCCGGAACTCAGCGACCTGAGCACAGTAGTCGCCGAAGATCGCGACCGGCTCTGGCATTTTCTCCGTCAGGGCGGCATGGCCAATGCGCTGAACCTGTTTCGCTGTCTGGCCAATCGCTGGCTGGGCCGCGATTACCCTTGGGGCGAGCCACAAACCCTGCCGCGCACGGCGATCTACCATCCGATAAAAAGCCCCGCGACATTGCAGGATTGGCAGGCCGACTGGCAGGCCGACCGGCCCGTGGCAGCGGTGCTGTTCTACCGCTCGCATTTGCAGGCGGCGAACACCGCTTTCATTGATTTTTTCTGCCAGCGCTTGCAGGCGGCGGGGCTTAACCCGTTACCGATTGCGCTGGCCAGTTTGAAAGAGCCCGGCTGCCTGTCGGTGGTCGAGGACTGGCTGGATGAAGTCGAGGCGGGGGTGATCCTGAACACCACCGGCTTCGCCCAGTCCAGCCCCGAAGCGCCACACTTGCGCCCATTTCGCCGCAATATCCCGGTGATCCAGGCGATTTGCGCCCAGGACAACGAGCCGGGCTGGCGCGCCAGTGAACAGGGCCTCGGACCGCGGGATCTGGCGATGCACATCGCGCTGCCGGAACTGGACGGGCGGATCATCAGCCGGCCGATCAGCTTCAAGGACCTGGCCTGGCGCAGCGAGCGCAGCCAGTCCGACGTGGTCTGCTACCGCCCCGCGGCCGAACGCATGGACTTCGTCGCCGAACTGGCGCGGCGCTGGACCGATCTGGCGCGCCTGCCCAACGCCGAGAAACGCGTGGCGCTGGTCCTCGCCAACTACCCGACCCGCGATGGCCGTATCGGCAATGGCGTGGGGCTCGACACCCCGGCGGCGGCGCTGAACATCCTGCGGGCGCTGCAGCGGGAAGGTTATCCGCTGCCGGCCGAATTGCCCGACAGCGGCACCGCGCTGATCCAGCAATTGCTCGGCGGCGTGAGCAACGACCTCGACAGCCTCGACCAGCGTCCGTGCCAGCAAAGCCTGGCCATGGACGATTACCTGCGGATGTTCAACGCATTGCCCGAAGCCAATCGCGCCGCCGTGCTCGAGCGTTGGGGCGCACCGGACAGCGATCCGATGTGCCGGGGCGGGCGGATGATGATCGCCGGTCTGCGTTTCGGCCTGACCTTCGTCGGCATTCAGCCGGCCCGGGGTTATCAGGTCGACCCGAGCGCGGTGTACCACGACCCGGACCTGGTGCCGCCCCACGGCTACCTGGCGTTTTACTTCTGGCTGCGCAACACCTATGGCGCCCACGGCGTGATCCATGTCGGCAAACACGGCAACCTGGAATGGTTGCCCGGCAAGGGTGTCGGCCTGTCAGAGAACTGCTGGCCGGACGCGCTGCTCGGGCCGCTGCCGAACATTTATCCGTTCATCGTCAATGATCCGGGGGAGGGCGCCCAGGCCAAGAGGCGCACCCAGGCGGTGATCATCGACCACCTGATGCCGCCGCTGACCCGCGCCGAAACCTATGGGCCGCTGCGCAACCTGGAGCTGCTGGCCGACGAATACTACGAAGCACAACTGCTCGACCCACGCCGCGCCCGGGAATTGCAGCGCGACATCCTGCAACTGGTGCGCGATACCCACATCGACCGCGAACTGCAACTGGACGACAAGCTGGACAGCGATGCCGACGCGGCGATCTGGCTGCCACGGCTCGACACCTACCTGTGCGATTTGAAAGAGTCGCAGATCCGCGATGGGCTGCATGTGTTTGGCGAGTCGCCGGTGGGGCGGTTGCGCATTGATACGTTGGCGGCGTTGCTGCGCATTCCGCGAGGGGATGGGCGCGGGGCGCAGTCGAGCCTGTTGCGGGCGTTGGCCAGGGCGTTCGAGTTGGGGTTCGACCCGCTGGATTGTGGGTTGGCCGATCCGTGGTACGGGCCACGGCCGGATGAATTGTTGTCGATCAGTGACGAGCCGTGGCGCACCACCGGCGATACCCGCGAACGCCTGGAATTGTTTGCCGCACAGCTGATCGTTCAAACACTGAATGCCTCCTGTGGGAGCGGGCTTGCTCGCGAAAGCGGAGTGTCAGCCGACATTGATTTGTCGGATGTACCGCTTTCGCGAGCAAGCCCGCTCCCACAGGGGAAAACGCTGTGGTCTGAAGTGCAAGTCATCCTCGACCACCTGCACGAAGTCGTCGCCCCCCGCCTGGACGCCTGCGGCCCGGCGGAAATGCGTGGCCTGCTCGACGCCCTCGGCGGCCGTTTCGTCCCCGCCGGCCCCAGTGGCGCACCCAGCCGTGGCCGCCTGGACGTACTCCCCACCGGCCGCAACTTCTATTCGGTGGACGTGCGCAACCTGCCCACCACCACGGCGTGGCGCATCGGCTTCCAGTCGGCCAACCTGATTCTCGAACGTCACCTGCAGGACCATGGCGATCACCTGCGCCAGCTCGGCCTGTCGGTGTGGGGCACGGCGACCATGCGCACCGGCGGCGACGACATCGCCCAGGCCATGGCGCTGATGGGCGTACGCCCGGTGTGGGCCACCGGCAGTCAGCGGGTCGATGATTTCGAGATCCTGCCGTTGAGCCTGCTCGACCGACCGCGAGTGGATGTCACGTTGCGGGTGTCGGGGTTCTTTCGCGATGCCTTTGCCAATCTTATCCGCCTGTTCGACGCCGCCGTGCAGGCCGTTGCCGCTCTGGATGAGCCGGACGATCTGAATCCGCTGGCAGCGAAAGTTCGGGCTGAACGCGAAACCCTGCTGCAATCCGGGCTCGATGAAAAGACCGCACGACGCCAGGCCGGCTGGCGCATTTTCGGCGCCAAGCCCGGGGCCTATGGCGCGGGCGTACAGGGCGCCATCGATGGGCGTCTGTGGCAGAGACGCGAGGATCTGGCCGAGGTTTACCTGAACTGGGGCGGGTACGCCTATGGCGGCTCCGACGAAGGCACCGCCGCCCGCGAGCACTTCGCCCAGCGTCTGAGCCAGATGCAGGCGGTGCTGCAGAACCAGGACAACCGCGAGCACGATCTGCTCGACTCCAACGACTATTACCAGTTCCAGGGCGGCATGCTCGCTGCCGTGGAGAGTCTCAGTGGCGAGGTGGCGGCCAGTTATCACGGCGACCACAGCCAGCCGGACTTGCCTCGGATTCGTACGCTCAAGGAAGAATTGAACCGGGTGATTCGCTCCCGGGCGGCCAATCCGAAGTGGCTCGAAGGCGTCAAGCGCCACGGCTATAAAGGCGCGTTCGAGATGGCCGCCACCGTGGACAATCTGTTCGCCTTCGACGCCACCACGCAGTTGATCGACGATCACCAGTACGCGTTGCTGGCCGATGCCTATCTGCTTGATCCGGCAACCCGCGATTTCGTCCGTGAACACAATCCCCACGCCTTGCGCGACATGGCCGAACGCATGCTCGAAGCACAGCAGCGGGGGATGTGGAAGGAGCCGGGGGAGTATCGTGAGGCGCTGGAGAATCTGTTGTTGGATATAGAAGAAGATGGCTGATCACCACAGATCACCTGTGGGAGCGGGCTTGCCCGCGATAGCTGTGTGTCAGTCGACACATGTATTGGCTGACACGACGCCATCGCGGGCAAGCCCGCTCCCACAAGGTTTGGCAGTGTTGCTGACAGAACAACGACCACGACAGAGAAAAGCACAATGACCGACACCCCCCATTTCCCCCTCTCCGCCGTGGTCGGCGCCGATGATTTGAAACTGGCGCTGTACCTCACCGCCATCGACCCGAAAATCGGCGGTGTGCTGATCGAAGGCCCGCGGGGCATGGCCAAGTCGACCCTGGCCCGAGGCCTGGCCGATCTGCTGGCCAGCGGTCAGTTCGTCACCTTGCCCTTGGGCGCCACCGAGGAGCGGCTCGTCGGCACCCTCGACCTGGACGCCGCCCTGAGCGAAGGTCGTGCGCAGTTTTCCCCGGGCGTGCTGGCCAAGGCCGACGGGGGCGTGCTCTACGTCGATGAAGTCAATCTGCTGCCCGATCACCTCGTCGACCTGCTGCTCGACGTGGCCGCCAGCGGCACCAATCTGGTCGAACGCGATGGCATTTCCCACCGGCACTCGGCGAAGTTCGTGCTCATCGGCACCATGAACCCGGAAGAGGGCGAGTTGCGCCCGCAACTGCTCGACCGCTTTGGCTTGAACGTCGCGCTCAGCGGTCACACCGCGCCGGCCGAGCGCGGGCAGATCATCCGTCGCCGCCTGGATTTCGACAGCGATCCCCAGACCTTTTGCGCCGAATGGGAAGGCCAGCAACGCGATCTGCGTGAACGTTGCCAGAAGGCGCGCAGTGCGTTGGCAAGCATTCCCCTGGATGACGACGCGCTGGCGCAGATCACCGAGCGCTGTTTCGCCGCCGGCGTCGACGGCTTGCGCGCCGATCTGGTCTGGCTGCGCGCAGCCCGGGCCCACGCCGCGTGGCGCGGAGCCGAGGCGATTGCCGAGGAAGATATCGACGCGGTGGCGGAGTTTGCCTTGCGCCATCGCCGCCGAGAACACACGCCGCCTGCGCCGCAGTCCGGCCAATCGCCGTCGAATCAGAACACCAACCCAAGCGAAGGCCAGGGCCAGTGGGGCGAAATGCCTGCCCAGGCGCTGCCGACCGGCGCCCGTCGCGAAGTGCCGAGCTGGCCAAAAAAGCCCTAGGCATTCGCCCCCGGTCCGACGCGGGGGCGAATGCCAGACCCCGCGCCGGACGCCTCGATCAGGGCAAGCAGGGCAAGCGACACAGCGCGCGCGAAGGCTCGGTGAACTGGCCCGGGACCTTGCTCAATGGCCGACCACGGCATCGTTCGGATCTGTTGTTCCAACTGCGCACCCGCTCACCCCATGAACTGTGGCTGGTGATCGTCGATGCCTCGGCGTCGACCCGTCGGCATCAGGCGTTGAGCGATGCCAAGGGGTTGTTGGCGCAGTTATTCGACGACGCTTACCGCCAGCGCGCGCGACTGGCTTTGATGACTGCCAGTGGCGCCATGCCGAAGTGGCAGGTGCAGGGGTTGAAGGCGTCCAGCGGTTTGGGATACTGGCTCGATGGGCTTGGTGCGGGTGGTGGAACGCCGTTGCTGGCGGCTCTGGAGGAAGCAGGCCACTGGCTGGCAGCGCGGCAGAAGCGTTTTCCTTCGGAGCAACAGCGGTTGCTGGTGGTAACCGATGGACGCCTGAAGGATTGGTCGACACTCAAACCACTGGACTGCCCGGCATTATTGATCGACATCGAACGCGGCCCGATCCGACTGGGACGCAGCAAGGTGTTGGCGGCGCAGTTGCAATCCGAATATCAACATATCGATGAGCCGCGCCCCCTGTAGGAGCGAGCATGCTCGCGATGGACGTCAACGATAACGCGGGGTTTCAGGTTTCCAACGTAATCGTTCACTACCATCGCGAGCGTGCTCGCTCCTACAGGGGGGGGGGCGTCAATCAGGCGGAGGATGTCGCTGACCGACTCATCGTTACGACTGGAATCGGATTGCGCATCAGCGTCCCCACCACCAGCGCAGCCAGCAGTCCCGCCAACCCCGCAACCAACAGCAGCAGGCTGAAACCACCGACAAAAGCGTGACGCGCCAGAGGCTCGACTGTCGCCTGCGCGGCCTGCGGCAAAAGGTTCATCGCCGCCGCCATATCACCAGCCACCACCCGCGAAGCAATGCCGTGAGTCTGCGCCAACCATTGCCCACCCTGGGCCGACAGGCTGTCATGCAGCAACTGTTCGCTATGGCCGGCGAGTAGGGCGCCATAGATTCCGATCCCCAGCATGATCGCGCTGAAGCGCATGGTGGTGCTCATGCCCGAAGCCATGCCGGTGCGTTCCCGAGGGACGCACGCCATGATGTTTTTCTGCGTATCGCCGTTGAGCAGGCCGGCACCGGCGCCGGTCACGGCAATCGCCAGGGCGAAGGGCAGGTAGCCGCCGCTGGATGCCGCCCAGGCGCTGAGCAGATTACCGCTACCCACCAGCGCCAGTCCGGCCGCCATCATGTTCGCCGGGCTCACCCGTCCGGCTAGTCGCGCGCCGATCCGCGGGAAAATCAGCATGGTCACCGCAAACGGCAGCATGCCCAGGCCGGCGGCAATGGCGCTGAAGCCCAGGCCGTTCTGCAGGTAGAACGGCAGCATCGTCATCATCACCTGGGCGCAGGCGGCATAGAAGAACATGCCGAGCAGGGCGCCGATGAAGCGCGGATGGCGGAACAGTTGCAGGTCGATCATCGGCCGCTGCTGCACGCGCTCGATCAGCACGAACAGCCCCAGCAGCGCCGCGCCACCCAGCAGGCGCATCCATGTCACGGAGTTGTTCCAGCCAATGCGGTTGGCTTCGATCAGGCCCCAGATCAGGCACAGCAGGCTGGCGCTGAATGCCAGGCTGCCCCACGGGTCGAGCCGTGCAGACTGGGTGTCGCGGGATTCCGGCACAGCGCGCCAGACCATGTACATCAGGAACAGGCCCACCGGCAGGTTGAGGTAGAAGATCCAGCGCCAGCCGACGTATTCGGTGATCAAGCCGCCCAGGGTCGGCGACGCGGTGGTCGCCACGCCCATGCAGATGCCCCAGAAGGCCCAGGCCTTGGCCCGTTCCACTTCATCGTGAAAGGTGTGGCCGATGGAGGCCAGCGCCGAGGTCAACAGCAACGCGGCACCCACGCCCTTGATCGCCCGGGCGATGTCGAGGAACAGGGCAGTGGGCGCGGCACCGCAGCCGAGCGAGGCAAGAATGAAAATCCCCAGTCCCCACATCAGCATTTTCTGCCGGCCGAAGCGGTCGGCCAGGCTTCCGGCGGGCAGCAGCAAGGCGGCGAAGGCGAGCATGTAGGCGCTGACCACCCACTCGATATCGGCGAAATTCGCCCCCAGGTCCCGGGCGATGCTCGGCAAGGTAACGGCGACGATGTTGGTGTCGAGCACGATGAGCGCACACACCGCAGAAGCAGTGAGCAGGGTCAGGCGCGGGCTCACCTGGGGTTTGACGGACATGGCGGGCATTCTCTACTGTGAGGTTGCCTGCAGCTTATCGCCGGTTGGCAATGCCTTTGTTAGGCATGCGCCATCACTTCATTACCTTTGAGCTAATGCACCGAATGGACATCCGCCATTTCCGCTACTTCCTCGCCGTCGCCCGGCATCGCAATTTCACCCGCGCCGCCGAGCAACTGGGCATCGCGCCGCCGACCCTGACCCGGCAGATTCAGGACATGGAAGCGGAACTGGGGGCGCGGTTGTTCATACGTCAGGCACGGGACGTCAGCCTCACTGAAGCCGGTGCGGCGCTGATGATCGAGGCCGACGCCACGGTGCGCCAGTTCGAGTCGGCGCAGCGCAATGCGCAACGCGCCGGACGCGGTGAAATAGGCCATATCGAGTTGGGTTACGTGGCGTCGGCGGTGTATTCCGGGCTGCTGCAAAAGCAGGTGCAGGGCTTTGCCGGCGAGTATCCGGATGTGAGCCTCAACGTGCGGGAAAGCCCGATGGCCAGCCTGGGCAATATGATCCTGGAGGGGCGTTTCGATCTGGGGTATGTCCGATTTCCACTAACCATGCCCGAAGGCATCGAGTCGGTGCGGCTGATGGCCGAGGGCTTCGTGCTGGCGTTGCCGGTCAATTCCTGGCTCAACCGGCTGCCGTCGATCAACTCGGTGCACCTGCAAAACGAAAACTTCATACTGCCCGAACAGGTCATCGGCACTCTGCAGGTCGCCGCTCAGGGCAATTTCTCGCCCAAGCTCGGAGCGCAGCCCGGCGGGCTGGTGGCGGTGATCGCCCTGGTCTCGCTGGGGCAGGGGGTGGCGGTGGTGCCGGAATCCGTGGTCGGACACGTCAGTCTGCCGAACGTTACCTACAAGCCGATCGCCGATTGCGACGCCTCATCCTGGCTGGCCCTGATCCATCGCCGCTTCGAAAAATCACCCGCAGTGCTTCGATACATCGAAAGAGTCCGCCACACCGCCTGACCCCGCAGGAGCTGGCTCAATCCTGCACGGCAGGCTGCGATCTTTCGCTCTTCTACAGATCTTGAAATGATTTCCCGCTGTGGGAAATGTCCTTGTCGCCTGTACGATTCAAGTCCTTTTCCCTTTTCAGGACCCGCATGAACACCCTCACGGAGCCCCCCAGTTCTCCTTTCTCCCTGCGCCCACGCGCGCTGCTGACGCACGCGAAACACCCGGTCTTTCGGCCTTCGAACATCCCGAACATTGCAACCCCACGGCCTCTGCGCCGCGCTTTGCCGTGCCCGGCATTCTGAATTCACTGAAGAGATCGAGATATTTATATGGAATGGTTAGCCGACCCCACCGCCTGGTTGGGCTTGTTGACACTGATTGTGCTGGAGCTGGTACTGGGTATCGACAACCTGGTGTTTATCGCGATCCTCGCGGACAAGTTGCCGCCGCATCAGCGCGACCGTGCGCGCATCATCGGCCTGTCCCTGGCGTTGATCATGCGCCTGGGCCTGCTGGCGAGTATTTCCTGGCTGGTGACCCTGACCCAGCCGCTGTTCGAGGTGTTCGGCAAGAGCTTCTCCGGACGTGACCTGATCATGCTGTTCGGTGGTGTGTTCCTGCTGTTCAAGGCCACCATGGAATTGCACGAACGTCTGGAAGGCCACGTCGGCCAGCGGACGGCCAACACGACTTACGCGCTGTTCTGGCCCATCGTGGCGCAGATCGTGGTGCTGGACGCGGTGTTCTCCCTCGACGCGGTGATTACCGCCGTGGGCATGGTCGATGAGCTGGCGGTGATGATGATCGCGGTGATCATTTCCATCGGCCTGATGATCGTCGCCAGCAAGCCGCTGACCCGCTTCGTCAACGCGCACCCGACCGTGATCATGCTGTGTCTGGGCTTCTTGATGATGATCGGCTTCGCCCTGACCGCCGAAGGCCTGGGCTTCCACATTCCGAAGGGCTATTTGTATGCGGCCATCGGTTTCTCGATCCTGATCGAGGTGTTCAACCAGATCGCCCGGGCACGTCGCAAGCGTTCGATGCAGGGCCTGCGACCAATGCGCGAACGTACTGCCCACGCGGTGTTGCGTTTGCTGGGCGGGCGCAAGCTGGAAGCGGAAGAGGTCGGTGAAGAGATCGTCGACATGCTCGACAACGGCGAAGCGCCGAATGAAGAACTGTTCGACCGTCGCGAACGGGTGATGATCAGTGGTGTGCTGCAACTGGCCGAACGGCCGATCCGCACCCTGATGACGGTGCGTGCCGATGTCGACCACATTGATCTGGCCGATGACGCCGAGACCATTCGTACGCGGCTGATGCATTCGTCCTACTCGCGCCTGCCGCTGATTCGCAATGGCGCGGTGGATGAGCCGCTTGGGTTCGTGCACAAGAAGGAACTGCTCAAGGAGTTCCTGGCCGGTAATCAGCCTGATCTGGCGCATCTGGCGCGTCAGACGATTAACCTGCTGGACAGCTACTCGATCCTCAATGCCCTGGAGCAGATGCGCAAGGCGTCTACGCACATTGCGTTTGTGGTCAACGAGTTCGGCGATTTCGTCGGGGTGCTGACCATGACCGATATTCTCGAGTCGATTGCCGGCGAGTTGCCGGATGCCAGCGAAATCGAAGGTCCGGATGTGGTCGAGGACAAGGGCGGGTTTGTGGTCAGCGGCGCCCTGAACTTGTCGCGGGTCCGCCAGCGCACCGGCTTTGCGGCCGAGCCGACCGATGACTACCAGACCCTGGCCGGGCTGGTGGTGAGCCTGCTGGACCGGTTGCCGATGATTGGTGACAGCCATGAGTGGGAGGGATGGCGCTTGACCGTCATGTCGGTTGAGGAGCGCCGGGTGACGCGGGTTTATCTGGCGCGTATCGGCGGGTAACCCTGCGGCTAGGCTGACGGCCTCTTCGCGGGCAAGCCCGCTCCCACAGGTTTCGTGTCGTACTCAAATCCAGTGCACGACGCAAAAACACTGTGGGAGCGGGCTTGCCCGCGAAGGCGGCCTGCCAGCCGCCCCAAACTTTCCGGATGTACCCAGCCCATTGTGTGCGAGCCTGCTCGCGATGGTCGTCAACGATTACCCTGGATTTCTGATTCCCCGCAGTGTTCGTGCGTCCATCGCGAGCAAGCTCGCTCCTACAGGTATCGTGTGCGAACGCACCAATTGTGAACAACCTACCCGCCAACGTAGCCAACGGTAGCGCTACGCCATCGTCCCTTTCGGTAACACCGATTCTTCGCTTCAACCCATCTATCTGATTCAAAACACTTTTCAATCTCCCCTACATTCCCCACCCAAGCTGTGGCACACTTTCTGCTGTCTGTTCCGTTGTTACATACCAACTTCCGGTATAGCGGAATAAACATCATTTGGAGTGCTTACCATGCATCACCGTCCTTCCTTGTTCAAAGCGTGTGTTCTTTTGTTCGCAGCTTCTGCTGCTGGCGTGGGTGTGGCCCAGGCGGCGGACAGCAAGCTCGATAGCGTTCTGGCCCGTGGCAAAGTGATCGTGGGTACCGGCAGCACCAATGCGCCTTGGCACTTTCAAGGGGCGGACGGCAAGTTGCAGGGCTTCGATATCGATATCGGGCACATGATTGCCAAGGGTCTGTTCAACGACCCGGATAAGGTCGAGTACGTGGTGCAGTCCTCCGATGCGCGGATTCCCAACCTGCTGACCGACAAGGTCGACATCAGCTGCCAGTTCATCACCGTGACCGCCAGCCGTGCGCAGCAGGTGGCGTTCACCCTGCCGTATTACCGCGAAGGTGTGGGCCTGCTGTTGCCGGCGAACAGCAAGTACAAGGAAATCGACGACATGAAAGCGGCCGGCGACAGCGTCACCGTGGCCGTGCTGCAGAACGTGTATGCCGAAGAACTGGTGCACCAGGCGCTGCCCAAGGCCAAGGTCGATCAGTACGACAGCGTCGACCTGATGTATCAGGCGGTGAACTCTGGACGCGCGGACGCTGCCGCCACCGATCAGTCGTCGGTCAAATACCTGATGGTGCAGAACGCCGGCCGCTATCGCAGCCCGGCCTACGCATGGAGCCCGCAAACCTATGCCTGCGCGGTCAAGCGTGGCGATCAGGACTGGCTGAACTTCGTCAACACCACCTTGCATGAAGCCATGACCGGCGTTGAGTTCCCGACTTACGCGGCATCCTTCAAAAAATGGTTCGGCGTCGACCTGCCTACCCCAGCCATCGGTTTCCCTGTCGAATTCAAATGATCCCGTGAGAGCGGGGCGGTCCTGAATCGCCCCGCTCAAGGTACTGCCGACCATGAACTATCAGTTGAACTTTGCCGCCGTGTGGCGCGATTTCGACACCTTGCTGGCGGGGCTCGGTCTGGGCCTGGAGCTGGCGCTGGTGTCGATCGCCATCGGCTGCGTGATCGGCCTGCTGATGGCGTTTGCTTTGTTGTCGAAGCACCGCGCGTTGCGGGTGCTGGCATCGGTGTATGTCACGGTGGTCCGTAACACGCCGATTCTGGTGTTGATTCTGTTGATCTACTTCGCCTTGCCGAGCCTGGGCATCCGTCTGGACAAGATCCCTTCGTTCATCGTCACCCTGTCGCTGTATGCCGGGGCCTACCTGACTGAAGTGTTCCGTGGCGGTCTGCTGAGCATTCCCAAGGGCCAGCGTGAAGCGGGCCTGGCGATTGGCCTGGGCGAGTGGCAGGTCAAGGCTTACGTCACCGTACCGGTGATGTTGCGCAACGTGCTGCCGGCCTTGTCGAACAACTTCATATCGCTGTTCAAGGACACCTCCCTGGCGGCCGCGATTGCGGTGCCGGAGCTGACCTACTACGCGCGCAAGATCAATGTCGAAAGCTACCGGGTGATCGAAACCTGGATTGTGACCACGGCGCTCTACGTGGCGGCCTGTTACCTCATTGCCATGATGCTGCGATACCTCGAACAGCGTCTGGCGATTCGCCGATAGGAGCCCGCAATGTACGAATCCCCCAGTTGGTTGCATGAGTTGTGGGTGGCCCGCGACGTGTTGTGGCAAGGCTTTTTGACCAGCGTGCAGTGTTCGGCCCTGGCGATTCTGCTGGGCACCGTGCTCGGTGTGTTTTCCGGGCTGGTGCTGACCTACGGCAAATTCTGGATGCGCGCGCCGTTTCGTTTTTACGTCGATGTGATTCGCGGCACGCCGGTGTTCGTGCTGGTGCTGGCGTGCTTTTACATGGCACCTGCGCTGGGCTGGCAGATCAGCGCATTCGAGGCCGGTGCATTGGGACTGACGCTGTTCTGCGGCTCTCACGTTTCGGAAATCGTCCGCGGAGCTTTGCAGGCATTGCCTCGCGGCCAGATGGAAGCGAGCAAGGCGATCGGCCTGACGTTCTATCAGGCACTCGGCTATGTGCTGCTGCCCCAGGCGCTGCGGCAGATCCTGCCGACCTGGGTCAACTCGTCCACCGAGATCGTCAAGGCCTCGACCCTGTTGTCGGTGATCGGAGTGGCCGAGCTGCTGCTCAGCACCCAGCAGATCATCGCCCGGACCTTCATGACCCTTGAGTTTTACCTGTTCGCCGGATTTCTGTTTTTCGTCATCAACTACGGCATCGAGTTACTCGGCCGGTACATTGAAAAGCGGGTGGCCTTGCCATGACTCAGACTCAAACCAACGCACAAAACGGCCAACCCTTGCTGGACATTCGCGGCCTGCACAAACGTTACGACCAGCTCGAAGTGCTCAAGGGCGTCGACCTGACCATGCAGCGCGGCAACGTCGTGACGCTGATCGGCTCCAGCGGCTCGGGCAAGACCACGCTGCTGCGCTGCGTGAACATGCTCGAGGAGTTCCAGGGCGGGCAGATCCTGCTCGATGGCGAATCCATCGGTTATGACGAGGTCAACGGCAAGCGCATTCGCCACGCGGAAAAAGTCATCGCCCGCCATCGCGCCATGACCGGCATGGCGTTCCAGCAATTCAACCTGTTCCCGCACCTCACCGCGCTGCAGAACGTCACCCTGGGCCTGCTCAAGGTGAAGAAGCTGCATAAGGATGAGGCGGTGGCGCTGGCCGAGAAATGGCTGGAGCGCGTCGGCCTGCTCGAGCGTCGCGATCACTACCCGGGCCAGTTGTCCGGTGGCCAGCAGCAGCGCGTGGCGATTGCCCGGGCCATTGCGATGAACCCGAGCCTGATGCTGTTCGACGAGGTGACCTCGGCGCTGGATCCGGAGCTGGTCGGTGAAGTGCTCAACGTGATCAAAGGCCTGGCTGACGAAGGCATGACCATGCTGCTGGTGACCCACGAAATGCGCTTTGCCTTCGAGGTCTCGGACAAGATCGTTTTCATGAATCAGGGGCGTATCGAGGAGCAGGGGCCACCCAAGGAACTGTTCGAACGCCCGCAATCGCCGCGTCTGGCTGAGTTTCTCAAAAGCACGCGGTTTTAAACACTCAATTTTCAATCAGGAGAAACACTCATGAGCATTACTCGTTACGGCACCGGCAGCAGCGCTGCAGGCGGCACGCCTAGGCCTTTCGCCCGTGCCGTTGAAGCCGATGGCTGGCTGCACGTTTCCGGGCAGGTGCCGGCGCTGGACGGCGAGATCATCAGTGGCGGCATCGTCGAGCAGACCCACCAGACCATGAAGAACCTGATCGCGATTCTTGAGGAAGCCGGTTACGGCATCGAAGACGTGGTGCGTGCCGGCGTGTGGCTGGATGATCCGCGGGATTTCACCAGTTTCAACAAGGTCTTCGCCGAGTATTTCAAGCCCGAACACGCCCCGGCCCGGGCCTGCGTGCAGGCGAGCATGATGGTCGACTGCAAGGTCGAGATCGATTGCATTGCCTACAAGAAAAAGGCCTGAGAACCACACTGATCGTTCCCACGCTCTGCGTGGGAATGCCTCATCGGACGCTCCGCGTCCGCTTCTGGGACGCGGAGCGTCCCGGGCTGCATTCCCACGCAGAGCGTGGGAACGATCAATGGGGGTAAACTCCCGGCACTTTGTATGGGAACCACAGACATGACCGAAGACACCATCAAGCGCCGGGCACGCGGCCTGGACCGGGCGTTCGATATCCTCGATTTCCTCAAGGAAATCGGCCAGCCCCTGCGTCCGAACGACATCGCCAACGGCATCGGCAGCCCCAAATCCACTGTCTATGAACTGGTGGCCTCGCTGCTGGAACGACGGATTCTGGAACCGGTGGGCAAGGACGGTCACGTTTACCTCGGCCGTCAGCTGTACTTCCTGGGCCAGGCGCACCTGCGTCATTTCGACCTGACCCGCGAGGCCGACCATGCCTTGCAGGAAATCGTCAGCCAGACCCGGGAGACCGCGCAGATGTGCCTGCTCAACGGACGCAAATACACCGTGGCGCTGATGAAGGAGGGCGAGCGGCATTTCCGTATTTCCTCGGACATCGGCGAAAACGCCCCGATCCCCTGGACCGCGTCCGGCCGCCTGTTGCTGGCGCACCTGAGCGACCAGGCGATCGTCGACCTGATCGACGAGGACGATTTCATCCTGCCCACCGGCGAACGCCTGCCGCTGGAGCAGTTTCTGGGCGAAATCCGTCAGGCCGGCATCGATGGCTTTTTCTCCTTCGACAGCGTGGCCGACACCTTTACCCATTGCTTCGCCGCCCCGGTCAAAGACCCCAGCGGCGTGGCCATCGCGACCCTGTGCATCGTTGCCCCAAGGGCTGATGCCAAAACCAACTACAACGATTACCGTCGGGTGCTGATCGAAAGCGCGAACAGCCTGGCCCGGCGCATCAACGAATAACAGCGGCTGCCCGCAGCCGCGAATGTGAGGAGTTCGACCATGTCTTCTGCCCCCAATACTGCCGCCGTGGAAAAGGGCTTTGCCCAGACTGGCGCCAACCTGGTCCGCGACGTCAGCCTGCCGGCCCTGGTGCTGCATCGCCAGGCGCTGGAACACAACATTCGCTGGATGCAGGATTTTGTCAGCAACAGCGGCGCGGAACTGGCGCCCCACGGCAAGACCAGCATGACCCCGGCGCTGTTCCGTCGCCAATTGGACGCCGGCGCCTGGGGCATCACCCTGGCCAGCGCCACGCAAACCCGCGCGGCCTACGCCCATGGCGTGCGTCGGGTGTTGATGGCCAACCAACTGGTGGGCACGCCGAACATGGCGTTGATCGCCGACCTGCTGGCCGACCCGACTTTCGACTTCTATTGCATGGTCGATCACCCGGACAACGTCGCGGACCTGGGCGCCTACTTCGCCTCCCGCGGCGTGCGCCTGAACGTGATGATCGAATACGGCGTGGTGGGCGGCCGTTGCGGTTGCCGCAGCGAGCAGGAAGTGATCGACCTGGCCAAGGCCATCGCCGCGCAACCGGCATTGGCTCTGACCGGCATTGAAGGCTACGAAGGGGTGATCCACGGCGATCACGCCATCAGCGGTATCCGCGCCTTCGCCCAGTCGCTGGTGCGCCTGGCGGTGCAGTTGCAGGACAGCGGCGTGTTCGCCAACACCAAGCCGATCGTCACGGCCTCAGGTTCTGCCTGGTATGACCTGATCGCCGAGGAATTCGAGGCGCAGAACGCCGCCGGGCGTTTCCTCAGTGTGTTGCGTCCGGGCAGCTACGTGGCTCACGACCACGGCATCTATAAAGAAGCGCAATGCTGCGTGCTCGACCGTCGCAGCGACTTGAACGAAGGCCTGCGCCCGGCGCTGGAAGTCTGGGCCCACGTGCAGTCGTTGCCGGAACCGGGTTTTGCGGTGATCGCCCTGGGCAAGCGCGACGTGGCCTACGACGCCGGCCTGCCGGTGCCGTTGCTGCGTTACAAGGCGGGCGTGGTGCCGGCCAAGGGCGACGATGTCGGCGGCTGCAAGGTGACGGCGGTGATGGACCAGCACGCGTTCATGACCGTGGCGCCCGGGGTTGAGTTGAAGGTGGGCGACATCATTTCCTTCGGCACCTCGCACCCGTGCCTGACGTTCGACAAGTGGCGCACGGGGTGCCTGGTGGATGAGCAGTTGAATGTCATCGAGAACATGGAGACCTGTTTCTAAGGCTCGGATACCGAGTTGCTGCCTTCGCGGGCAAG
>NZ_JAIQWX010000127.1 GCF_020164475.1 Pseudomonas sp. REP124 | reverse complement strand
TGAATCTCTGTAGGAGCGAGGCTTGCCCGCGAATAGGCTTCATACATTTGTCTAACCCGACACCATCCCCCTAGGATTTTGTCGATGTTCAGCCCCATCGGTCCTCCCTAGTCTTCAACCCAGGCGGTGTTGATGACTAACAATAAAAGGAGACAACCGATGCCTATTCAGACTGAACACGATCCGCGCTTGAAACGGGCTTTAAAGACGCGACACATCAGCATGCTGGCCTTGGGCGGCGTTATTGGCGCCGGGCTGTTCGTGGGGTCCAGCGCGGTCATCGCGTCCACCGGGCCCGGTGCTTTCATCACGTATGCCATCACCGGGATCATCGTCGCCCTGGTGATGCGCATGCTCGGCGAGATGGCGGCCGCGCATCCTGCCAAAGGCTCTTTCGTCGACTACGCGCGCATGGCCTTCGGGCGTCCGGCCGGCTACATGACCGGCTGGCTGTACTGGTACTTCTGGGTGATCGTGGTCGGCTTCGAAGCGGTGGTCGGCGGGCAGATCATCAATGGCTGGTTCCCCGACATCCCGGTGTGGGCCATCGCCCTTGGGCTGATGGTGAGCATGACCCTACTGAACCTGATGTCGGTGCATTCCTTTGGTGAGGCCGAATACTGGTTCGCCGGGGTCAAGGTCGCGGCCATCATCGTCTTTCTGCTGGTCACCGGCGCCTACGTGTTCCACCTGTGGCCCAACTCAACCGCAAGCTTCAGCAACCTCACCGACCATGGCGGGTTCCTGCCTCATGGCCTGGGTTCGCTGTTCACCGGCGTCGTGGTGGTGATCTTCTCCATGACCGGCGTCGAAGTCGCGACCCTGGCAGCAGCCGAATCCGAAGACCCTTCGCGCAACATCCGCAAGGCCGTGAATACCGTGATGCTGCGCATCCTGGTGTTCTTCGTGCTGGCGACCTTTTTCATTGTCGTGGTGCAACCCTGGACCGAAATGAAAGCCGGCAAGTCGCCGTTCGTGGCCACCCTGGAGCACATCGGTATCCCCGGTGCCGGGCACATGCTGACGGCGGTGATTCTGGTGGCGGTGCTGTCGGTACTGAACGCCGGGCTCTACACCTCATCGCGACTGCTTTATGTGCTGGCATCCAACGACGAGGCACCACGCTGGATCGCCGGCGTCAGCCGCAAGGGCGTGCCGGTGCGTGGGGTGATCGCATCGACGCTGGTCGGCTATGGCTGCGTGGTGATCGCGGCAATCTGGCCAGACACCGTCTTCCAGTTCCTGATCAACTCATCCGGCACGGTGTTCCTGTTCGTGTACCTGGTGATCTGCCTGTCGCAACTCAAGCTTCGCCGCCGCTGGTTGCAAGAGGGCAGCCTGAAGTTCGCGATGTGGTGGCACCCCTGGCTGCCGCTGTTGGTGACGGCCTCGATCATCGCCGTTCTGGTGAGCATGGCCTTCGATCCGTCGATGCAGCTGAGCCTTGGGCAATGCCTGATCGCCATCGCCGCGATTGCCGCGTCGTACGGACTGCTGCGCCTGTTCCGCAGCCGGCAACGGGCCGGTGAAGTGGCCGCGCAGCGCACACCTGTCGCTTGAAACTCCTTGTTCATGGCCGTCTATGGGAAGCCATCCGATGTCAGCAAAAATTGATTTGACCCAACTGCCCAACAAGCCGCTCTGGTTCGAGCAAGGCCCGGGCCGTGCGCGGCTGGAAGGTTCGGTGGAGGCGGATGTCGCCATCATCGGCGCCGGATACACCGGCTTGTGGACGGCCTACTACCTGCTCAAGAGCGACCCGTCGTTGCGCGTGGTGCTGGTGGAAAAGCACGAAGTCGGGTTCGGCGCCTCGGGCCGCAACGGCGGCTGGGCCTCGGCGATCTTCCCGATTTCCCTGGACCGGGTGGCGCAGATGTATTCCCACGAAGCGGCTTTGAAGCTGCAGGGCGCGATGAACCACACGGTCGACGAGATCGGCCGTGTGCTGGCTCTGGAAGGGGTCGATGCGGATTACGCCAAGCAAGGATTTTTGTCTCTGGCTCGCAGCGCGCCGCAGCTTGACCGGGTGCGGGCAACGGTGGAGGCCTCGGCGCGGTTCGGGCTGCCGGATCAGTGGCAGATGCTCGATCAGGCCCAGGCTGTCGCCACGGTCGGTGCGCGGGGCGTATTGGGCGGGTTGTACACCAAACATTGCGCGCTGATTCACCCCGGCAAGCTGGTGCGCGGGCTGGCGAAGCTGGTCGAGCAGATGGGTGCGACCATTTATGAACATTCGGCGGTCACTGAGCATGCGCCGGGCGTTGTGCGTACGGCGCAGGGTTCGATCAACGCGAAGTTCACGGTACGCGCCACCGAAGCTTTCACTTCGCAGCAACCGGGGCACTCACGCTTTGTGATTCCGCTGTATTCGCTGGTGCTGGCCACCGAGCCGTTGCCTGAGGATCTAAGGCGCAAGCTGAACCTGCATCACCGTTTGGCCTTCAACGATATGCGTCACTTGCGTGTGTATGGGCAGGTGACGGCCGAGGGGCGTCTGGTGTTCGGTGGCCGGGGCGCGCCTTATCAGTGGGGCTCGAAGATTTCCGAGGATTCGGATCTGGTGGACAACGTTCACAGCAAGATCCACAAGACGATGCTCGAATTCTTCCCGGACCTTGCCGATGCCCGGATCACTCATCGCTGGGGCGGCGCGCTGGGCGTCTCCCGGGACTGGTGCCCGACCGTGAGCATCGACCGCAAGAACCGCATCGCCTGGGCCGGCAATTACGTTGGTGATGGTGTCGCCACCAGCAATCTGGCAGGCCGCATCCTGCGCAACCTGATTCTTGAACAGGACGACGACATCAACAGCTTGCCGATCGTCAACCATCGCTCACCGTCCTGGGAGCCCGAGCCACTGCGCTGGCTGGGAGTGAACAGCGGACTTGCCGCCGCGTCCCTGAGCGATATCGAAGAGCGCCTCACCCATCGCCCATCACGCACCGCCATGTTGCTGGAAAAGCTGACCGGTGCGCATTAACAGGAGAGCTTCATGCCAACTTTCACCATTATCAAAAATGCCGCTATTCATGAGTTGCCGCTGACGGCCGCTGGTCAGCGTGCGGGGGCAGACAAGGGCGATCCGCAAATTGCTATTCAGACTTTGGCGCCTGAAGCGACGGGTAATCTGGGGGTTTGGGAATGTCAGCCGGGGGGATGGCCGGTGGTCAATCGTCCGGATACGGAGTTCACCTACATCCTGTCTGGTCGCGCCCAGCTGACCGATGACGCCAGCGGGGAAACCGTGGATGTGCGCGGCGGGGACCTGATCATTTTGCCGCCGGGCTGGACCGGGCGCTGGGATGTGCTGGAGACGGTGAGGAAGGTCTACGCCATCTACTGATCCAACCCCAACCCTGTGGGAGCGGGCTTGCCCGCGAAGAGGCCGGCAGCTTCAACATTTTCATTGGCTGACCCACCGCCATCGCGGGCAAGCCCGCTCCCACAGGTTTTTCGAGTGTTCCGGGGTTACGGGTTGTTATCGAACAACTCGGTATTCTTCCCCGCTTGTATCGCAATCCAGAACCGCGCGATTCCCTGCGTGGTCGTGGGCTTGATGCCCGTCAGTTGCTCCACCAGTTTGAGTCGGTAGACCAGGGTCTGGCGATGAATGTCCAGGTCCAGCGCAGTAGCCTTCCAGTTCCCGTCGTTCTCCAGAAAGGCCATCAACGTCGCCAGCAAGGCCGCGCGTTGGGTTCGGTCGTGCTCGATCAGCGGTCCCAGGTAACGCCCCACCAACGCCCGGGCTTCGGCCAGGGATTTGGGCGCCATGATCAGGCCGGTTTCCGCCTCGCCGTAGCGCAGCACACCGGCATTCAGTTCCTGGGCCTGCATCAGCGCAAGACGCGCTTGTCTGACGCTTTCGCGGAAACCCGTCGCCGTGGCGATGGGCCCGCTGACGCCGATCGCTGTACCTGCGCCGAGACTGGCGCGAAGGGCATCGAAAATCTCGCTGTCATCGTGACAGAGGGCGATCAGCAGATCGTTATCACTCAGCAGCAAAGGGCACGTACGGTGAAAGACCGGAGCCTGATGCAAATCATCGGCAGCCCACGGCCCATTGATTCCCGGCTTGATCGCCACGCTGACCAGCGTGCCGGCCAGCCCGCGTTGCGCCAGGATCGGCCGGGCCAGGCTGAACTCAGTTTCATTGGCCAACAGACTACGCAGCAGCGCCGATCCCTCATCGCGCTGCAAGTCGCGCTGGATCATCAAGCGTTCCAGTTCGACCCCCAGAAGACCGACCAGCGAACGCACCAGAATCGGATCACTCTGGGTTCTTTCACCCTTGCGAGCCATGACCAGATTGGCCCGAGTGCGTCCGCCAATCGGGATACGTTCGAGGCGTTCCGGCGCAGTTTTATGCACGGTTGCCGAGTCGACAATCGCAGCACCACTGACGGCATCCTCGATGCTCAGGCCCAAGTCCAGGGTGCTCGCCAGGATCGACAGGCGACCGGCCATGTCCGGTTCCTTGCGCAATGCCTCGGCGTAGGTCTGGAACAGCCGCTCGCTGGCATTGAAGCGCTCGCGCTGGGCCTGCAGCACGCTTTCGATCACATAGTGGGAGAGCTTGACGAACTCCAGCTCGAAGCTGCCGCGAAGGATGGGGAAGAGCAGGCGGTCGGCGGCGTCGAGCATCAGGTCGGACAGTTCCGGAGCGTCATCGCGAGGGGCGACCACCAGCGCGCTGGCGTTGCTCTGCACCAGCTGTTCGAGCCAGGAAACCTGTTCGTCCGCATCAAAGGGAATGCCGCCGCAGGTGGTCATCACCAGATCACCCGGGGAAACCCAGCGCCACGGGTCCGGCAGGTCGACGGCATGGGCCCAGGTGATGGTCCTGCCGGTGCCGGTCAGGCCGGCGATGGCGCGCAGTTTCAGTACATCGATATCGAGCAGGTCCTGGACCGTGAGCATGGTGGGGGTGATCCGGCGGTTTCGAGGGGGCCTATGGTACCCGTTCACATCCCCCTGTAGGAGCGAGCTTGCTCGCGATGGCGGAGTGTCAGGCCCATAAATTTCGGATGAACCACCGCCTTCGCGGGCAAGCCCGCTCCCACAGGGATTTCGGTTGTTTGCAAGATGTGCGTACACCCACAGAACCTGTGGGAGCGGGCTTGCCCGCGATGATCCCAAAAACACCGCGGGCCTAACGTCGGACGGTCACCAACCCTTGACACCACTCATATCCGGCAACTTATGCGCAATGCCCTTATGGCAATCGATACAAGTCGCCTCACCCTTGGCCAACGACGTCGAATGCATAGCCGCCGCCCGTTTGCTCTGCCGGGTGAAGTCCATGAACTCGAAGTTGTGGCAATTACGGCATTCTCGCGAGTCGTTGGCCTTGAGCCGGGCCCATTCGTGTTCTGCCAGCTCACGACGCATGGTGAGGAATTTGTCGCGGGTGTCGATGGTGCCGAACAGCTTGCCCCAGACCTCCTTCGACGCCTGCATCTTGCGCGCGATCTTGTGGGTCCATTCGTGGGGCACGTGGCAGTCCGGGCAACTGGCGCGCACGCCGGAGCGGTTGGTGTAGTGGATGGTTTCCTGCAACTCGACGAAGACGTTATCGCGCATCTCATGGCAGGAGGTGCAGAACTTCTCGGTGTTGGTCAGCTCCAGCGCCGTGTTGAAGCCACCCCAGAAAATGATCCCGGCGATGAAACCGCCCAGCGTCAGGAACCCCAGGCTGAAATAAACGCTGGGCCGACGCAGGATGCCCCAGTAGTCCTTGAACAGGGCGAACAGTGCTTTCATGGCGCCTCCTCAAGGCTTCTTCGCGTTGTTGGCGTCGTCTTGCAGAATCTGGTCGATGGTCTCGAAGCTGTTGCCCACCAACGGCTGCACATCTTTTTGCGGCACGTGGCACTGGGTGCAGAAGTAGCGCCGTGGCGATACCGCCGCCAGCGGCTGGCCGTCGCGATCCATGTAGTGGGTGATGCTGATCATCGTCGCCTGGCTGCGCGGGCTGTTGGCCCGGCTGTGACAGGACAGGCACTTGTTGCCGTTCTTGTCGATCTGATAACCGCGGATGGTGTGGGGAATGGTCGGTGGTTGCTCCGGGTAATTGCGCTCGCGCTTGATGTCCTTGTTTTCATCCTCGGCCAAAGGCGGTGCCTGCATTTCCTGGGTGATGGTGCCACCGGGGCGCCGGCCGTTGGGGGCCGGCGCATCCAGCGGGTAATTGACTTCTGCGGCGATGGCCGCGCCGATCACGGCGAGCAAAAGCAACGGCAGGATTCGAAAGGTCATGACGGTTCTCCTCATGCCGCGCTGATCAATTCGATGCGAATGGCGCATTTCTTGTAGTCGGTCTGCTTGGAGATCGGGTCGGTGGCATCGAGCGTGACCTTGTTGATCAGCTTGTTGGCATCGAAAAACGGCACGAATACCAGACCGCGCGGTGGCTTGTTGCGCCCGCGGGTTTCGATGCGTGCACGGATCTCGCCGCGCCGGCTGATCAGTTTTACTTCGCTGCCGCGCCGTGCCTGCAAAGCCTTGGCATCTTCAGGATGCATGTATACCAATGCGTCGGGCACGGCCTTGTACAGCTCATCGACCCGCTGGGTCATGCTGCCGGTGTGCCAGTGCTCCAGCACCCGACCGGTACTGAGCCAGAACGGGAATTGCTCGTCCGGGGCTTCGGCCGGCGGCTCGTAGGGCAGAGCGAAGATGATCGCCTTCTTGTCCGGCTGGCCGTAGAACTGCACGTCGCTGCCGGTCTCGACATAGGGGTCGAGGCCTTCGCGGTAACGCCAGCGGGTTTCCTTGCCGTCCACCACCGGCCAGCGCAGGCCGCGCTCGCTGTGGTAGCGGTCGAAGCCGGCCAGGTCATGACCATGGCCGCGACCGAACTGCGCGTACTCTTCGAACAGACCTTTTTGCACGTAGAAACCGAAGGCCTTGGCCTCGTCGTTCTTGAAGCCGTTTTCGATCTGCGCCACCGGGAACTGATCGACCTGACCGTTCCTGTACAGCACATCGAAAAGGGTCTTGCCTTTGAGTTCAGGAGACTTGGCCAATAGCTCGGCAGGCCACACCTCATCGGTCTTGAAACGCTTGGAAAACTCGATCAGCTGCCAAAGGTCGGACCTGGCCTCACCCGGCGCGCTGACCAGTTGGTGCCAGAACTGCGTGCGGCGTTCGGCGTTGCCGAAGGCGCCTTCCTTTTCCACCCACATGGCGCTGGGCAGGATCAGGTCGGCGGCCTGGGCGGACACGGTGGGGTAGACGTCCGAGACGATCACGAAGTTTTCCGGGTTGCGCCAGCCGGGCAACACCTCCTGCATGATGTTGGGGCCGGCGTGCATGTTGTTGCTGGCCTGGGTCCAGTAGACATTGAGCACGCCGTCCTTGAGCATGCGGCTCTGCTGCACCGCGTGGAAGCCGACCTTTTCCTGGATCGTGCCGGCGGGCAGCTTCCAGATCTGTTCCGCCGTGGCGCGGTGCTTGGGATTGGTCACCACCAGATCGGCGGGCAGGCGGTGGGAGAAGGTGCCGACTTCCCGCGCCGTGCCACAGGCCGAAGGCTGACCGGTCAGGGAGAACGGACTGTTGCCCGGTTCGCTGATCTTGCCGGTGAGCAAATGGATGTTGTAGATCAGGTTGTTGGCCCAGACCCCGCGGGTGTGCTGGTTGAAGCCCATGGTCCAGAACGACACCACCTTGCGCTTGGGATCGGCGTACAGCTCGGCGAGGCTCTTGAGGCGGTCGGCCGTGACCCCGGTTTCCTTCGCCGTGCGTTCCAGGGTGTAGGGTTTGACGAAGGCGGCGAAGTCCTCGAAGGACATGTCGGTCCAGGTGTTGGCCTTGTCCGCGTTTTTCGCGTTCTTTTCCCGTGGATCGTCCGGGCGCAGGCCGTAGCCGATGTCCTCGGCGCCCTTGGCGAACCGCGTGTGCTTGCTGACGAAATCCTTGTTCACCGCGCCGCTTTCGATGATGTGGTTGGCGATGTAGTTGAGGATGAAAAGGTCGGTCTGTGGCTTGAACACCATGGGGATGTCGGCCAGATCGAAGCTGCGGTGTTCGAAGGTCGACAGCACCGCGACCTTGACGTGGGGCTGGCTCAGGCGCCGGTCGGTGACGCGGCTCCACAGGATCGGGTGCATCTCGGCCATGTTCGAGCCCCAGAGCACGAAGGCGTCGGTGGCTTCGATGTCGTCGTAGCAGCCCATCGGCTCGTCCATGCCGAAAGTGCGCATGAAGCCCATCACCGCCGAGGCCATGCAGTGCCGGGCATTGGGATCGATGTTGTTGCTGCGAAAGCCGGCCTTCATCAGCTTGTTGGCGGCGTAGCCTTCCCACACCGTCCATTGCCCCGAGCCGAACATGCCGATGGATTCGGGGCCCTTGTTTTTCAGGGCCTGCTTGAATTTCTCCTCCATGATGTCGAAGGCCTTGTCCCAGCTGATCGGCTGGAACTCGCCCTGTTTGTCGAACTTGCCGTCTTTCATGCGCAACAGCGGCTGGGTCAGGCGGTCGACGCCGTACATGATCTTCGACAGGAAATAACCCTTCACGCAGTTCAGCCCGCGGTTGACCTCGGCCTTCACATCGCCGTGGGTGGCGACCACCCGGTTGTCCCGGGTCGCGACCATCACGCTGCAACCGGTGCCGCAGAAACGACAGGGCGCCTTGTTCCAGTCCAGGGTGACCATGTCGGCTTCGGTGATCAGGTTGCTCGCGGAAGTGGCAATCGGCAGGCCGGCAGCGGCGGCTGCAATGGCGGCGGCCTGGGCCTTGACGAATTCCCGGCGGGACATGCTCATTGGGTTTCCCCTGCGTGGTCGAGGATTTGGTGATAGATCAACGCGGCATTGAGAACACCGGGCAAGTTGTTGATCTGTTCGATGCGTTGCAGGATCTGCTCTTCGTGAGTTGCCTCAAGTACCACCACCAGTTTTCCGGCAGGACTTTCCTGATGCAGTTCCAAGTGATCGAGAAGACGCAAGTTGGCTTTGACGGCCTCGAAAAGTTCGGGCCGTGCAAGTACCACGAGACTGGCTATATGCAAGGTTTCATCCATGGGCTGACTCCGTCGGGCGCTCACTGAAGTTGATCAGGCGGGCGGGCCGGGCGGTCCGTAGAGCATTTGGAAAAACCAGACGATGAAGCCGTAGCCGCCGACAATCGCCACCGACAGCAAGGGGAACAGACAGACGACAAGAAACAGGAACAGCCGGGTTTCCTTTCGGCGCTGTGTTTTTTGTTCTTCAGCCAATGACATTGGTTTATCTCCAGCCGAACTTCAAAACAGCCTAGTTCACTATAAAAACGAGGGTTTCATGTTGGCGGGATTGGCGACCGGCGGTAATGATCTAAATCAATTGTTGGCTCATTGAAAGTTTATCAACACTATTAAGAGGCATTCGCATTAATAGTTGCGCTAGTTGGCAACCTGCGCGCAAAGAAACTCCAGAAAGCTTTTGCTCACCGTCGTCAGATACGGGGCAGGGCGCGTCACGATGTGAAAACGCCGGGTCGCCCAACTGTCCGTCAGCGTGACGATGCAAAGCCCGGGGCCGTCGGTGTAGCTGATCGCCTGTCGGGGAATGACGGCGATGCCCAGATTGGCCTGCACCATGCGGCACACCGCGTCGAAGCTCTTTATATGAACCTCATAGCTGATGGTCTTTTTTGAGCTGCGCGCGGCCTGATCGAGCATGCGGTAAAGCGGGCTGTCCTTGTGCAGCGCAATGTGGCTGTACGCCAATGTCTGTGCAAAGGACACCTCGGGAAGATCGGCCAGCGGATGGTTCTGCGGCACGACCACCACCAATTCATCCGAATGGTAGTCATGCACTTCAAGCCCGCGCTCGACCGCTCCCGCCAGATCCGTGCCGATGGCCAGATCACTCTGATTGCTCAGGACCGATTCCACCGCCTCTTCGCTGGTCTGCTCCTGCAGTTCTATCGCGACCTCGGGGAAAGCATCGCGGTACGCGCGCAGGTCCTGTGGCAGAAACTGGATGATGCTCGAACGATTGGCGCCCACCCGGATATGCCCGCGCTGGCCATCGGCGAAACCCGACATTTCGGCGCTCATCAACAGCATGTCATCGACCACACGTCTGGCGTGCTCCAGCAGACAGAGACCGGCCGGTGTCGCCTCGATGCCTTTCTTGTGGCGGTAGAACAAGGGCGTGCCAATGGCTTCTTCAAGCTCGGCGATGCGCTTGCTCACCGCCGACGGCACCATGTTTTCCCGCTCCGCTGCACGGGCAATGCTGCCCAGTTCGCAGGCGGAAATGAAGAGCTTGAGGGAGGTCGGGTCGAATCGCCAGATGGAGTGCATTGAGTACCGATATTTGGTGATGGCTGTGCTGATGAATGATCACTATCGCTTGAAGGTGCGACGTTTAGTATCCCTCTCAGTGAGGAGATAGAACATGACTAACACAAAAATCCGCTTTGACGGACGCATCCTGTTCCTGTCCGACAGCAGTGAAGCTGTGAAAGCTCAACTGCAGGGACGCGACTTGACCACGGCAGAGGCCTTGCCGCTTCGCGACAATATTTCCACCGACGAAATCACCCCGGTGGTCATCATGATGACCTACGACCATCGCCTGGGTGAGTTCCCTTATGTGGGCTTCAAGACCCAGGGCGTGCTGCCGATCGGCAATTTTGCGGTGAAGAACGGCGGCTTCCAGATCACCGTGGCCGGCAAGCGTTATGGCAAGGGTTCGTCCCGCGAGTCTAGCCCGCTGGCAGAGAAGTCCGCGGGGATTCGCCTGATCATCGCCGAGAGTTTCGAGCGGATCTATCGCCAGAATTGCGACAACATCGGCATCTATACCTCGACCGATTTCGGTCTGATCGAGCGGATTCGCGCAGGCGAAGCCATCGATATCGAGGAGTTTCTCGTCGGGCGTGACGCGGTTACGCAAGCGGTGATTCGTGCGGGCGGTCTGCTGCCTTACAGCAAAGCTGAATTACCACCACGAGACGAAAAGGTCTTCAATCCGATTCCCCGTGATCGTCCGCTGACCCTGGTGGAAAAGATCATCGAGCGTCGGCGCATCAGCCAGGGCCCGGTGGCGCGGGGCGATGGCCTGTTCATTTCCGCCGACTGGCGCTTCAGCCATGACTACTTCACCGGCATGTGCGCGCACTTCATGCACGAGGCGTTCGGTGAGACGGTGAATCTGGTGCGCCCCCAGGAAATCATCGCCTTCCAGGATCACCTGATTCTCGCCAACCAGAGCTTCCCCCACGTGCGCGACAACCTGCTCGCCGCCGTCGGCGGGCTGGCCTCGGCCCATGACGAATTCGTCCGCCGTTACCCGGTGGTTGCCCATGGCGCGTTGAAGGACAGCAGCGGTTCTGAAGGCATCTGCCACGCCCTGATGACCGAAAAGCACGCGCTGCCGGGTCAGGTGGTGGTGGGCACCGATTCCCATTCGCCGCATTCCGGCGCCCTCGGTTGCCTGGCGTTCGGAGCCGGCGCCACCGACATCGCTAACAGCTGGGCCACCGGTTACATCCGTTGCCGTATGCCCGAGATCATTCGGGTCGAACTCAGCGGTCGGCTCAAGCCCGGGGTTACCGCCAAGGACGTGGTGCTGGAACTGCTGCGCAACGAGTCGATCCGCCAGGGCAACGCCATTGGCGCGGTGTTCGAGTACAGCGGCGAGGCGGTGCGGGCCATGTCCATTGATGAGCGGGCGACGCTGACCAACATGGTCGCCGAGCTGGGTGGTTTCACCGGCATCGTCCAGCCGGACCAGAAGACCGTCGATTTCATCCGTGAGCGACGCGGCGTGGAGATCGTGCTGGAGGACTGGCTGTTCAGTGATGAAGGCGCCGAATATAAACAGCAGTTTTCCATCGACTGCTCGCGTCTGACGCCTCTGGTGGCAGCGCCCGGAGATCCCGGCAATGGCGTTGCGTTGGCAGAGCTGGATCAACAGGTCTCGGTGGACATTGCCTATGGCGGTTCCTGCACCGCCGGCAAGCGCGAAGACTTCGATTACTACCACGAAGTGCTGGCGTGGGGTGTGGAGCATGGTTTGACCATCGCCGAGCACACCCGGCTTTATCTGCAATTCGGCACCCTGGCCGTTCGCGATTACTGCATCGAACAGGGTTACCTGAAGACCTTCGAGCGTCTGGGCGTCGAGTTGATCATGCCGGGTTGCGGGGCTTGCGCCAACTGCGGGCCGGGCTCGTCGACCCGGGCCGATCAGGTGACGGTCAGCGCGATCAACCGCAACTTCCCCGGCCGATCCGGACCGGGGCAGGTCTGGCTCGCCAGTCCCTATACCGTCGCGGCCAGCGCGCTGCTTGGACGCCTGGGCAGTTTTGAAGAATTGCGTGAGTCGGCCCGCCAGGAGGTGGTTTGAGATGAACCTGTCGACCTCTGATCTGTGTGATCGGCACTCAGCGCTGCTCATCGAGGGCGACCTGCGGGTATTGCCGGGTGACTGGTGCCGGTACGGCGCACTTCAGCGTTTTCAGGGGCCGGTCGTCACGCTCCAGGCCCATGGCTGCAATGGCGAGATTCGAACGCTGCTGGCAGGCAACGGCGAAGGTCGGGTGCTGGTGATCGATGCGGGACTCAATCCCCTGGCGCTGCTGGGCGACAACCTGGCGGCCCTGGCGCTGAAAAATGGCTGGGCCGGTGTGCTGATCAACGGCAATGTGCGCGACTCGGCACAGCTTGCGCAAACGCAATTGGGCATCTTCGCCACCGGGTGCTGGCCGGCTCGCTCGAACAACGAGAGCGGCGGCATCGTTCAAGAGGTGCTGACGATTCGCGGTGTCGATGTGTTTCCCGGCGACTGGCTGTATGCCGACCCTGACGGGGTGCTGCTCAGTCGCATTGAGTTACCGGGCGCTTCGGAGGGTCCAAGGTAACTCGCACGCTGAAGATTTCCTGATGCTATAGCCGGTCGCCAGTGGCGCCGGAATGAATGATCTCCAACAAATACAATTACGGAGAAATGACATGGCTACTGCAATTCAAGGCGCTGCGATCGATACCGCCGGTATCGATGAACTCCTGCTGTACCGGCGTATCGCCTGGCGGATTCTGCCGCTGACCATCGTGTGTTTTCTGTTTTCCTATTTCGACCGTATCAATATCAGCTTCGCCAAGACCCAGATGCAGGCCGAGCTCGGGCTGTCGGATGCCGCCTATGGTTTTGCCGCGAGCATTTTCTTTTTTGGCTACGTGCTGTTCGAAGTGCCCAGCAGCTATGGCCTCAAGCGCTACGGCGCGCCCAGCTGGATCTGCCGGATCATGGTGTCCTGGGGGCTGGCGACCGCGGCGTTGGTGTTTGCCTACAACGAGTACACCCTGTACTTCCTGCGCTTTCTGATCGGTGTGATGGAGGCGGGTTTCGGGCCGGCGCTGCTGTTCTACCTGGCCTGCTGGTTTCCCAAGAAGAACCTGGCGAGCATGAACGGCCTATGGTTCCTGTCGATCCCGCTGGCCGGCGTACTGGGCGCGCCGGTGTCGGGGATGATCCTGGAATACATGAACGGTTTTCTCGGGCTGGCCGGCTGGCACTGGTTGTTCGTGCTGTCCGGGTTGCCTTGCAGCCTGTTGGGCGTGATCGTGCTGTTCAAGCTCGACCGGGATATCCAGTCGGCCAAGTGGCTGACCCAGGGTGAAAAGGATTTGCTGCAGCGCAATCTGGATAACGACAAAAAGGTGAACAAACCAATCCAGTCGTCGCTGTTCAAGGTGATCTTCACCCGGCAGGTGGCGGTGCTCTCGGTGATCTATTTCATGATCAAGCTCACCGGCTACGGGCTCAATTTCTGGATGCCGCATCTGATCAGTGCGTCGGGGATCAAAAGCGAGCTGACGGTGGGGTTCCTGACGGCGCTACCTTATCTGGTGGCGGCCATCGGCATGATCTACGTCACGCGGCGCTCGGATGCCACCGGAGAGCGGCGCAAGTATCTGTGGCTGTGCATGATGGTTGGTGGGGTGGGTTACTTCGCGGCGTGCTACTTCAATGATCACTATGTGCTGCTGACATCGTTTCTGGTGCTGGCGACCGCCGGTGTGTTCATTGCCATTCCGATCTTCTGGACGATCCCGCAGCAGGCGTTTACCGGGTTGGCCATTGCGGGCGGGATCGCTGCGGTCAACACCGTTGGCCAGCTCAGCGGCATGGTGGCGCCGTTGTTGGTGGGGTACATCAATGATGTGAGCGGCAATACCTACATGGGGATGTTGGCTTTGGCGCCGTTCTGTGTGATTTGCGCAGGCCTCATCTACTGGGGGCTGCCGGATGATCGCAAAACCGCCTGACCGGCCGCGTCATCGGTTACCACCATTCGCGGGCAAGCCTCGCTCCTACAGGGGTTGTGGTGATCACAAATCAGTCGGGCTGGCACAAAACCCTGTAGGAGCGAGGCTTGCCCGCGAAGAGGCCGGTACATCCAACAGAAAATTTGTTGGCTGAAAAACCATCGCGAGCAGGCTCGCTCCCACAGTTTTTGATCTTCAGTGATCACAATACTTGTGGTCACCAGATCCCCCTTGTGGGAGCGAGCCTGCTCGCGATGAATGCCCAGACACCGCGGGCATTCAGACAGCCAGCCTGTGGCGAGGGGCTTGCCCCTGTTGGGGCGCGAAGCGGCCCCAAAAAGATGGGACTGCTGCGCAGTCCAACGGGGGCAAGCCCCCTCGCCACAATGTCCTCGTCGCCTAATGCATCTACATGCCGTTCGCAAACTCAGGATTGTCGTGACTGATCCGCTCATTCATCCCCCCAAGCGCCCGGGCATATTCGGCGAGCACCTGCAGCGACCAATCAGCACGCCCGCGGATGCGCAGGTCTTCAGCTCCAGCGCTATCAGGCCCGTTCATCACAGACTCCACCTGCCGCACAATCAACTGCTCAGGCAGATAACAAATCCGGCAATTCTTGTAGCTCGACGCCCGCAACTCGGACAGCGGATAGGCGCCGCCCTGACCAGATGAAACACCCACCAGCAACGCCGGCTTGTGCCCCAGCTCCCGATGCCCCGCATGCACAAACAGATTCTTCAACGCTGGACACGCCATCCCATGCCACTCCGGCGTAATCACCACCAGCCCGTCGGCCTCGCGCAGCAACGCACTGTGATCCGCCCAGATCCCATTCACATCTTCCGCCGGCCACAAGGGCAGGGGCGCAACACCCAGGTCGATCACCTTGGGCAACACGCACAACCCCAGTGCCTGCAAACGCCCCGCAAGATACCCGGCAACCTTGGCCGATTGGCTATCCACCTGACTGGAACCTGCAACAAGCACGATATTCATTTGGCCAACTCCTGATTCGACGAACGCTCCGTTTGAACTCGCTTGCCCCGCGCCAACGGCCAGAACAACTCCTCCTGCCAACTCACAGGTTTCATATCCTCGATCCCGTAATGCTCCGGACGCCGGCGGGTGATCTTCGCCGAGCCGAACAACACGTCCCAGAAAAACAGCAGGTTGCCGAAATTGCCTTTGTAGTTCGTCACACCGTCATCAGCATTCAGCCCATGGTGCGCCGAATGGGTAGCAGGCGTGGAAATGGTCCGCTCCAGCAGCCACATCAGTGGACGCAGCACCGGGATTCGATAGAGTTTTTCATCCCACGGCACACTGCTATGGGCTCCGAAAATCACCAGCATCTTCACAATCAGGTAACCGAAGTACACCTGCGCCAAGCCCATGTAGAGCAACACCCCGGAGAACCACAAACCGGGCATCAGCAGGTAATAAAAGCTGTTGTTGCGGTAGACGATGCGGATGCTCATGTAAGGCGCCGAATGGTGCGCCCGGTGCAGCGAATACAGGAACGGCACCTTGTGGCTCAGGCGATGCCACCAGTACTGAGTCATATCATCTAGCACCAGAAACAGACCGAGGCCGAGCAGCCAATGCAAACCGACGAGACTGTCCTTGAGCTGCGGTGCGAAGTGCTCCAGCAAGACTTTGGTGAGCCAGGTCACCAGCGGCAGGGTTACCAGCATCAAAAGACTTGATCCGACGATTTCGATGATCGCGTCCCGCCGCTGTCCACGGGGCTGGGTGAAGCAGGAGCAGGCGATTTCGAGGACGATGAAGCCAATCAGGATGGCGATGATGATCGGGATCGGACTGCTGGTGATTATTGTTGTTGTATTCATGGCACTCTCTGGTTGCGGCCGATAATGGCGATGCCAACCAATAAGAAACCATGGGCCAACCACGCGATATGTGCAAAACGGACAGAATCACCCGAAAAGCGGTCAACCCTTCGCCCGAGCGCTTTCACCGCGGCCCGCTGGGCCGGGTGCTGGAGCGCTATCTGCAAAACCGCACGCTGCAGGAACGCAGCAACTACAGCATGGTCGCCCTGGAGCAACTCTGGGCCAAGGCCGCCGCTCACGATCCGGCGATCGGCCTGCATCTGTTCTCGCATTTCAGTCGCCAGGATTGGCACGTGCTGGCCCATGCCTGCCTGTTCAGCGCCAATCTTGAAGAGGCGATCCAGTTCTGGGCGCGCTACGCCAGACTGGCTTCGGACATGGACAGCGTCGTGCTGGTCGAGGACGGCGATTGCCTGGGCGTGGAGATCCGCATCGACGCACCGGCAACGCTGGCGCGCTATGTCGTCGAGCACTATTCGGTAATGTCCCTGAGCGTATTGCGCATCGGCGCCGACATGGCGCTGATGCCGGTGCGCGCCTGTTTTGCTCACCCGCGCCCGGCCTATCACGCCGAATACCGGCAATGGTTCGGCGACAACGTGCAGTTCGACTGCGGCTACAACCGCGTGTATTTCGACCGAACCAGCCTCGCGATCCCACTGCAAACTCACAACGCCGGGATGATGGAAGTGCTGTGTCAGGAACTGGATCGTCGGCTGTCGCAACAGCAACAACTCAGCGGCTGGGCGGGCAGGGTGGCGCAGGGGATTCGCCAGAGTCTTATCGCCGGCCAGGCCGTCACCCTGGAGCTTCAGGCGCAGGAACTGGCTCAGAGTCCGCGCACCTTGCGGCGGCGTCTGGAGGAAGAAGGCATGACTTTTCGCGAACTGCTCGACCGGGTGCGCGCGGAACTTGAACAGTACCTGGAACTGCAAGGCAACAGCCGCACGCAAATCGCCGCACAGCTGGGGTACAACGACCTGGCCGCGTACGTTCATGCGCGCAAGCGCTGGCGAACAGAACCAACCCGCGATCCATCCCGATCAGTGGAGCCTTGATGCCACGACTTGCCGCACGCCTGCTGGCGCTGCTTTTCCTTTGCCTGAGCCTCGAAGTCAGCGCTCAGGAAACCGCCTGCCCATCCGGCCAGAAACAGATCTGCCTGGATGAATGCATCTGCTTCCCCGATCTCGGCCTTTTGACAGTGCCCGCCGATATCTACCAGATCGCCGGGCCGGCCCTAGCCTTGTGGCTGACCCAATCCCGCGCCGAAGCGGCGATGGCCGGCACCCAACCGATCCCGGAGCCGATTCGCGAACAACTGCTGCGCTGGTACGCCCCGAGTGTCCTGGACGCTGCGCTCTACAAGGTCAGCGACAACGGCCAGTTCAGCGCCGCCACGGCCATGCTGCAGAACCCCGATGTGGGCGCGGTGACACTGGTGGACATCATCATCTTTCGCGACGCCAAGGACGCCGAGCACAACGTTGCGCTCTGGGCGCACGAGCTCAAGCATGTGCAGCAGTATCAGGAATGGGGCGTGGAGGGTTTTGCCCAGCGCTACACCCAGGACTTCAACGCGGTGGAGGCGCCGGCCTATGCCATCCAGGTGGAAGTGGGACGGGTGATTCGCCAGACCAATGGACCAACCCAGTAAAGGGGATCTCACTGGGTTGGTTAAACATTCTGGGGTTGGCCAATGAGCGATCGGTGCAGGGGTTGTTGAGTCGTGATCGCGCTGTGATGGAAACCGCCACCGCCTAACCTGCGTTCTTATGATCCTGTGGGAGCGGGCTTGCCCGCGA
>NZ_JAIQWX010000126.1 GCF_020164475.1 Pseudomonas sp. REP124 | reverse complement strand
CCAACGGGGGCAAGCCCCCTCGCCACAAAAGCCCCCCGCCACAGGTTTGTGTTTGCCTTAGATGACGTAGTTTTTCTGCCCGCCATATCTATCTACCGCGAGCCCCTCGCAACTGCCCGATAACGTCCCCGACCCCGCGCTGCGTCCTCCACAGCAGCCCGTAAAGTCAGGAGACGACCATGTCCGAAACCACCCACCAGAAAGAACTGGATTTACTGACCGAGCTGGTCACCGGCCCTTCCATCACCGAGGTCGCCGCGAAGTTTCTCGGGCCTGCGCTTGAAGCGCTGTATCCGCATCTGAAGATCGATCCGACGCTCGCCACGGTGGTCACCCCGACCTGGGTCATCGCCGATGATCGCGTCACGCCCGGCAAATACCTGTACGAATCCCTCGCCAATGTATTGGTGAAACTCGCCTATTCCAGATCGGTGGTGAATTACATCGACGGCGAACACTTTCTGACGCTGCATCCGGGCGACGATTCGCAGGCTCAGCTGGCGGTGAAAATCGATGCCATCGGCTGCCTGATCAATTCACTCGCCCCACTGCTGTTCAATGCCTATCAGCAACAACAGCTCGATTACTGGAACCAGCAGACGACCCCCTCGACCCCGCGCTGGCATCAACTCTCGCAATCACTGCAAGGCATCTGGAAACTCGACCCGACACTGGATTGGAGCGAGGACGAAAAAGCCATTGCCCGCGCGGTGTTCGAACAACCGGACCGCGAAACGCGGCGCACACGGGACAAGTACCAGACCAAGGCCTGCCTGATCGACATCGACAGGGTCGAAGGCGCCGCGAGCACGCACGCGTGGATACTGGATGTCGCGGTGCTGGTGGGGACGCTCGGCAAGCGCACGTTCGTACTCACGCACTCGATCATCGAAGGGTTCAAGCGTTACGACTCCGTGGATGCGCTGGGCGAAAAACTGCCCGCCCGGGAAAACCTGCAGTGGCGTCTGTACGAGCCCGACGGCAACTTCTTTCACCATCAGACCTGCGCCTTGATTGCACTGGAGACCGAAGCCATCGGCGATTTGAATTCGGCGCAAAGCAGTTCGCCTCCCGTCAACGCTTCCTCAAGAAATTTCACGAATCAGAATCAGCCGCCATCATCCCGCTTCAACAGAGTCCGGACCCTGCTGCCGGACTGGCTGAAAAACGCCTCACCAGCAGACCTCACCCGCTACAGTCGTCACTTGATGGACATCGCCAATCTGCGCGAACAGGACGCCGGCAAAACCTTCCTCGACGATATCCCGGCCCTGCCGGAATTTGCCCTGCGCAAACTGCGCGAGCAGATGATCAAGGACTATCCCCAGGCATCAACATTGAAGCTTGAGGACGTCGAAATCCGTGTCACCAGCCTGGTCGTGCTCGGGACCTTCATCGTGCCCGGCAGGACCCAGACCCTCAGGCTTTCACTGGCGGATCTTGCGCTGCAAAACCTGATCGCCCTCCCCCTGGGCAACAAGACGGTGCAGTACAAAAACGGTGCTGTCACGCCAAGCTGGATGACGGTCAGCTACCTGGAGAAGCTCGTCACCAAGGTGAACATCGGCGCGAAATACCCGGCACTGATCAAGGCCAAACTGCTCGCCGATCCACAGGAAACGTCGCGCAGGCAAAAGCTCTTCAGTCGTCACCTGCGCATCCAGCTGCCGCTGCAAGCGCTGCAATACAAGATCCGCGGCGAGGCCAACATCGACGAGCGCGGCTATCAGTACATCCTGGCGGTGTTGCAGGACAATCCTGAGGATCGTCATGCGGACGGCCTGGAAATCATCATTCGCCCGCTTGCGTTCATTCATGGGGGCGGCAGCGAAAGCACGGCAGACACGGTGGCCAACATGTTCGTGATCGGGCCACGGGACGCAACCAAGGGACCCTGCCTGCTGTATCGGCCACTGCTCGAGCATCCGCTGCTGCAATTTCCCGGCGAAGCGAACCTGCTGTACGCGATCAAGCACCACAAGACGCTGCGCCAGTCGGTCCTGGCCTGGCTGCCGGACGCCGTGCGTTTCAACTACTCGCAGTACGCTTTCCCAGGTGAATTGCCGTCAGTCTGGACACTCGGGCAATGGCTGGTGGAGCCCACTTCGTTGCTGGGCAAGATGGCGAACGTGACATTCGGTACGAAGGCGCTGGAAGGTGAAACCTTTGCCGCCCTGTTCAAGGCGAATGCCGATGCGATGGTCACTTTGGCCGACCGCCAATCGGTCTCCAACGCCGAAGCCCGTTGGGCAACGCTCAAGCAAGGCGCGTGGATGCTGTTCAATGGCGCGCTGCCTTTCCTGGGGCGCACGGTCGGGACGGCTGCGTGGATCTGGCAAGTGATGGACGACCTGCAGCAGGCCACCGACGCGAAGGAAAACGACGACAGCCAGGGCGCCTGGTCCGCCATGACCGATCTGCTGCTGACGCTCGGCATGGTGCTCGCCCATCAGGCCGCCGCTCGCCGCGAAACCTCCACCCAACCTGTCGAGAAAGCCCCGCCCGCACGCCCCGATCCCCAGAAGCTGCCCGCTGCGAAGCCGACCGTGACACGCCTGCAGGACATGCAATCAAGCCAGCCACCGGCCAGCCATCAAATGCCCATACATGCCTTCGGCACCTTGACCGACAAGGGCCTCGGGGCGGTGCTCGATGAACTGAGCATCAGCGAACCCGCCGGCCTGAAAGCCCCTGCGCTGAACGCCGGCCCCTACCAGCATCTGCGCGGGCTCGATCACAGGTGGTACGCGAAAGTCGGTCAACGCTGGTTCGAAGTCGCACTCAACGAAAACGATGACGTGCAGATCATCGACTCACGCAAAACCCCGCCAGCCAAAGGTCCTCTGTTGGTTCATAACGCCAAGGGCGAATGGTTTGTCGACATGCGCCTTCGCTTGCGTGGCGGCGGTCGTCGCCAGGAACTGATGCGCCAGAACCAGCAGCGCAAGGCCGATTTGAGGGAAAAGCTGGAGGCATTCGACGCCCGAAAATACGAGCTTGAGAAAGAGTTGGTAGAGGCACAAAAAACGGCCACCGAGGCCGATCATGCGGCCCTGATCGAAACTCTGGATTCACAAGTGAAGGCCTACGGCAGCTACATCGATCAACTTAAAGCCTTCAATGCCCTCGATCCCATCCAGAATTACCGCCAGGTCCTGGTCAGTTGCCTTGAATGCCATCTGTCGCACACCCAGAAATGGTTTGCCTGGCAGGAAAAGAGTTTTGAAGACCTTATGCGCCAATCCCTTGCACTGCTGGATCACAAACAGGTCGACAGCACGCAAACACCGCGCGAGCTGCATCAACTCACCAGTGACATGGCGCAGGGCTTTATCGACAGGATCGAGTTTGCCCGCAGCCGAATCGATGAGCTGACCCGGCTGGGCAAGGAAGCCAGCGAAGTCGCCCGGAGCTACGCGGCGCACATGCCGAGGTTCAAACTGCCGGATCTGAAACTGTTCCAGATCAGCATCGCCCAGGAGCTTTGCCTCAACGAAAGCGCGACGGGCGACATGGCGGCGGCGCGGCAGGCCATGGAAAGTGTGGTCGAAGATATCAGTCTGACCGTCGAGTCCTACAAGGACCTGGAGACCGGGGACGACATCCCGCTGCTCGAACGCATCGACGGCATCAACGACCTGCTGGAGCAGTTTGCCAACCTCGACCAGCGTATCGCCGACCTCGCCGACGAATTCCCCGAGGCGCTGCTGAGCGATCAGCTGGAACAGATGCGCGAGCGGATCAAAGCTTTCAACGAACCAACCACCCGGCAACTCGCAAGCCTGTTGCACGAGCGCAGATTGCTGGTGCCGACACCAGGACCGTCGCGACCTGCGGCGCCGCGCAAGCGCATCATCAAGACGCGTTACAAGGGCACCGTGGTCGGCACCCCGCGCCAGCGAGCGGCGGGTGAGGAGATCGATCTGTTCGACGTGACATCGCCGCTGACCGGCAAAGTCATCGCGACCTTTCACGAAAAATCGCCGGGCAACTGGCTTGAACATGTATCGGCTCAGACCCCGCCGCCTGCACGCCCCACTCTCGATCTGAGCATTCAGCAGGGTCAGATCCTGTTCGATCAATTGCAGGCTTTTACTCGTCGCACCGAAGCCCACGCCAATCAGCCAGGGCGTATCCCGGTGGAAATCGAGGAGATGTTCAATCAGCAGGCCCATCGGATGACGCAAGCGGCCGACGGGATCGAAAAGGCCCTCACCGACCTGAACGCCACCGACGGCGGCCAGGTGTCCGCGGTCGACCTGGCCAAACAGCTCAATGAAAGCGCTGCCAACCTGTACGAAAAGGGTCGCCAGACCCGAATCAGCATGACCAAGCGACAGCCACCCACCGCCGCACGCGTGCAATGGCTGCATGACAAGGGCCTGGTGGAGATCGTGAAGGTGCCGGGGCGGAATCGGCTGAAGGGGCTACGCAAGGATTATCTCGAGGAATACGAGATTCGCGAGCGTGGTGACGGTAAGGATCATGTGCTTTGGTATGCGCACTTCCACTATCCCAAACCCGACACACCGGCCGATGGCTACACCGCGGCGCACCTGAAAACGGCTTCGCAGCGCAAACTGGGCGGTGGGTTTGACCTGAGGACAGCGACGTCGAACAGCGAGCTGATTGCGATCTATCGCAGTGAAATCAGTCCGCAGTTGGCGAAGGCGTTGTTCCTTTCTGCGCCCAAACCTTCCACCTCAAAAACCTGACCCCGCAATCTTTGGCTGAACACATAACCTGTGGCGAGGGGGTTTACCCCCTCGCCACAGGTGCGTGTAACGCCGGCTATCAGCGCCAAGCCTTATCCAACCGCCCCAACGCAGCCCGAATATCAGCCTCCGGCACCGCCGCAAACCCCAGGACCAGCCCCGCCCGCTGGTCCAGCGGTGTACGCGAATCCGGCAACCAATAACTGCTCAACCCATTGATCTCGACATCAACCCGCGCAGCACTTTCAACCAGCTCCTGCTCGCGGGCCAGCGTCTCAACGGGTACCGTCAAATGCAGCCCCGCCGCAACACTCGGCAAACCACCAACCCCGGCAATATCCCGAGGCCAACCCGCCAGCAACGTGTTACGCCGACTCAACGCCGCACGGCGCATCCGGCGAATGTGCCGCTGGAAATGCCCGGCCGCCATGAACTCGGCCATCACAACCTGGGTGCTCACTTCCGAATGCCGCACATCCACCGCGCGCCGCCGCGAAAACGCATCCACCAGCCCCGGCGGCAACACCAGATACCCCAGGCGCAACGCCGGGAAGGCAACCTTGCCGAACGTCCCGACGTACAACACTCGCCCCTGCCGATCCAGCGCTGCCAACGGTGCCAGCGGCGCGCCGGTGTAGCGGTACTCGCCATCGTAATCGTCCTCGACGATCCAGCCCTGGTTGCGCTCGGCCCAGGCCAGCAGTTCCAGGCGTCGCGCCAGGCTCATGACCACACCGGTCGGGTACTGGTGCGACGGGGTGACATACGCCAGACGACAGTCGTTGATCGCCGCCAATTGGGTGCAATCGATGCCCTCGCTATCCACCGCCACACCATGCATTCGTGCCCCGGCCACAGCGAAGGCATGACCGGCCGCCCGATACCCCGGATTTTCAATCGCCACCCCATCGCCAGGCTCCACCAACAACTGTGCACAAAGGCTGATGCCCTGTTGCGCACCACTGGTGATCACTATTTGCTCAGCCGTGCACTGCATTCCACGTGAACTGCGCAAATAAGCAGCAATGAGCCCGCGCAATCGCTCATCGCCCGCCGGATCGCCGTAGCACAGCTGGCGCAGATCCGGTTTGCGCCAGAAAGCCGCGTTCAGCTTGGCCCAGACGTCGAACGGGAACAGATCGAACGCCGGTACGCCGACCCGAAAAGCCCTCGGCGGACCGCTCGGTGGACGCGGCAAATGGTTGTTTTCCAGGCGCTGCAAAACACCACTGTGGATAACTTTACTGGATGAAATCCCAGGTAAATCAGGCGATTTTGTGGATAAGGCTGTGGGTAAGCCTGTTGAAAACCCTGTGGATACTTTTGTGGATATCTTTGATGAAAGTGTTCCCGCTTGGGGCAGTTGTGCCACATAAGTCCCATCGCCCACCCGCCCCTCGATGAAACCTTCGGCGTAGAGCTGATCGTAGGCGCGCACCACGCTGTTGCGGGAAATCGCCAGCGCCGCCGCCAGATCCCGGCTGGCCGGCAGCCGCGTGCCGCTGGCCAGCCTGCCGTCAAGCACCCGCAATCGCAGCGCCTGATAGAGCTGTCGACTCAAGCCCTTACGGCGATCGAGTTCGATGCCCGCGGGATTGAATGGCAGGGAAAGCGGCTCGCTTTTAATTTCAATGGACCTATGAAATTGGTCGTTAATGGCTCTTACAACGGACCAATAGCCTGCCTAGGATGCAGACATCCGCCAAGGGAAATCTCCATGTACACGCCACGAAATTTTGCCATCGACGATTTGCATGAACTGCACCAGCAGATACTCGGCACCCGCCTCGCCATGGTGGTAACCCATGGCGAACATGGCCTGCAAGCCAGCCATCTGCCGATGCTGTTCAACCCCGACCAGGGCCCGAACGGAACCCTGTACGGCCACTTCGCCAAGGCCAATCCGCAGTGGAAAGAACTGCAGAACGGGGCCGAAGCGCTGGTGATCTTTGCCGGGGCCGACGCCTACGTCAGCCCAGGTTTCTACCCGAGCAAAGCCGAACACGGCAAAGTCGTACCGACCTGGAACTACGTCGCCGTTCACGCCTATGGAAGCGCCGAAGTGTTCACCGATGCCGACCGCCTGCTGACGCTGGTCAGCGCCCTGACCGATCGCCACGAAGCTTCCCGCGCCCAGCCATGGAAAGTCGCCGATGCACCGGTCGACTACATCGACGGCATGCTCAAGGCCATTGTGGGTTTTGCCCTGCCGATCCAGCGCCTGGAAGGCAAGCGCAAGCTCAGTCAGAACCGCAATGCTGAAGACATCGCCGGCGTGCGCGAGGGGCTCGCTGTCAGCTCCGATACGCAGGACCAGGCCCTCGCCCACTTGATGCGTTAAGGAAAAACCATGAGTCAGATCGACATTCGCCAGGTCAGCGCCGATGACCACGCCGCCTGGCTGCCGCTGTGGCAGGCCTACCTGCGTTTCTACAAGACCGAATTGCCCGAGGCTGTCACCCAAAGCACCTGGCAGCGCATACTCGACCCGAACGAGCCGACCCACGCCGCCCTGGCCTGGGCCGACGGCAAAGCGGTGGGCATGGTGCATTTCATCTACCATCGTTCCAATTGGGCCATCGAAAACTCCTGCTATCTGCAAGACTTGCTGGTGGCACCCGAAACCCGCGGCACCGGCGTCGGTCGCAAGCTGATCGAATTCGTCTACGCCACGGCCAGGGCCGATGGTTGCAACAAGGTTCACTGGTTGACCCACGAAACCAACGCCACCGCGATCCAGCTCTACGAGCGCATCGCCGAACGTCCCGGTTTCATCCAGTTTCGCAAGGCCATTTAAGGTTCAAGGAGAACACCATGCCGACTTCACTTGCCGACTGGAAAGGCGTTCAGCCACCATCGGTGCAAACCCTCGAAGGGCGCTTCATCCGCCTGGAAAAACTCGACCCGGCGCGTCACGGCGACGATCTTTTCAAAGCCCTGCAAGGCCCCGGCGCCGACCCGAAACTCTGGGACTATCTGCCTTACGGCCCGTTCCCGGAACGCAGCGCCTTCAACGACTGGCTGAACAACCACGCGGCCCACAGCGACCCGTACTTCTTCAGCGTGATCGACCGCGCCAGCGGTGAAGTGCAAGGCATCCTCAGCCTGATGTCCATCGTCCCGGCCCAGGGCCGCATCGAAATCGGCCACGTCACCTTCGGCGCCCCCATGCAGCGCTCGCCGAAAAGCACCGAGGCGATCTACCTCCTGGCCAAGGAATCCTTCGCCCTGGGCAACCGCCGCCTGGAATGGAAATGCAACAACGCCAACGCCCGCTCCAAGTACGCCGCCGAGCGTCTGGGTTTCAGCTTCGAAGGCGTATTCCGCCAGCACATGGTGGTCAAGGGCCAGAACCGCGATACCGCGTGGTACTCGATCCTCGACTCGGAGTGGCCGGCCGTTGCGGCTGGGTTCGAGAAGTGGCTGAGCGACGAAAACCAGACCGAAACCGGACAATTGAAAGGTCTGGCCGACTGCCGCGGCTGACCGCCTGAAAGCAAAAGATCGCAGCCTGCGGCAGCTCTTACAGGAACCCTGTGTAGGAGCTGCCGCAGGCTGCGATCTTTCGATCTTCAGTTCACGATTTCAGCCCACATCCCGCCGAATCCGCACAACGCCCATCTTCATCCCGAACGGTCGAAAAACCGCGTTCAACGACTTCAACGTCTGATTCCCCTCCCCGTGCTCAATGTGCACCAGTGTGCGTACCGAGATTTTGCACATCTTGGCGAACTGGGTCTGGTGCAAGCCGGTGACCTCGACCCGCAGGCGTCGGACCGCTTCACCAATCTCAAGCGAACCCTGAGCAAGCCCTTCTCGTATGTCCTCTATGAGCTGCGTACGCTCGGCGACGGTCATGCTCATTTCAGATCCCACTCTTTCAAACGTTGCTCCAGGTTCTTCAAAGCGATTCGCGGGTGATTCATCGTCACGTCGGGTAATCCGCTGGCGCTCAAGATGTCGGGAAATGCCGCGAGGCGCTGCGCATCCTGACGCAGTCGCTCGAAACAATCAGGCGCATCAGCCAGCGCTGCCAATGGATCATCAGGGTCCGCAATATCAGCCAGTGCACGACAGACCCCACGCCAATCAACATCCCCGGCTCGCTCCAGCTCTCTTGGCCACTTGGTGGTGCGTGTCACACCTTCGTCATCCATCACCATGGGGGCCAGGTCATAGATCGGCGCCAGGCGAAACGAATCCGCACCGCGAATGATCGCTGTATTACGGCCATGGTTATCCGAGTTACCAAGGATTTTGTTGATCAGATCCCGGCGCAGGTAATCGGCAACCAGATCTGGAATCTGATCCGCCTGTCCCGCTTCACGCCAGAGCCGGGCAAGCATGCGGATGACACTCATATGATTCATCGCGCTGCCAGGTGTCGTCACGCTTGCCAATGAATAGATGGACTCCACAGCCAAACGCTCGACGCCTGCTTCGGTTACCCGACGGTCAAATCGATGCATCCACAAGCTTGGTTTGGTCGCTTCCTCCAATGCCAACCCTTGCGTATCTATTGTTTCGATCTGAAGAGTCTGGAGCGCCTTGTAGTAGTGATACTCGCTTCTGAGGATGTCCTGATCCGTCTGATTGCCTTTGTTGCGGGCGAACTTTACAAACCAGTGTTGGTTGACCGCTGCGTCATCAAGTACTGCATCCGGATACAAATCGCCCGCCTTGTCCTCGCTCAATAACAGCTTCGGGGCTTCGCCTCCCGCGCCTGTTGCGCCTCCAATCGCAGCGCCAAGTTCATAGGCATACTCCAGGAACCGATTGTCGCGGTTGATGACATCCTGGCGCTCAAACCCCATAGGCCTGCGCTCATACACGGCCTGGGCAGATTCCTTGATTCGCATGTTGCCAATTGGAGCGGGAGTACTTCTGCCCAACAAGTAGAGATCGGCACTGATATCCGCGGGTTTGTCTTGCCCGATATGTTTGAGCAGAAACCTTTTCGCCGCTCCGGCTGGGGCAATGTCATACACGAATGCTGGCGCATCGGATCGCTGACTTTCCCAGTTCAATGGGAATGCCGCACTCACCGCCTTGGAAAACGGGCTGCCTATGGCTTCATGGTTTTCCATGAGATAAGTCGTTTCATAGCCATAACTGCACCGGCTTTCGAAACCTTTTTCAGGATTATCGAAGCTCAGGACCAAAGCGTCGTCCCATTTTCCGGCAGTGAATATTTGCAAGGTCAGGTTATACATTCACTATCACCTGCATTTAAATGCATTTTTCGCGATTAATTCGGTGCATGACACGCAATATAGTGCATTTCATCATTCATATCAGGTTGATGAAACGCATTAAAATGCAGATTAAACGCGATTCCCCGCTCGCATATGCAAAACAATGCAGATCCAAGCATTTTCCCTTCTCGTACATCAATCTGTAAAAACCAACCGCTATACAGGACGCCCCGCTTATAACAAACGGACGTCAAAAATGCCCTTCTCCCCCCAGCGACTGGCCTTGGTCATTGCCTTGTTGACCAGCACCAGCGCCATGGCTGCACCCTACAAAACCGTGCAGATCGATACCGCCACGACCACCGCGCAAACCCTGGGTGGTGCGGATACTTTGACGATTTCGGCGCCGGGGAGCATTACCAATGCCGGCAAGGCTGTCAGCCTCAAGGACGGTACCGCAGGCGTGGGTGTGGTGATTGATAACGCGGGGAAGATTGTTTCCACAGGTGGCAGGGCGATCGACAGCAGCGGTGATCTGACCCAGGCGCGCAACTACAGCATTTACAACCGCGCCGGCGGGCAGATTCTGGGGTTCAACGATGCCCTGCGCATCGACAGCAACTTCGCCAGCGGCAGCCTGTTGATCGATAACAGCGGCATCATCCGCTCCACAACCGGTCAGGGGCTGGACCTGGATGCGCTGCGCAGCGCCGGGGCCACGACCACCATCATCAACCGCGCGGGCGGGTTGATTCGTGGCGATGCCAGCGACGGCATGAAGACCGGCGCCAACGCGACCATCGCCAACCATGGCGAGATTTCCACCGGCGATTCGCACAATGCCGACGAGAAATTCGACGGTATCGATATCGACTCGGCCACCGGCGTGACGGTGACCAACTACGGCACCATCTCCGGCGGTCGCCATGGCATCACTACCGACCTTGGCGCGACCTTGACCAACTACGGGCAGATCACCGGGCGTAACGGTTCCGGGTTCGGCTCCGATGGCGATGGCACGGTGATCAACCACGGCACCATTACCGGCGCCTATTCGGGATTGCAGGCCAATGGCGACGGCGATGGCGTGGACATCGATAACCTGGCCCACATCGAAAACTACGGCACCATCCAGGGCGTGGGTGCTGGCGGCGTGGACAAGAACGGCTTCGCCAACGGCAGTGAAGGCATCGCCTTGGGCGGCGGATATGTGTTGAACGCCAAGGGCGCGCTGATCAGCGGCGCCAACAGCGCCATCCTGGTCGACGATGGCAGTGGCGGCACCGGCGTGGCGGCAACCACCCTGGAAAACTTCGGCACCATTCAGGGCCTCGATGGCTTCGGCGTGAAATTCGTCGGCGAGTTCGCCGACAGCGTGATCAACGGCGGCACCATCAGCGGCAGCGATGGTCTGGCGCTGGATCTGGGTGGCGGCAACGACAACCTGACCCTGCGCAACGGCAGCCGTTTCATCGGCACTGTCGATGGCGGCAGCGGGTACGACCGCGTGGTCATGGATGACGCGGCGGGTGGCAGTTTCGGCAGCAGCCGCAACTTTGAGTGGCTGGAGGTTCAACAAGGCGCCTGGACACTCACCGGCAGCGGCGATTTCAGCGACGGCGGCGCCGTACGCAACGGCGCGACGCTGATCAACCAGGGCGGCATTGCCGGCAACTTGACCGTGGACGCCGGTGGCGTGTACGCCGGCGGTGGTTCGGTGGGCAGCCTCAACGTCAACGGCACCTTGAGAACCAATACCGGCCTTGGCACGGCGACCATCGTCCACGATCTGAACATGGGCAGTGCATCGACCCTGGCCTACGGCGTGAATGCCGACGGCAGCAGCGCTCCGGTGCAGGTCGGCGGCACGGCCAGCCTCAATGGCGCAACCCTGGCCGTGAACCCCGGCAGCGGCACTTATCCGTGGCAAAGCCATTACACCGTGCTGCAGGCTGCGCGCATCAACGGGACGTTCGGCACGGTCACCAGCGACTACGCCTTCCTCACCCCTACGCTGGCGTACACCCCGACCCAGGTCGACCTGACCTACACCCGCAACGATGTCGCCTTCAACGAATTCGCTGTCAGCGGCAACGGCAGCAACGCCGCCAACAGCCTGGCTTCATTGGGCCGGAATAACGCGCTGTACAACGCCTTGTTGAACACCACCAGCGCCACCGCCGGCGCGGCGATCGAGCAATTGAGCGGCGCCAGCAACGCCAACCTGACCAGCGCGACCCTCGGCGCCAGCAGCCAGGTCGGTGGCAGCATGCTCTCGGCGATGCAGCAAATGGGCGGCAGCCCGGGATTGATGGTCGGTCTCGATCAGCGCGATACGCCGATCCTCGCCGCCAACGGCGTACCGACCGAAGCCCGAAACCTGAACGACCCGAATGCCCGCGGCCGTCTCTGGCTGCAAGCCATCGGCGGCTACGGCAAGCTCGATGGCGAACACGGCAGCAGCGGCCTGGAACAACGCACCAAAGGCAGCGTGCTGGGTGCCGACTGGTCGTTGAGCCCGCAATGGCGAGTGGGTGTGCTGGGCGGTTATTCGAGGACCGATCTGGACGCGACCGGCGTCGACGGCAATGTCGAGAGCTGGCACGCCGGCGTTTACGCGCAGCATCAGAATGGTCCGCTGGCCCTGCGCCTTGGCGCGGCATACAGCGGTCATCAGGGCGAGAGCAAACGCACCATCGCCTTCAACGGTTTCAGCGACCGGCCCAAAGGGGATTACAACGCCGACAGTCAGCAGGCGTTCGCCGAACTCGGCTACGCCATGGGCAGCGGTCGACTCAGCGCCGAGCCGTTCGCCAGCCTCGGCTATCAGCGCTACCACCGCGACAGCTATCAGGAAAAAGGCGGCGCTGCGGCTCTGGACGTCGATGGGCAAACCCAGGACAACTTCAGCACCACCTTCGGCGTTCGCCTGGCGCACCTGAGCAGCCTGGACAACGGCATGAGCCTGACCCCGCGCATGACCGCCGGCTGGAAACACACTTACGGCGACGTCAGCAACTCGACCCGCCAGGCCTTTGTCACAGGCGGCACGGCGTTCAGTGTCGACGGTAGTTCGCTGGATCGCGACAGTCTGGTGCTGGAAGCCGGACTGGACCTGGGCATCAGCGCTCGGCATTCCCTGGGCATCGGCTACAGCGGCGAGATCGGCAACAACAGCCGCAATCACGGGCTGATCGGGCAGTGGCAGATGAGCTTCTGACCTGCGGTCTCGCTCCACCTGTAGGAGCCGAGCTTGCTCGCGAAAGCGGTGGGTCAGTTGCAATGATGCTGACTGACACACCGCCTTCGCGAGCAAGCTCGGCTCCTACAGGTTTTTTTGTCGTTCATTGAATCGTGGGCAAATACAGGTTTTGGTCGTTCATCGAATCGCAGGCAAAAAAAAGGGGAGCCCATGCTCCCCCGAGGTTTAAAGCGTTGTATCGAGGCTGTTATCTCAGCCTTCGATCTCGATCAGGATTTCGCCCGGATTCACGCGGTCGCCCTTGGCCACGTGGATGGCGGTGACCTTGCCGGCGATGGCGGCCTGGACTTCGGTTTCCATCTTCATCGCTTCGGTGATCAGCACAGCCTGGCCGGCCTTGACGGTGTCGCCTTCCTTGACCAGCACGTCGACAATGTTGCCCGGCATGGTGGTGCTGACGTGGCCCGGTGCGGAGGCTTGCTTGCGCTTGCTGCTGCCGCCGCCGACGAATTCGTTCAGCGGCTCGAACACCACTTCTTCCGGCATGCCGTCGATGGACAGGTAGAAGTGACGCTTGCCTTCGGCCTTGACGCCGACACCGGTGATGTCGACGCGGTAGGTTTCGCCGTGGACGTCGATGACGAACTCGGTCGGCACGCCCTCGCCACCCGCCGACGCCACCTTGCCCGCTTCCGGAATCGGCAGCAGCACTTCAGGGGTCAGGGTGCCGGCTGCGCGTTCTTCGAGGAACTTGCGGCCGATGTCCGGGAACATGGCGTAGGTCAGCACGTCTTCTTCAGACTTGGCCAACGCGCCGATGTCGGCACGCAGCTTGGCCATTTCCGGCTTGAGCAGGTCGGCGGGACGTACGTCGATCACTTCTTCGCTGCCGATGGCCTGGCGACGCAGTTGCTCGTTCACAGGCGCCGGCGCCTTGCCGTAGCCGCCTTGCAGGTACAGCTTCACCTCGTTGGTGATGGTCTTGTAGCGCTCGCCGGCCAGCACGTTGAAGAACGCCTGGGTGCCGACGATCTGCGAAGTCGGGGTCACCAGCGGCGGGAAGCCGAGGTCTTCGCGAACCCGCGGAATTTCCGCCAGCACTTCACCCATGCGGTTCAGGGCGCCCTGCTCCTTGAGCTGGTTGGCCAGGTTGGAAATCATCCCGCCTGGAACCTGGTTGACCTGTACGCGGGTATCGACCGCGGTGAACTCGCTTTCGAACTGGTGGTACTTCTTGCGCACGGCGTAGAAGTACAGGCCGATCTCTTGCAGCAGTTCCAGGTTCAGGCCGGTGTCGAATTCGCTGCCTTTGAGAGCAGCGACCATCGACTCGGTGCCCGGGTGGCTGGTGCCCGAGGAGAAGCTGGAGATCGCGGTGTCGATGTGGTCGGCACCGTTTTCGATGGCCTTGAGCTGGCACATCGCGGCCAGGCCGGCGGTGTCGTGGGAGTGGATGAACACGGGCAGCGACTGCTCGGCTTTCAGTGCCTTGACCAGCTCGCCAGTGGCGTACGGCGTCAGCAGGCCGGCCATGTCCTTGATCGCCACCGAGTCGCAACCCATGGCTTCCATTTGCTTGGCCTGTGCCACGAACGCGTCGATGGTGTGCACCGGGCTGGTGGTGTAAGCGATGGTGCCCTGGGCGTGTTTGCCCGCAGCCTTTACCGCTTCGATGGCCACGCGCAGGTTACGCACGTCGTTCATCGCGTCGAAGATACGGAACACGTCGATGCCGTTGACCGCGGCCTTGGCCACGAACGCCTTGACCACGTCGTCGCTGTAGTGGCGGTAGCCCAGCAGGTTCTGGCCACGCAGGAGCATTTGCAGGCGAGTGTTCGGCAACGCCGCGCGTAGTTGGCGCAGACGCTCCCACGGGTCTTCTTTCAGGAAGCGTACGCAGGCGTCGAACGTGGCGCCGCCCCAGCATTCCAACGACCAGTAGCCGACTTTGTCGAGCTTGTCGCAGATCGGCAGCATGTCTTCGGTGCGCATGCGGGTCGCGAGCAGCGATTGGTGGGCGTCGCGCAGGATGGTGTCGGTTACGTGAATCTTCTTGGACATTGTTTTATTCCTCACAGGCCTGCGTGGGCGGCGATGGCGGCGGCGATGGCCAGGGCCAGCTCTTCGGGTTTGCGCTTGATCGAGTAGTTGGTCAGTTCAGGGTGGCTTTCAACGAAGCTGGTGTTGAACTGGCCGCTACGGAATTCCGGGTTGCGAAGGATTTCCTGGTAGTACGCGGCGGTGGTCTTGACCCCTTGCACACGCATGTCGTCCAGGGCGCGCAAGCCACGGTCCATCGCCTCTTCCCAGGTCAGCGCCCACACCACCAGTTTCAGGCACATGGAGTCGTAGAACGGTGGAATGGTGTAGCCGGTATAGATCGCCGTGTCTGTCCGCACGCCGGGACCGCCGGGCGCGTAGTAACGGGTGATCTTGCCGAAGCTCGGCAGGAAGTTGTTTTTCGGGTCTTCGGCGTTGATCCGGAACTGCAAGGCGAAACCACGGTGCTGGATGTCTTCCTGCTTGACCGAAAGCGGCAAGCCGGACGCGATGCGGATCTGCTCGCGGACGATGTCGATACCGGTGATTTCTTCGGTGATGGTGTGCTCCACCTGCACCCGGGTGTTCATCTCCATGAAGTACACCTCGCCCTCGGCGAGCAGGAACTCCACGGTACCGGCGTTCTCGTAACCCACCGCCTTGGCCGCACGCACCGACAGGTCGCCGATGTAGGCGCGCTGTTCCGGGGTAAGTTGCGGGCTCGGGGCGATCTCGATCAGCTTCTGGTTGCGGCGCTGGATCGAGCAGTCACGCTCGAACAGGTGCACCACGTTGCCGAAGCTGTCGCCGAGGATCTGCGCTTCGATGTGTTTCGGATTGACGATGCATTTTTCCAGGAACACTTCCGCCGAACCGAAAGCCTTGGTGGCCTCGGAAATCACCCTCGGGAAAGCCTGTTCGAGCTCTTCGCGGCTGTTGCAGCGACGGATACCGCGGCCGCCACCACCGGAAGTAGCCTTGAGCATTACCGGGTAACCGATGCGATCGCCTTCGGTCAGGGCTTCTTCGATGCCCGAGACGTTGCCTTCGGTACCCGGAGTGACCGGTACGCCGGCCTTGATCATGCTGCGGCGCGCTTCGGTCTTGTCGCCCATGCGGCGAATGACTTCAGCCGATGGACCGATGAATTTGATACCACGTTCGGCGCAAATGTCCGCCAGTTCCGCGTTTTCCGAAAGGAACCCGTAGCCTGGATGCAGCGCGTCACAACCGGTTTCCACCGCAAGGTTCACCAGCTTGCGCGGGTTCAGGTAACCGGCCAGCGGCTCGGCACCAATACTGTGGGCTTCATCCGCGCGCTTCACATGCAGTGCGTGACGGTCGGCGTCGGAATAAATCGCCACCGAGCGAATACCCATCTCGGCGCAGGCTCGTACGATTCGTACGGCAATCTCACCACGGTTGGCGATCAGGATCTTTTTTATCACTTGGAAGTTTCCCTTGAGCCGGTAGTACCCACGACCTGCTAGACCCAGGTCGACGCGTGACCAAATGTTTCAATTTGGTCGCAGGGCCACACTAGCGCCCGCAAGGAATTAACAAAAATGAATAATTATTGGGTCACGCATAAGTAAAGACTTATAGTTGCTGCTCCAGCCTGCGCCGAAGGTGCTTTATAAATGCGTAAGTCATTGATGCGTATGACATTGCGTCAATTGCAGATTTTCAATGAAGTCTGTGATCTACGGTCCTACAGTCGGGCAGCCGACGAAATGTCGCTCACCCAACCGGCCGTCAGCCTGCAGATTCGCCAGCTGGAAGAGCTGATTGGTCAACCTTTGTTCGATTACGTCGGCAAAAAACTGTACATGACCGAGGCCGCCGAAGCACTGCAACGCGCCAGCCGGGACATTTTCGGGCGCCTGGAAAATCTCGACATGCAGCTGTCCGACATGCAGGGCTCCCTGCAGGGCCAGTTGAAACTGGCGATCGAATCCAGCGCCAAATACTTCGTCCCGCACCTGTTTGCCGCGTTCAAGCGCCAGCACCCGGAGGTCAACCTGCAACTGACCGTGGTCAACCGCGGGCAGGTGATCCGCCGCCTCTCCGACAACCGCGACGATCTGGTGATCATGTCGATGGTGCCGCAGGACATGGGGCTGGAATTCCTGCCATTCCTCAATAACCCGATCGTCGCCGTCGCGCCACCGGATCATCCGCTGTGTCACATGGGGCCGTTGCGCTTGCAGGATCTTGAGCCCTACACACTGCTGTTGCGCGAACCCGGCTCTGGTACGCGGATGGCCTGCGAGGAGTATTTCAAGGAAAAGCGCGTTCACTTTAACCAGACCCAGGAAGTCTCGTCAGCCGAAGCTCAGCGTGAGTGCGTATTGGCCGGACTGGGCGTTGCGCTGTTGACGCGCCACGCCCTTAACCTGGAGCTGGCGACCGGCGGGCTGATCGAGCTGCCGGTCGAAGAACTGCCGCTCTATCGCAGTTGGTGCCTGGTGCAGGCCAAGGCCAAACGCCTGTCACCTGTGGCTCACGCATTCCTTGCGTTCGTGCGCAGCGAGCGGGTGCAAATCAGCGGGCTGGTTGAGCGTTTCGACGGGAAGGCGTCGACGCTGTCTGCCAGAGTTTGACTTCGAATTCTTGAGGAAAATCGCCGATTTCGGCGAGAAGTTGGCGCTGCTCACAGCGATCCTCGATAGCGCGGCGAAACTCCATACGGCGCTGATCTTCCTGCTGGCGGCGGGTTTTGACGACGCTGTTGCGTTCTTCGTAGTGCTGGGCCATTTCTTGTCTCCCAAGGCGAGTACGGGAGCTACAGAATCGGCGCGGGGGATGACCGTTTGACGGCGTGTGGATGACAGGGCGATGAATCTTGGGAAGGTGGCGCTGTTTGTTCGGGCGCTATCGCGAGCA
>NZ_JAIQWX010000125.1 GCF_020164475.1 Pseudomonas sp. REP124 | reverse complement strand
TTCAGACCTGCCCCTGCGCCCCTTCAAACCACGCCAGCTTCTCGCGCAGCTGCACCACTTCCCCCACGATCACTAGCGTCGGCGCATGCACTTCATGCTCCGCCACCAGTTGCGGCAGATCCGCCAGGGTGCCGGTGAACACCCGCTGATTGACGGTGGTGCCCTGCTGGATCAAGGCCGCCGGGGTATCGGCGGCGCGACCGTGTTGAATCAGCTGCTCGCAGATGATCGGCAAACCGACCAGACCCATGTAGAACACCAGGGTCTGCGCCGGCGCCACCAGATCAGCCCATGGCAGATCGGTGGAGCCGTCCTTGAGGTGACCGGTGACAAACCGCACAGATTGCGCGTAGTCGCGGTGAGTCAGCGGAATCCCGGCGTAGGCCGCGCAACCGCTGGCTGCGGTGATGCCCGGCACCACCTGGAACGGGATGCCCTGGGCCGCCAGCTCCTCGATCTCTTCCCCGCCACGGCCGAAGATGAACGGATCACCGCCCTTCAACCGCACCACGCGCTTGCCGGCCTTGGCCAGGTCCACCAGTTGCTGGTTGATCTGATCCTGCGGCACGGCGTGATCGGCGCGGCGCTTGCCGACGTAAACCCGTTCGGCATCGCGACGGCACAGTTCGATGATCGCCGGTGCTACCAGACGGTCATACAGCACCACGTCGGCTTGTTGCATCAGGCGCAAGGCACGGAAGGTCAAGAGGTCAGGATCACCAGGCCCCGCACCCACCAGATACACCTCGCCAGTGGCAACCGGCGGCTCTCCATCGACTTTCGCCTGCAACAGACGCTCGGCTTCGGCGCCCTGCCCGGCCAGTTGCCGGTCGGCAATCGGGCCCTGGAACACGTCTTCCCAGAACGCGCGACGCTGTTGCACATCCGGGAACAGCTTTTTCACCTGATGACGGAAACGCGCCGCCAGACCGGCCAGTTGACCGTAGGTGGAAGGAATCCAGGTTTCGATCTTGGCGCGGATCAGTCGAGCCAGCACCGGCGCATCGCCACCGCTGGACACGGCGATGATCAAGGGCGAGCGGTCGACGATCGCCGGGAAGATCACGCTGCACAGGGACGGCGCATCCACCACATTGACCGGCACGCAACGCCGATGGGCATCGGCGGAAACTAGCGCGTTGAGCGACTCGTCATCGGTGGCGGCAATGATCAGCCCGCAACCGTCCAGGTCTGCCTCGACGTAACCGCGCAGCACGCACTCGCCACCGCTGGCGGTAACCAGTTCGCGCAATTGCTGTTCGATTTGGGGTGCGACCACCCGCAGCAGCGCACCGGCATCGGCCAGCAGGCGAGATTTGCGCAAAGCAATTTCCCCCCCGCCGACGACCAACACACGACTGCCGCGCAGGTTATGGAACAGCGGCAGATAGTCCATTTAGCCGATGACCTCGAGGCCACCCATGTACGGCTTCAGCACGTCCGGTACACGGATCGAACCGTCGGCCTGCTGGTAGTTTTCCAGCACCGCCACCAGGGTACGACCGACCGCCAGGCCGGAACCGTTCAGGGTGTGCACCAGTTCCGGCTTGCCGGTTTCCGGGTTGCGGAAACGCGCCTGCATGCGGCGGGCCTGGAAGTCGCCGCAGTTGGAGCACGACGAAATTTCACGGTACTTGTCCTGGCTCGGAATCCACACTTCCAGGTCATAGGTCTTGACCGCGCTGAAGCCCATGTCGCCGGTGCACAGCGCCAGGGTGCGGTAAGGCAGTTGCAGCAATTGCAGGACTTTCTCGGCGTTGGCGGTCAGACCTTCCAGCGCTTCCATCGATTTCGATGGCTCGACGATCTGCACCATCTCGACCTTGTCGAATTGGTGTTGGCGGATCATGCCGCGGGTGTCACGACCCGATGCGCCGGCTTCGCTGCGGAAGCACGGGGTGTGGGCGACGAACTTGATCGGCAGCAGTTTCGAATCGACGATTTCGCCGGCGACGATGTTGGTCAGCGACACTTCGGCGGTCGGGATCAGGTACAGGTCGGCTTCGCCTTCGCGGCCGATCTTGAACAGGTCTTCCTCGAACTTCGGCAACTGACCGGTGCCTTGCAGGGCCGGTGCCTGGACCAGATAAGGCGTGTAAGCCTCTTCATAGCCGTGCTCGGTCACGTGCAGGTTGATCATGAATTGCGCCAGGGCGCGGTGCAGGCGGGCGATCGGGCCACGCAGCAGGGCGAAGCGTGCGCCGGACAGCTTGGCGGCGGTTTCGAAGTCCAGCCAGCCGAATTTCTCGCCCAGGGCGACATGGTCCTGGACCGGGAAATCGAAGGCGGTCGGCGTGCCCCAGCGGCGCACTTCGACGTTGCCGTCTTCGTCTTCGCCGACCGGCACCGATTCGTGCGGCAGGTTGGGGATGCCCAGCAGGATCGAATCCAGCTCGGACTGGATCGCGTCCAGTTCGGTTTTACCGGCACTCAACTCGTTCGCCATGCGCTCGACGTCAGCCATCAACGGCGCGATGTCTTCGCCGCGCTGCTTGGCCTGACCGATGGATTTGGAGCGCGCGTTACGTTCAGCCTGCAGTGCTTCGGTGCGGGTCTGGACGGTCTTGCGCTGTTCTTCCAGCGCTTCGATGCGCGCGACATCCAGGGCATAGCCACGGGAAGCCAGGCGGTCCGCTACGTCCTGAAGGTTGCTACGTAACAGTTTGGAATCGAGCATGTCGGTTTCTCGTTATCAAAGTTTGGTCAGGGACAGGCCGGCCCAGGTGGCGAGCAGCCCGCCGAATACGCTGATGGCCGCATAGCCCAGGGCCAGCGGCACTTGCCCGCTTTCCAGCAGACGCACCGTATCCAGTGAAAAGGATGAAAAAGTTGTCAGCCCTCCGAGGAAGCCGACGATCAACCCGGCACGCACCTCGATCGGCACCTCCGGGCGAATCAAAAACAGACCGTATAGAACGCCGATCAGCAAACAGCCCACGATATTAACGGCCAGCGTCGCGGTATAGAAGTGCCGCGGCCAATTCGCGTTGATCCAGTTACCCGTGGCGAAGCGCAACAGGGTGCCGGCCATCCCGCCGACGGAAACCGCAATGATCAGGGGAACCACTATTTTCTCCGCTGCCGGGGGCTTAGACGATCGAGTTGAGCCAGATGGTTGAGCTTCTCGCCGATCTTCAATTCCAGGCCGCGAGGCACCGGCTGGTAGAACGGAATCGGGTCGAGTTCTTCCGGGAAATAGTCTTCACCGGCGGCGTAGGCGTCCGGTTCGTCGTGGGCGTAGCGGTACTCGTCGCCGTAGCCCAGCTGCTTCATAAGCTTGGTCGGCGCGTTGCGCAGGTGCAGCGGCACTTCCAGCGAGCCGTGTTCGGCGGCGGCACGCAGCGCGGTCTTGAAGCCCATGTACACCGCGTTGCTTTTCGGAGCGCAGGCCAGATAGGTGATGGCCTGGGCCACCGCCAGCTCGCCTTCGGGACTGCCCAGGCGCTCCTGCACTTCCCACGCTGCCAGGCACAAGCTCAGGGCGCGAGGGTCGGCGTTGCCGATGTCTTCACTGGCCATGCGCACCACGCGCCGGGCCAGGTACAGCGGATCGCAACCGCCGTCGATCATCCGGGCAAACCAGTACAGCGCGCCGTCAGGGTTGGAACCGCGCACCGATTTATGCAGCGCGGATATCTGGTCGTAGAAGGCTTCGCCGCCCTTGTCGAAACGGCGGCGGGTATCGCCGAGCAGGCTTTGCAGCAGATCGACGCCCATCTCGCTGTTGTCTTCGGCCAGATCCGAGGCGTTTTCCAGCAGGTTCAGCAAGCGCCGGCCATCGCCATCGGCGGCCGACAACAGCATCTGGAAGCCTTCATCGCTGAGGGTCAGATTGCGTTTGCCCAACCCTCGCTCTTCAGTGAGCGCACGGTGCACCAGTTTGCGCAGCGCCGTTTCGTCGAGGCTTTTCAGCACATAGACGCGGGCACGGGAGAGCAAGGCGTTGTTGAGTTCGAACGAGGGGTTTTCGGTGGTCGCGCCGATGAAAATCAGCGTGCCATCCTCGACATAGGGCAGGAACGCATCCTGCTGGGATTTGTTGAAGCGGTGAACTTCGTCGACGAACAGGATGGTGCGGCGGCCGTACTGCGCGGCCTGTTGCTTGGCGATTTCCACCGCCTGCCGGATTTCCTTGACCCCGGCCAGCACCGCCGAGACCGTTTCGAAGTGCGCATCCGAGACTTCTGCCAGCAACCGCGCCAGGGTGGTCTTGCCTACCCCGGGCGGTCCCCAGAAGATCATGGAATGCAGTGCACCCTGCTCCAGGGCCTCACGCAAAGGCTTGCCGCGAGCGAGCACATGCTCCTGACCGACGTACTCGTCCAGATTAGTCGCACGCAAACGCGCGGCCAGTGGCTGGGAGATCGGGGCACTGCGAAACAGGTCCATCACTGCTTATGAAACCTCATTGCCTTGATCAAATCCCCTGTAGGAGCGAATTCATTCGCGATGGACTCAAGGGCACCGCTGGGTGTCAGGCTTCCAGCGTTATCGTTGACGACCATCGCGAATGAATTCGCTCCTACAGGGGTATGTGTTTATTCCTGGATTACGTCCGCACCCTTGGGTACATCGAACTTGAACTTGGACGCAGGGATCGGTTCGTTGGCCTTCACGCCGGTGAACAGGATGTTGGTGCGCTGGCCGACGCTGTCGATCAGTTGCATATCATTGACCAGACCGTTGCGGAACGACAGACGCAGGCTGTCGAACAGGGTGTCCTTGGTTTTCGGTTTGAGGGTGAAGTCGATCACGCCGCCGGCTTCCTTGGCGCTGATGTCGAAGCTCTGGCTGATCTTGGACACGTCACCGGACAGCAACAGGGCCGGGGTCTGGGTCAGGCGAACATCCAATTTCTTGATGGTCGCCTGCTCGAGGTCCGGGTCCCAAAGGGTGACCTTGGCGCCATCCGACACCACCAACTGCTCCTGCGGTGCATCGGTATGCCAGTAGAACAGACCTGGGCGCTGCAGCGACATCTGCCCGGCGGTTTCCTGCAACTGCGTGCCGGACCCGTCGAGGGTCAGTTGGGAGAAACGTGCGCTCAGGGTCTGGGATTTTTCCAGCAACTGAGTCAGACGCGCCACGTCCTTGTCATCGGCGTGGGCCGAGAGGGTGGTCAAAGCCAGTACCGGCAGCAACAACATGCGGATCAGACGCATGGGAGTCCTCATAACATTCGTGGGAGTGCGGGTGGTGCCAGAGAGCCCCACCCTTTCAAATTCGGTCAGTCGCGCACCTGGCCAGGGGCCAGGACTTCACGCGAACCGTTGGTGTTCATGGCCGTCACGACCCCGGCCATTTCCATGGCTTCGATCATGCGCGCGGCGCGGTTGTAGCCGATCTTCAGCTTGCGCTGAACCGCGGAAATGGAAGCGCGGCGGCTTTCCAGAACGAACTGCACCGCCTCGTCATACAGCGCGTCAGCCTCGGGATCGTCGCCGTCGCCACCGCCGCTGCTGCCTTCGAAACCACTGCCCGCCTCTTCGACACCGTTGAGGATGTCGTCGTTGTACTCCGGCGCGCCACGCAGTTTCCAGGCCTCCACCACACGATGCACTTCATCGTCGGAAACGAACGCGCCGTGAACCCGGATCGGCAGGCTGGTGCCTGGCGGCATGTAGAGCATGTCACCGTGACCCAGCAGCTGTTCGGCGCCGCCCTGGTCGATGATGGTCCGCGAGTCGATCTTGCTCGATACCTGGAACGCCATGCGGGTCGGGATGTTGGCCTTGATCAGACCGGTGATCACATCCACCGACGGACGCTGGGTCGCGAGGATGAGGTGGATACCCGCCGCCCGCGCCTTCTGCGCGATACGGGCGATCAGTTCTTCTACCTTCTTGCCGACGATCATCATCATGTCGGCGAATTCGTCGACCACCACCACGATGGTCGGCAGCTTGCTCAGCAGCGGCGCTTCGTCGTGGATGCTTTCGCGCTTGTACAGCGGATCGCTCAACGGCTCGCCGGCCTCGATGGCTTCCTTGACCTTGGCGTTGAAGCCCGACAGGTTCCGCACGCCCAGCTTGGCCATCAGCTTGTAGCGCCGCTCCATCTCGGCAACGCTCCAGCGCAGGGCGTTAGCCGCGTCCTTCATGTCGGTGACCACCGGACACAGCAGGTGCGGAATGCCTTCGTAGATCGACAGTTCGAGCATCTTCGGGTCGATCATGATCAGCTTGGCGTCTTCAGGGCCGGACTTGAACAGGATCGACAGGATCATCGCGTTCACACCCACCGACTTACCGGAACCGGTGGTACCGGCCACCAGCAGGTGAGGCATTTTCGCAAGGTCAGTGATGACCGGCTTGCCGCCGATGTCGTGACCGAGGGCCAGGGTGACCGGCGACTTGAAGTTATCGTACTCGGGGGTCGACAGCACTTCGGAGAAGCGCACGATCTGCCGGTCTTCGTTGGGAATCTCGATACCTACGGTGGTCTTGCCCGGAATCACCTCGACGACACGCACACTGGTCACGGCCAGGGAACGCGCAAGGTCTTTGGCGAGGTTGGCGATGCGGCTGACCTTGACCCCGGCTGCCGGCTGGATTTCGTAACGGGTAATCACCGGACCCGGGTGAATCGAATCCACGGTGACTTCGACGCCGAATTCCTTGAGCTTGATTTCCAGCAGATGGCCGACAGCGGCCAGGGATTCCGGCGAGTAATTGAGTTGTTTCTTTTCCGCGGGGTCGAGAATCGAGATCGGCGGCAAGGTGCCTTCCACGGCGCTGTCGACGAACAACGGCGCCTGTTTCTCTTTCTCCACGCGCTTGCTCGGCGCTGGCGGCTTGACCGGTGCCGGGGCGATGACCGGCGGCACCTGCTTCTCGCGCTCGGACATATGCTTGCTCAGGGCCTGCTCGCGCTCGATCAGACGCTCCTTGACCTTGGCCTGCTCGCGCTTGTCAGTGACGGTCGGCGCGACCACGTCATGCACGCGATCATCGACTTCGCGCAATTGCGCGACCAGTTGCTTACGCTCGGTACGGGCCGCCCACCAGCGATTGGCGGCGCCCTGGAACAGTTCGAACAGATCGAGGGTGATCTTGCCGGTGATGTCCATCACCTTGAACCACGACAGGTCGGTGAACACCGTCAGGCCGAACAGGAACAGGGCAATGAACAAAAGCGTGCTGCCCTGGATATTCAGGGCGTTGCGAGCCAGATCCCCCAGGCTTTCGCCCAGCGCACCGCCAGCACCGGCAGGCAGGCCGGTCGCGGCATGGAAATGGATATGCGCCAGGGCGGCGCCGGACAGGACCAGGAACACCAGGCCGATCAGGCGCCAGGAGAACAGCCAGCCGCTCCACTGCCACGGCTCGTGGCGCTGACGGAAGATCTGATAAGCCTTGATGGCGAGCAACAACGGGAAGATGTAAGCGAAGTAACCCAGCACCATGAACAGGATGTCGGCACTGTAGGAGCCCGCCGGGCCGCCGAAATTCTGCACGTCGTCGATCTTGCTGTTGTGGCTCCAGCCCGGATCGTCCTTGCCATAGGTCAGCAAGGCCATCATCAGGAACAGGCACAACGCACCGATGGCGATCAATGCACCTTCCTTGAGCCGGTAGTGCAAGTGCTGGCGCCAGAGCGGAACGACTGTCTTGGGTGCTTCGGTGGATTTCTTCAAAACGCTTCTATTCCTGCGCCAATGGCGCGTCCATCTGGTGAATGTCTAAAAACTGCCCAATCCAGGCAGGTAAAAAAGTGAAGACGCTTAACTGGGACTACTTTTAACACTGCGCCCCGGCTTTTATAAACACGAGGCGCAACGCTTATTTTGTTACAGACACTGTTACAACCGGGCATTGTACGGGTTTGTTCGTTCGATGCCATGTTTGAAACACTGTAAGCAGCATAGTCAAAAGCCCGATACATGCGGCTCAATTTGAGCATGCATTTTCTTTTGTGACAAAGGCTTATGAGGTGTTTTTATGAGCGCAGCGCAACATCACCGCCTGATCATTCTCGGCTCCGGCCCCGCCGGTTACAGCGCCGCCGTGTATGCCGCCCGCGCCAACCTCAAACCCGTTGTCATCACTGGCATACAGGCAGGTGGCCAGCTCACGACAACGGTCGAAGTCGACAACTGGCCTGGCGATGTCGAAGGTCTCACCGGGCCGGTCCTGATGGACCGCATGCAACGACACGCCGAACGCTTCGACACACAGATTGTTTACGACCATATCCACACCGCCAAGTTGCAACAACGCCCGTTCGAATTGACCGGTGATAGTGACACTTACACCTGTGATGCACTGATTATTGCCACCGGCGCATCGGCACAGTATCTGGGCCTGCCTTCGGAAGAGACATTTGCCGGCAAGGGCGTTTCCGCCTGCGCGACCTGCGATGGCTTCTTTTATCGCAATCAGGTGGTCGCCGTGGTCGGCGGTGGCAATACCGCCGTCGAAGAAGCGTTGTATCTGTCGAATATCGCCAAGGAAGTTCACCTGATCCACCGACGCGACAAGTTACGCTCCGAGAAGATTCTTCAGGACAAACTCTTCGACAAGGCCGCCAACGGCAATGTCCGCCTGCACTGGAACCAGAATCTGGATGAAGTACTGGGCGACTCCAGCGGTGTGACCGGCGCCCGCCTGCGTGACAGTCACAGCGGCGAAATAACTGAACTGGCGCTGGCGGGTGTGTTCATCGCCATTGGCCACAAACCCAATACCGATCTGTTCGTCGGCCAACTGGAAATGCGCGACGGCTATTTGCTGGTCAAGGGCGGCAGCGAAGGCGATGCCACCTCGACCGCCATTCCCGGCGTGTTCGCCGCCGGCGACGTGGCCGATCACGTTTATCGTCAGGCGGTGACCTCGGCCGGGGCCGGATGCATGGCAGCCCTTGACGCGGAAAAATACCTCGACGACATTCCAACTGTTTAACTGCACACTGGTGGCGGGCCTCATACCCGCCACCGCCCTCCCCTTCTGCAAGCCCGGACGCCATGCTGACTTGGTTACAACGCAACTCCCTGACTTTCCCGCCGCTGGAAAAAGCCATGCGCGACCCCAACGGCTTGCTGGCTGCCGGCGGCGACCTGTCCGCCGACCGGTTGATCCAGGCTTACCGCCACGGCTGCTTTCCCTGGTTCTCCGAAGGTCAGCCGATCCTCTGGTGGTCGCCGGACCCGCGCACGGTTTTGTTTCCCGACGAACTGCACGTTTCCCGCAGCCTGAATAAATTGCTGCGCCAACAACGCTATCAGGTGACTTTCGACAAGGATTTCGCCGCAGTCATCCACGCCTGCGCCGCGCCAAGGGAATACGCCGACGGCACCTGGATCACCGAAGCCATGCAGGACGCCTACCTGCAACTGCACAAGCGCGGTTACGCGCATTCGGTGGAAGTCTGGGACCAGGGCGTGCTCGTCGGCGGCCTGTACGGCCTGGCGATGGGGCAGCTGTTCTTCGGGGAATCGATGTTCAGCCGTGCCGACAACGCCTCCAAATTCGGCTTCGCGACACTGGTACGCCACCTCAAGGAATCGGGCTTCGTGCTGATCGACTGCCAGATGCCGACCGATCATCTGCACAGCCTGGGCGCACGGTCCATTCCTCGCAGCGCATTCGCCGGCTACCTGGCGCAGTATCTGGATCGGCCTAACCGCGCCACCTGGGTTTGCTGAGCGACTTTCCCCAGCGTGGCTTACAATTAATCAAAAGCTTATCCCGAGGGTTGATCATGACCGAGTTGGCGCGTTTGAAGTTCTATGCCACTCAGCCCCACTCTTGCAGCTATCTGCCTGAGGAGCAGGCCACGACCCTGTTCCTCGATCCCAGCCAGCCCATGGATGTGCACGTCTATGCAGACCTGTCGGAAATGGGTTTTCGTCGCAGTGGCGACCATCTGTATCGACCTCATTGCCAGAACTGCAATGCGTGCGTACCGGCGCGTATTCCCGTGGCGCAGTTCACGCCAAACCGCCAGCAGAAACGCATTTTCAAGCGCAACGCCGACTTGCAGGTACGCCCGGCCAGGCCCGGCTTCAGCGAAGAGTACTTCGACCTTTACCAGCGTTACATCGAACAGCGGCACGCCGACGGCGACATGTACCCACCCAGTCGCGATCAGTTTTCGACCTTCCTGGTGCGCGACCTGCCGTTTTCGCGCTTCTATGAATTCCGCCTCGATGGCCGACTGGTAGCGATTGCCGTCACCGACCTTCTGCCGAACGGTCTGTCGGCGGTCTACACCTTCTACGAACCGGAGGAAGAACGACGCAGCCTAGGGCGGTTCGCCATTCTCTGGCAGATTGCCGAGGCCCGGCGTTTGGGGCTGGAAGCGGTGTATCTGGGCTACTGGATCAAAAACTGCAAAAAAATGAGCTACAAGACCCAATATCGCCCTATCGAGCTGCTGGTAAACCAGCGCTGGGTTGTTTTGAACTAGCGCAGCCCTTCAAACCCCTTGGCTTGACCCCTACTTTTCGGGCACAATGCACGCCGCTTTTGCCTGGCGCAGTTGCACCGGGCCATTCACTGGACACCGAGGGCTTTACTGCATGTCGAAAGAAGACAGCTTCGAAATGGAAGGCACTGTCGTCGACACCCTGCCAAACACCATGTTTCGCGTGGAATTGGAAAATGGGCACGTCGTTACCGCGCATATCTCCGGCAAGATGCGCAAGAACTACATTCGTATTCTTACCGGTGACAAAGTGCGCGTCGAGCTGACGCCCTATGACTTGAGCAAAGGGCGCATCACTTACCGCGCTCGCTAAGCAAGTCAATACAAGACGCCCGGCTGATGCCGGGCGTTTTTGTTTGTCTGCGATTTGACGCTCACCCACCACCCTCCTGTAGGAGCCGAGCTTGCTCGCGATGACGGACTGACGGCAAACATTGATGTCGACTGTCAGGTCGCTATCGCGAGCAAGCTCGGCTCCTACAGGGGGTATGGGTTGTGTTTCGGATTTGGCGGACAACAAAAAGGCGCCAATCGGCGCCTTTCTGTTTTGTTGCGGTTTAACGTCAGGCCATTTCGGCCGTGGTCTCGAAGTCGAAGGTCAGTTCGCCGTCCTTGATGTCGATGTGTACCACACCGCCATGTTCGGCCAGCTCGCCAAAGAGAATCTCCTCCGCCAATGGACGCTTGATCTTGTCCTGGATCAGGCGGGCCATGGGTCGAGCACCCATCATCGCGTCGTAACCACCGGCCGCCAGCCAGCTGCGAGCAGCATCGGTGACTTCCAGCAATACGCGCTTGTCTTCCAGTTGCGCCTGAAGTTCGATAAGGAACTTGTCCACCACGCTTTTGATGACTTCATGGCTGAGGCGACCGAACTGGATGATGGTATCCAGACGGTTACGGAACTCAGGCGTGAAGCTCTTCTTGATCACTTCCATCGCATCGGAAGAGTGATCCTGCAGCGTGAAGCCGATCGAAGCACGTGCCGCGGTTTCCGCACCGGCGTTGGTCGTCATGATGACGATCACGTTACGGAAGTCCGCCTTGCGCCCATTGTTGTCGGTCAGCGTACCGTGGTCCATGACCTGCAGCAGCAGGTTGAAGACTTCCGGATGCGCCTTCTCGATTTCATCGAGCAACAGCACGCAGTGCGGTTGCTTGGTGATGGCTTCGGTCAGCAGACCGCCCTGGTCGAACCCGACGTAACCTGGAGGCGCACCGATCAGACGCGATACGGTGTGACGCTCCATGTACTCGGACATGTCGAAGCGAACCAGCTCGACACCCAGCGCCTTGGCCAGTTGCCGCGCCGCTTCGGTCTTGCCGACACCGGTAGGCCCTGCGAACAGGAACGAACCGACCGGCTTGTCCGGCGACTTGAGGCCCGCACGAGACAGCTTGATCGCGGTGGCCAGCGAATCGATCGCCGCATCCTGACCGAACACAGTCAGTTTCAGGTCACGCTCCAGGTTACGCAGCAGTTCCTTGTCGGAGCTGGTGACATGTTTTGGCGGAATCCGCGCAATTTTCGCGACGATGTCCTCGACCTGAGGCACTTCGATACGCTTGACGCGCTTCTCTACCGGCTGCAGACGCTGGTAGGCGCCCGCCTCGTCGATCACATCGATGGCCTTGTCCGGCATGTGCCGGTCATTGATGTAGCGCGACGCCAGTTCGGCAGCGGCACGCAGGGCTTCATCGCTGTATTCGATGTTGTGGTGAGTCTCGAAACGCCCTTTCAGGCCGCGCAGAATGCCGATGGTGTCTTCCACCGACGGCTCCGACACATCGACCTTCTGGAAGCGTCGGGCCAGGGCGCGATCCTTCTCGAAGATCCCGCGGAATTCCTGGAAGGTGGTCGAACCGATGCAACGGATATCACCGGAGGACAGCAGTGGCTTGAGCAGGTTCGAGGCATCCATCACGCCACCGGACGCGGCACCCGCACCGATGATGGTGTGGATTTCGTCGATGAACAGGATGGCCTGCGGACGTTTTTTCAGCTCGTTGAGCAGCGCCTTGAAGCGCTTCTCGAAATCACCGCGGTACTTGGTGCCAGCAAGCAATGCACCCAGATCCAGCGAATAAACGACACTGTTGCTCAGCAGGTCAGGCACCTGGTTGTCGACAATGCGTTTGGCCAGGCCTTCGGCAATCGCGGTTTTACCCACGCCCGCCTCGCCCACCAGCAGCGGATTGTTCTTGCGACGACGCGCCAGGATCTGCGCAACGCGCTCGACTTCCAGCTCACGACCCACCAATGGGTCGATACGCCCTTGGCGCGCGAGCTCATTGAGGTTGCTGGCATAGGCATCCAGAGGATTGCTTGAAGAAGAAGACTCGCCGCCCTCGTCGTCCTGCATATCTTGTTCGCCCTCGGAGTGATCGCCGTGCCCTGGCACTTTGGAAATGCCGTGGGCGATGTAGTTGACGACATCGATACGGGCAACGCTCTGCTGTTTCAGCAGGAACACTGCCTGACTCTCTTGCTCACTGAAGATCGCGACCAGCACGTTGGCGCCAGTCACTTCACGTTTGCCCGAGCTCTGTACGTGAAACACAGCACGTTGCAGGACACGCTGGAAGCCCAGGGTTGGCTGGGTTTCGCGATCTTCGTCATGTACGGGGATCAATGGCGTGGTGGAGTCGATGAACTCCTGCAGATCATGCTTGAGTTTGTCGAGGTTTGCGCCGCACGCACGCAAAACGGTGGCGGCAGCCTCATTATCCAATAGGGCCAGCAGGAGATGCTCGACGGTCATGAACTCATGACGCTTCGAACGTGCCTCCTTGAAGGCAAGATTGAGGGTGACTTCGAGCTCGCGGTTTAACATAGCTTCACCTCATACCCAAGTGTCCGGCGATTAACCGTCCTTCTCGATTTCACAGAGTAGCGGATGCTGGCTTTCCCTGGCGTACTGGTTGACCTGCATGGCCTTGGTCTCGGCGATGTCGCGGGTAAACACTCCACATACTGCCCGTCCTTCGGTATGGACGGCCAGCATGACCTTGGTCGCCAGCTCGCGATTCAGGTTAAAAAACACCTCGAGCACTTCGACGACGAAATCCATCGGTGTGTAGTCATCATTAAACAAAACCACCTTGTACATTGGCGGCGCCTGTAAAGCAGGCTTGGCCTCCTGAACAGCAATGCCTGCGGAATCGTCGTCGTGTTCCTCCGGGTGGTCCTTTTGGAGAAACGGGCGATCCTGATTGAATGTTAGTCGAATCTGGCTGATTGCATGCATGGAAAGAAAGGTTCGTCTGTTGTGCGAATACAGTGGTGGGGGCGGCCCCGGGCGATTTCAACTCCGACTGCCGGGTCAACTTGACTATCGGCAAAACGGTGTTACAACCAATAGAGCCCACAGTGGGTAAAAAAGATCCGCGGAGTCAACTTCTTTTCGAAAAACGACTGCGGATGGACTGGATGATACTCCAGTGATGGGGTCTGTTGCAGAGGGATATGAGCATGGCGTTCGGCAAGGTGAAATGGTTCAACAATGCCAAGGGATACGGCTTCATCAATGAGGACGGCAAGACAGAAGACCTGTTTGCCCACTACTCGGCCATCAAGATGGATGGCTACAAGACACTGAAGGCAGGCCAGGCTGTCTCCTTCAATATCATCCAGGGACCCAAGGGTCTGCACGCGGTCGAGATTCACGACGCCGCGGTCAAGAACGCTGATGCAGCGGCAGTCGCGGCGCCCAACAGCGCCCATGACACTGCACTGAGCTGACCGAACCGCCCGTAATCCAGTCATTAAAAAACCGCCCGGCTCACTGAGCCGGGCGGTTTTTTCGTTGCCTGAACGGGCGTATTACATGTGCCTGATCAGCGCTTCACCGAAGCCGGAAGACGACACCAGGGTGGCACCTTCCATCAGACGTTCGAAGTCATAGGTCACGGTCTTGGCCTTGATTGCGCCATTGGTGCCCTTGATGATCAGGTCCGCCGCCTCGGTCCAGCCCAGGTGACGCAGCATCATCTCAGCCGAGAGAATCACCGAACCCGGGTTGACCTGGTCCTTGCCGGCATACTTGGGCGCGGTGCCATGGGTCGCCTCGAACATGGCCACGGTGTCGGACAGGTTGGCGCCAGGCGCAATACCGATACCGCCCACTTCCGCCGCCAGCGCGTCGGAGAGGTAGTCACCATTGAGGTTCAGGGTGGCAATCACATCGTATTCGGCCGGACGCAGCAGGATCTGCTGGAGCATGGCGTCGGCGATGGCATCCTTGACGATGACTTCGCGGCCGGTTTTCGGGTTCTTGAACTTCATCCACGGGCCGCCATCGAGCAGCTCGGCGCCGAATTCGTTCTTCGCAACCTCGTAGCCCCAGTCCTTGAAGGCACCTTCGGTGAACTTCATGATGTTGCCCTTGTGCACGATGGTCAGCGACTTGCGATCGTTGTCCACCACGTACTGCAACGCTTTGCGCACCAGACGCTCCGTGCCTTCTTTCGAGACCGGCTTGATGCCGATGCCGCAATCCTGGTCGAAACGGATCTTGGTGACACCCATTTCTTCCTTCAGGAACTTGATGACTTTGGTCGCTTCAGGCGAACCGGCCTTCCACTCGATACCGGCATAAATGTCTTCGGAGTTTTCGCGGAAGATCACCATGTCGACGTCGCCTGGTTTTTTCACCGGGCTTGGCACACCGTCGAACCATACGACCGGACGCAGGCAGACATACAGGTCCAGCTGTTGGCGCAGGGCAACGTTGAGCGAACGGATACCACCGCCGACCGGGGTGGTCAGGGGCCCCTTGATGGAGACCACGTAATCTTTGACGGCATCCAGGGTTTCCTGGGGCAGCCAGGTGTCCTGGTCGTAAACCTGGGTGGCCTTCTCGCCAGCATAGACTTCCATCCAGGAAATCTTGCGCTTGCCCCCATAGGCCTTTTCCACGGCAGCATCAACCACTTTGATCATGACGGGACTGACGTCGACGCCAATACCGTCGCCTTCGATGAACGGGATGATCGGATTGTCAGGAACATTGAGAGAATGGTCTGCGTTGACGGTGATTTTGTCACCGACGGCTGGAACCTGAATCTTCTTGTAACCCATGCTGAACTCCATCGATTGGATTGAACATCTGGCTTGGTTCGAGCGTAACCCAGTTAAATCAACGCGCAAACCCTATGTTCCGACGATCTGCCTTCGAGCCTTGTAATTGGCGCGCTACAAGCCTGAAAGCAAAGGGAAAAGCGCCATTTTCAAGCACGACGAATGACGCCGCTTGCGACCCGCCCCTGCGACCTTTAGACCAATGGACGAGATTCGTTGCGTATGAACCATCGGCAGATTGCCAGCTACCTATGTATAATGCCGCCGCTGACCAAAGGGTCACGACGGTTCGAGTGCTCCATGACGAGGCTTTGAACCTGAAATGTCGGTCTGTTATCGCAGCCCGGCTAGTTGACGCCCTACTGATGCACCCAACATCACAGCAACGAAACCTCGATATTCGGCTCATGGATGACTTTGAACGAACGCGCTTACCCGGCGCCCTCGAGTTTCTGCGCACGCTTTAGCAAAGAAGAGAGAGTTAATCCGAATATGCCCACCCGCTCGAAGATCATCTATACCTTCACCGACGAAGCTCCCGCCCTCGCCACCTATTCACTGTTGCCTATCGTAGAGGCCTTCACCGCCTCGGCTGATATCGCCGTTGAAACCCGCGATATCTCTCTTGCAGGGCGCATCCTTTCCAGCTTCCCCGAGCAACTGGGCGACAAAGCCGTAGCAGACCACCTCGCCGAACTGGGCGAACTGGCTATTACGCCTGAAGCCAACATCATCAAATTGCCGAACATCAGTGCCTCGGTTCCGCAGCTGCAAGCCGCGATCAAGGAACTGCAAGCCCAGGGTTACAACTTGCCGGACTACCCGGAAACCGTGACCAGCGATGCTGACAAAGACGTCAAGGCCCGTTACGACAAGGTCAAGGGCAGCGCCGTGAACCCGGTTCTGCGCGAAGGCAACTCCGACCGCCGCGCACCGCTGTCGGTCAAGAACTACGCTCGCAAGCACCCGCACAAAATGGGCGCCTGGGCTGCCGACTCCAAGTCCCACGTTGCCCACATGAGCACCGGCGACTTCTACGGCAGCGAAAAAGCCGCCCTGATCGACGCCGCTGACACCGTGAAGATCGAGCTGATCGCGAAAGACGGCACCGCGACCGTCCTGAAAGAAAAAACCAGCGTTCAGGCTGGCGAGATCCTCGACTGCGCCGTGATGAGCAAAAACGCCCTGCGTGCTTTCATCGCCGCTGAAATCGAAAGCGCCAAGCAACAAGGCGTGCTGCTGTCGGTTCACCTCAAAGCCACCATGATGAAGGTCTCCGACCCGATCATGTTCGGCCAGATCGTTGCCGAGTTCTATAAAGACGCCCTGGCCAAGCACGCTGACGTGCTGGCGCAGATCGGCTTCAACCTGAACAACGGCATCGGCGACCTGTACGCCCGCATCAAATCCCTGCCGGCCGAGCAGCAAGCTGCCATCGAAGCCGACATCCAGGCGGTGTACGCCGTTCGTCCTTCGCTGGCGATGGTCAACTCCGACAAGGGCATCACCAACCTGCACGTGCCGAGCGACGTCATCGTCGACGCCTCGATGCCGGCCATGATCCGTGACTCCGGCAAGATGTGGGGCACCGACGGCCAACTGCACGACACCAAGGCCGTGATCCCGGACCGTTGCTACGCCACCATCTATCAGGCAGTGATCGAAGACTGCAAGGCCAACGGTGCGTTCGATCCGACTACCATGGGCAGCGTGCCTAACGTTGGTCTGATGGCCAAGAAAGCCGAAGAATACGGCTCCCACGACAAGACCTTCCAGATCAAGGTCGACGGCGTGGTTCGCGTAACCGACAGCAAAGGCGTGGTACTGATGGAGCAGGCTGTTGAGGCCGGCGACATCTTCCGCATGTGCCAGACCAAAGACGCGCCGATCCAGGACTGGGTCAAGCTGGCCGTCAACCGTGCCCGCGCAAGCGCCACTCCGGCCATTTTCTGGCTGGACCCGATGCGCGCTCACGACGGCGTGGTGATCGAGAAAGTTCAGGCCTACCTGAAGGATCACGACACTGCCGGTCTGGACATCCAGATCATGGCGCCAGTCGCCGCGATGAAGTACACCCTGCAGCGCACCCGCGAAGGCAAGGACACCATTTCGGTCACCGGTAACGTTCTGCGTGACTACCTGACCGACCTGTTCCCGATCATGGAACTGGGCACCAGCGCCAAGATGCTGTCGATCGTACCGCTGATGAACGGCGGTGGCCTGTTCGAAACCGGCGCCGGCGGTTCGGCTCCGAAGCACGTTCAGCAGCTGCTGGAAGAGAACTTCCTGCGCTGGGATTCCCTGGGCGAGTTCCTGGCCCTGGCCGCTTCCCTGGAACACCTGGGCGTGAACTACGACAACGCCAAGGCGCTGGTTCTGTCCAAGACACTGGACCAGGCCACCGGCCTGTTCCTGGACAACAACAAGTCGCCATCGCGTAAAGTCGGCAACATCGACAACCGCGGCAGCCACTTCTACCTGGCGCTGTACTGGGCCCAGGCCCTGGCCACCCAGACCGAAGACACTGCTCTGCAAGCGCAGTTCGCACCTCTGGCCAAGACCCTGACCGAGAACGAAGCAACCATCGTTGCCGAGCTCAACGCCGTTCAGGGCAAGCCAGTGGACATCGGTGGTTACTACCACGCCGATGCCGAGCTGATCAGCAAGGCCATGCGTCCAAGCGCAACGCTGAACGCGGCGATTGCTGCACTGGTTTAAGCTGTAGCGATGTAAAGAAGCCCCGGCCTAGTGCCGGGGTTTCTGTTTTTGCCTCAAACATTTTTCTGGCAAACACCGGACCAATGTGGGAGCGGGCTTGCTCGCGAATGCGGT
>NZ_JAIQWX010000124.1 GCF_020164475.1 Pseudomonas sp. REP124 | reverse complement strand
CGCCAAAAGCTTCGCGGGCAAGCCTCGCTCCTACAGGTTTATTTTTCGGGTTTATTTGTCGGTGGGTGGTTCAGGCGGCTGAACCTATGCCGGTATTGGTCCGCACCCGCCCTTCCAGCCTGCGCTTCAACCCCCGCGATTCGATCAACAGCTTCGAACCCTTGGCCGCATTCGCCCGGCCCCATTCTTCCAGCAATTCCAGGCACGAGTGATCGATGTAACTCAGGTTATTGAGCGGCACATGCACCGTCACACCTGGCGGAATGCTGCCCAGTACCTGGGTCAGTGCCGGCACCTTCAAGAACGTCGCCGCACCCGCCAGACGCAGTTCCATCTCACCTTCCTGAGGCAAATCGATCAGGCTGATTTTCAACCGCGAGGCCTTCAGCGCCAGCTTCACCAGAGTCAGGCCGAAACCGATCAATACACCGGTCAGCAAGTTGGTGAAGATGATCGCCAGGGCCGTGGCGGCGTAGGTGAACATCGGCATCCGACCGTAACGACCCAGGCCACGGAAAGCCTTGAGATCCACCAGTTTGAAACCGGTGTAGACCAACACACCCGCCAGGCTCGCCACAGGAATGCTTTGCAGCACGCTCGACAGTAGCAGCACGAACGCCAGCAGCCACAGGCCGTGGAAAATCGTCGAGTAGCGCGTGGTGGCGCCGGCCTGGACATTGGCCGAGCTACGCACGATTACCCCGGTCATCGGCAAGGCGCCGAGCAGTCCGCAGAGCATGTTGCCCACGCCTTGCGCCGACAGTTCGCGGTCGAAGTCCGCACGCTGGCCGCTGTGCATGCGATCCACGGCGGCGGCGGAGAGCAGTGTTTCGGCGCTGGCGATGAAGGCCACGGCAAACGCGGCGATCAGCAGCGTGGGGTCGGCCAGATTGAGCAGATCATTGGGTTTCAGCCAGTCGATGGCCTCTGCCAGATTGGCCGGAACTTCGACCCGTTTCACCGGCAATGCCAGAAGAAGGCTGGCGATCGTAGCCAGACCCACCCCGAGTAATGCTCCAGGAACGAAGCGCAGCGAATGCGGACGAAGCTTTTCCCACAGCCACATCACCGCGATGGTCGACAGCCCCAGCAGTCCTGCCTGCCAGCCAAACGACGGCAATGCCTGGGCCACGGCACCGGGAAAAGCCGTGAGGTTATCAAGGCCCGAGGGTTTCGGTGCGGCGTCGAGCATCACATGCACCTGTGACAACACGATCAGTACGCCAATCCCGGCGAGCATGCCGTACACCACCGCCGGCGCCGTGACCCGGAACCAGCAGCCGAGCTTGAAGCGCCCGGCCAGCAATTGCAGAAACCCCGCCAGCAGCAGGATCGGCCCGAGCATGGCCACGCCATGCTGGCGCACCAGTTCGAACACCAGCACCGCCAGGCCGGCGGCGGGGCCGCTGACCTGCAATGGTGAACCCGCCAGCCAGCCCACGACCAGGCCACCGATGATGCCGGTGATCAAGCCTTTGGCAGGCGGCAAGCCCGAGGCGATGGCGATGCCCATGCACAAAGGCAGGGCGACCAGAAACACAACCACCGAAGCCAGCAGCTCCCGTGGCAATACAGCTCTGAGTTGAGCAGCACGCATGGTGATTCTCCCGAAGTTTTCTTCAGGCGTGGCAAGGCCGGACCGCTGAAACAGCGGCCGGCGTCAAACCACACGGATTTTTAGGAGGATTTAGAAGCGCGCTTTGGGCGTCGCCATGGGGATCGGCAGGCTGCCATCAAGCGGCAGGAAACGACCCTGATCGGCGTCGTAGGCTTTGATCTTGCTGGTTTCGATGTCGTAGACCCAGCCATGGATGTACAGATGGCCGTTGGCGATGCGCGAGGCGACCGAAGGGTGGGTGCGCAGGTGCTGCAATTGAGCGATGACATTTTCCTCGGTGAGGACATGCATGGTCTCGGTTTCGCTCGCGCAGTTGCAGTTGTCGTGCACCATGGTTTTCGCCACTTCCGCATGCTGCAGCCAGGCTTTGACCGTGGGCATCTTCTCCAGGGTGTGAGGATTGAGCACCGCCCGCATCGCGCCGCAATCGGAGTGGCCGCAAATGATGATGTGCTGCACGCCCAGCGCCAGTACCGCGTACTCGATGGCCGTGGAAACACCACCGTTCATTTGCCCGTAAGGCGGAACCACGTTGCCCACGTTACGGGTGACGAACAGGTCGCCGGGCGAGCTGTGGGTGATGAGTTCGGGGACGATACGCGAGTCTGCGCAGGTGATGAACATGGCCCGGGGGGATTGAGCCGTGGCCAGTTTCTTGAAGAGCTCTTCCTGCTGTGGGAAGACCTCATGATGAAAATGCAAAAAGCCGTCAACGATATGCTTCAACGCTGCATCGGCGGTTTCTACCTCGGGCTGGGTGGAAGCCGACGCAGCCAACGGCTGTTTATCCTTGTCACTCATGATTCATCCTCTTTGGCGGGCTCAGGGAATTGTCCCGTATGTCCGGCGTGAAGCCAGTGGCTGGTCAAAAAACATCCAGGTCATGAAGCTCGACCCGTCAGTCACTCGATGAACAAGGTAGCGGCCGAATCTTAACTCAAACTGAATCAAAGGCTCTAGAACGTGTGTTCCAGGTCACAAAAAACGTGACCAGCCAACCGGTGGTGCCTGTTTCCAGTAATCAACCATAGGTCAATTGTCCTCAAATCAATGACATTTGGCGACCCGGCGGACAGAAGGCATTGCAGTCCAGGTTGAACCCCTCCCGTCGATTGAGCCCCAGTCGCTTGACGGCTTTGGCAAAACGCTGCGCCAGCAAGTCGGCAAACGGCCCTTCGCCGCGCATTCGCGCGCCGAAACGGCTGTCGTACAGCTCACCGCCGCGACTCTGGCGAATCAGGCTCAGCACGTGCGCGGCCCGCTGCGGGTAGTGGGCCGCCAGCCATTCCTCGAACAGCGGCGCCACTTCCAGCGGCAGGCGCAACATCATGTAGGCGGCGCTTTGCGCTCCGGCGGCGTGGGCTTCGGTGAGCAGGCTTTCGAGCTCGCTGTCGTTGATCATCGGAATCATCGGCGAGCACAGCACCCCCACCGGAATCCCCGCGTCACGCATCACCCGGATCGCCCGCAGCCGGGCCTTGGGCGCCGCGGCCCGGGGTTCGAGGATGCGTTTGAGTTCGTCGTCCAGGCTGGTCAGGCTGATCATCACCGCCACCAGTCGCTGTTGGGCCAGCTCGGTGAGCAGGTCCAGATCGCGCAGGATCAGCGAGCCCTTGGTGACGATGGTCACCGGATGCCGGTAGCGCAGCAGCACTTCGAGGGTTTGCCGGGTGAGTTTGTATTCGCGTTCGATCGGCTGGTAGGGATCGGTATTGGACCCCAGGTTGATCGGCGCGCATTGATAGCCGCGCTTGGACAGCTGCTGTTCAAGCACGTCCACGGCGTTGGTCTTGGCGATCAGCCGGGTTTCGAAGTCCAGCCCAGGCGACATGTCCCAATAGGCGTGGCTGGGACGCGCGTAACAGTAGATGCAACCGTGCTCGCAGCCACGGTACGGGTTGATCGAACGATCGAAAGGCAGGTCCGGCGAGTTGTTGCGGGTGATGATGCTCTTCGCCGTCTCGATCTGCACTTCGGTGCCCTGTGTCATCGGCACTTCCTGATACCAGCCGTCGTCCTCGGCCACCGAGCGACTGGGCGCGAAGCGATTGTGCGGGTTGGTCGCGGTGCCGCGGCCGCGAGGAGGCAGTGGGGTAGCCATCGGAGCGATCCTTTAACTGTATGTGCATACAGTATCCGAGGTTCGGCGTACAGGCCAGTGCCGTTCGGCACCCGAGTATTTGCAAGATGTGCATGTCATGGCGGGAAACATATCGCTCGAAGTGTTCCGTTGTTTCAGCAGTACTATCTTCGGCACACGAATCGGTCGTGTATTCATTATTAAAAGGATTTAAATAATGTCGACTTACAATCAACGCGGTGTTTTTCTGCAGTTACTTCGACCTTCAATTATCAATCCAAAGGAAGTCAGAGTTTCCATGCAGTTTGCTCTTAAGGAAGAAGGCTACGATCAGGTCAACCGCGATGTAACCTGTTCCCTGCTCGACTCGACCCTGCGCGAGGCCGTGTCCCATGATGGCGGCGTCACCTTCACCATCAATGCTCATGCCGACATGGATGCCGATGGCGATATCGACTTGCAGGACAAGGCGATATTGGCAGGGTTGGCCAAAGCGTATTCGAAGATCATCAATCCCTGATTCATTCAAACTACCCGGCGCACTCAAGTGAATGAAATCGGGTAATTCGCCATACAGGAACGGCGCGCACAGTTCGTGCCGTTCTTTGATCGTTATGTTTTTCAAACAAGAAAAACCTGAAAGTCTGCTATTCACGATTCTTTGACAATCATGTGACAGGCCCTTGACTGGCAAACCGGAAAATTTGCGCCACTCATTCACGTTTTCCAGGATCCTCCAAGCATGCGCTTACCGCGTCTTTCACCTGCGGCGTTACTGTTGTCACTGTTCGCGTTTTTCAATCTGTCGCTGGTCCATGCCGACGACGCCACGCTGACCCGTCCCGCGGAATGGGCCCAGCCGATCGAAGTGCAATACAACCTTTTCCAGATGTCGCCGACGCTCTACCGCAGCGCGTTGCCCGACAGCGGGGCGGTGCCGCTGCTGCACAAGCTCAAGGTCGCCACCGTGATCAACTTTCTGCCTGAATCGGATTCGAGCTGGTTGGCCGCACCCGATATCGCTCAGGTACAGCTGCCTTATCGCACCAATCATGTGGATGACGCCGATGTGCTCAAGGCACTGCGTGCCATTCAGGAAGCCGAAACCAGAGGCCCGGTGCTGATGCACTGCAAGCACGGCTCCGACCGGACCGGCCTGATGGCGGCGATGTATCGGGTGGTGGTGCAGGGCTGGAGCAAGGAAGAGGCGTTGAGCGAGATGACCCGCGGCGGTTTTGGCGACAACAACCATTTCAAGGACGGCGTTCGCTACATGATGCAGGCCGATGTGGAAAAGCTGCGCACGGCGATGGTCAATGGCGATTGCAGCACCAGTGCGTTCGCGGCGTGTTCGATGAAGAGCTGGTTCCAGTCGGCTCACGTCCAGTAAAACAACCTTCCACTGCATTGCGCAGTGGAAGGTTGTCCTGACGACTTACTGCTGTTCGTCGGGCTTCTTTTTCAGCTTCGGATTGGGGAAGAACTGCACCGCCTGGACTTTGGTGTCCGCAGGTTTCACCACCGGAGTATTGACCCGCGTGCCCAATTCCTTGGGCACCGACAGCCCCTGCTCATTGAGCGTGTCGGAGTAACCGCAGGCCACGCACTCGCGATGCGGTACGTCGTCTTCGCTCCACATCATCAGCTTGTCCGGCTCGCTGCAGGCCGGGCACACCGCGCCGGCGATAAAGCGTCGTTTGGTAATCACAGTTGCCTCACTCATGCTGCGGCGCCTTCACTCAGGCCGCTGTGGCGCAAGAGTGCGTCAATCGATGGCTCGCGACCACGGAAGTCGACGAACAGCACCATCGGCTCCTGGGAGCCGCCGCGCGCCAGGATCGCTTCGCGGAACGCACGACCGGTGTCGGCGTTGAGCACACCTTCTTCCTCGAACTTCGAGAACGCATCGGCCGACAGCACTTCCGCCCATTTGTAGCTGTAGTAACCGGCCGCATAACCGCCGGCAAAAATGTGCGCGAAGCTGTTGGGGAAGCGGTTGTAGGCCGGTGGACGCATTACCGACACCTCGTCGCGTACGCCTTCGAGCACTTGCAGCACGCTGCGACCGTCGCCGTGGGTGGCGTGCAATTCGAAGTCGAACAGCGAGAACTCCAGCTGGCGCACCATCATCAGGCCGGATTGGAAGTTTTTCGCCGCGAGCATTTTTTGCAGCAGGTCCTGAGGCAGTGGCTCGCCGGTTTCGTAATGACCGGAAATCAGCGCCAGGCCTTCCGGCTCCCAGCACCAGTTCTCCATGAACTGGCTTGGCAGCTCTACCGCATCCCAGGCCACGCCGTTGATGCCGGAAACGCCGGCGTGCTCGACGCGGGTCAGCAGGTGATGCAGGCCATGGCCGAATTCGTGGAACAGGGTGGTCACTTCATCGTGGGTCAGCAGGGCAGGCTTGCCGCTGTCGGCCGGGGTGAAGTTGCACACCAGGTTGGCCACCGGGCTCTGCAGAGCGCCTGCGGCGGTGCGACGACGATCGCGGGCGCCGTCCATCCAGGCGCCGCCGCGCTTGTTGGCGCGAGCGTACAGGTCGAAGAAGAAGCGGCCGACGTGCTGGCCGTTTTCCTTGATTTCAAACAGACGGACATCCGGGTGCCAGCTGTCGAAACCTTTCTGCTCGGTGATCTCGATGCCGTACAGGCGTTGCACGATGGCGAACAGGCCGCCCAGTACTTTATCGATCGGGAAGTAGGCGCGCAGGGCTTCCTGGGCAACGCTGTAGCGCTGCTCGCGGAGTTTTTCGCCGTAGAAACCGCTGTCCCAGCTTTGCAGGTCCGGGCAGCCCTGTTCGGCGGCGTACGCCTTCAGTTGCTCAAGATCCTGGGCGGCGAACGGCTTGCTGCGCTTGGCCAGATCGCGCAGGAAGCTCAGCACCTGATCGCTGGACTCGGCCATTTTGGTTGCCAGGCTCAGCTCGGAGAAGCTGGCGAAGCCCAGCAGTTTGGCCAGTTCCTGACGCAGGTCGAGGATCTCCTGCATGACCGGGCCGTTGTCGTTCTGGCCGGCATTCGGGCCCTGGTCCGAGGCACGGGTGCAGTAGGCGGCGTAGACTTCTTCGCGCAGGGCACGGTCCTGGGCGTAGGTTATCACCGCGTAGTAGCTCGGGAATTCCAGGGTGATCAGCCAGCCGTCCAGGTCTTTGGCCTGGGCCGCGGCGGCCATTTGCGCCTTGGCCGATTCGGTCAGGCCGGCGAGGGCGGCTTCGTCGGTGACGTGCTTGGTCCAGGCCTGGGTCGCATCAAGGAGCTGGTTGGAGAAACGGCTACCCAGCTCCGACAGCTTGCTCTGCACTTCGGCGTAGCGCTTCTGCTCGGCTTCCGGCAGGTCGATACCCGACAGGCGGAAATCGCGCAGGGCGTGTTCCAGAATGGTTTTCTGTGCCACGTCGAAACCGGCGGCCTCCGGGCTGTTGGCCAAGGCTTCATAGGCCTGGAACAGCTCACGGTTCTGGCCCATTTCAGTGGAGTAGGCGCTCAAGGCCGGCAGGCAGGACTCATAGGCTTCTCGCAGTTCGGCACTGTTGCACACGGCATTCAGGTGGCTGACCGGGCTCCAGGCAGCGCCGAGGCGATCGTTGAGCTCGTCCATCGCCAGCACCAGGCCGGCCCAGCTCGGTTGTTTGCCCTGGGTCTTGAGGATCTCGATAATGGCGGCGCGGTTGTCAGCCAGGATCTGTTCAATGGCCGGTTGCACATGTTCGGCACGGATCGCGGAGAACGGCGGCAGGTCGTAGGACTGCAAAAGAGGGTTGTTCACGCTCACGGTTGACACCTTGGCTGGAAGAAACATGCAGCCATCTTAATTACAATCGACGTTCACCGCAGCTATCAGCGACAGAGAGAAACCCTATCGTGAACCTTCGCAAGTATCAGAATCACACGCCGTTGCTCGGCAAAGGCGCCTTTGTCGACCGTTCGGCGGTGGTGATCGGCGATGTCGAAATCGGCGAAGACAGCTCGGTCTGGCCATTGACCGTGATCCGTGGCGACATGCACCGCATCCGCATCGGTGCGCGCACCAGCGTGCAGGACGGCTGCGTGCTGCACATCACCCACGCCGGACCGTTCAACCCCGATGGTTTCCCGCTGCTGATCGGCGATGACGTGACCATCGCCCATAAGGTCATGCTGCATGGCTGCACCGTCGGCAGCCGCGTGCTGATCGGCATGGGCAGCATCATCATGGACGGCGCGGTGGTGGCCGATGACGTGATCGTCGGCGCCGGCAGCCTGGTGCCGCCGGGCAAGCAACTGGAAAGCGGTTTTCTTTATGTGGGCAGTCCGGTGAAGCAGATCCGGCCGCTGACGGACAAGGAGCGGGCCTTTTTCACCTACAGCGCCGCGAACTACGTGAAGCTCAAGGATCTGCATCTGGCCGAAGGCTACGACCAGGCCTGACCTCGACGCTCTTATTCAGGATTCGACATGCATTACCAGACCATTCTGTTCGACCTCGACGGCACCCTGACCGACCCACGCGAAGGCATCACCCGTTCGATTCAATTCGCGCTGGCCAAGCTGGGCATCGATGAGCCCGATCTGACCAGACTCGAGCACTTCATCGGCCCGCCGTTGCTGCAGGCCTTCATGCAGTTCTACGACTTCGACGAGGCCAAGGCCTGGGAAGCGGTGAATTTCTACCGGGAGCGCTTCAAGGTCACCGGCCTGTACGAAAACCGGGTATTCGACGGGGTCATGCCGCTATTGGAAACCCTGGGCGGGCAAGGCCGGCAGCTGTACATCGCCACCTCCAAACCCTGGGTCTTCGCCCGGGAAATCGCCCGACATTTCGACTTCGCCCGGCATTTCAAGGTGATCTACGGCAGCGAACTGGACGGCACCCGCACCAACAAAGTCGAGCTGATCGCCCACTTGATGGCCGAAGAAAAACTCGACCCAACCAACACCCTGATGATCGGCGACCGCAAACACGACCTGATCGGCGCCCGCAGCAACGGGCTGGACGCGGCGGCAGTGGGCTACGGCTTCGGCAGCCACGAAGAACTCAGCGCCGAAGCGCCGGCCTATCATTTCGAAACGCTGGATGAGATGCATCAGGCGTTTTTGCGGCGTTAATGAAATCGCCTTCGCGGGCAAGCCCGCTCCCACAGTGTTATGCGTCGTTCACAGATTTGATGTTCACCGCGATACCTGTGGGAGCGGGCTTGCCCGCGAAGAGGCCCTTTCAGCCGCCAGCTATTTCCGCCCCCGCCAAAGTCTTCAACGCCACCTTGCGCTCTTCAATCGGCATGGCCCCCAGCTTCTGCGCCTCGGCATAAAACGCCACCCAATCCCCCCCAACCTGCCTGAACAACCCCGCAAACGCCGGCACCCACTGGTCATACAGCCCAAAAGGCAGCAACCGCGCATTGTTCATCGGCGCATTGATCCAGGCGTCGTAACGTTTGTCGCCGGCCCATTGGCTGTCTCGCAATTGCCGATACTCACTACGCAGGCGCTCGAACTCCGCCGCCTTGCGCTGGCGCATCTGATCGGGTGGCAAAGGCAGGGTGTACAGCTGCTCCAGCCGGGCGCGGGTATCGAGTATCAGTTGGGTGAACTGATCCCGCCGCTTGAGCTGATCGCCGCTGTCCGGCGCCAGACCGCGAAAGGCACGCCATTGGCGAGTACCTTCCTGTTCGACGAAGGTGGCAAACGACTCGTTGAACTCGGTGTCGTCCTTCACATACACCCGCTGATGCGCCAGTTCGTGAAAGATCAGCGTCGCCAGGCGTTCGTCGCCCCAGTTCATCATCGAACTCATGATCGGATCGTTGAACCAGCCCAGGGTCGAATAGGCCTCGACGCCGCCGATCGTCACGTCCATGCCCTGCAACCGTTGCAGCGCCGCTTCCCCGCGTGCCGCGCTCTGGCTGTAGTAGCCGCGATAGGCCACGCAGCCGGCGATGGGGAAGCAGTGGTTCTGCGGCTTCAGGGAAAATTCCGGGGTGACGAACACGTTCCAGACCACATAGGGCCGGCCAATATCGGCGTACAGGCGGTAGCTCTGGTTGTCCGGCAAATGCAGCTGCTGGCTGGCGAAGGTCCGGGCCTTCTGGGATTGGGCCAGGTGCGCGCGCAGTTTCTCGTCCCGATGGTCGTCGGCGATCACCTCGGAAACCGGTTCCCTGGCCCGCAGCAATTGCAGCTGACCACTGGCCAACTGGCTGTAATAGCTGACGGTGGAACAACCGTTGAGTAACAAAAGCAGCGCACCCGGAAACAAAACTCGGAAAACGCGATCAAGTAACCCAAGGCTTGGACACGGCCTCATCAAAATAAAAAATTCCTGGAGAGTCTGCTCCCAAGACTATCCCGCCTCACTGGAGCTTTGCTATGCGCAAATTGATGCTGATGGGAGGCCTGCTGACGCTGGCCGGTTGTGCCGGATTCGGCTTGCCTCATCACGATCCGACGCAGGCATGGATTGATCTGGAATCCCATCAGGAAGATACGGCGCTGCTGGCGCTGGGGGTCGATAACAAGGCAGCCACCGATAAACGCTATTTCCAGGTGGAGCCGGGCAGCCATGAGCTGAAGGTTCGTTACCAGTTTCCGGTTCAGCCGACCAATATTGGTCCCACCGCCGAGCCGCTGTGGCGCGATTGCCAGATGAACGTGAAATTCAGTGAATTCAGCGCTGGGGAGCGTTATCAGTTGCAGGCCGGAAACATCGGCTTTCGGCCCTGGGTCAAACTCTACGATGAGCAGCGAAAGGTAATCGGCCAGGGCACACCGGCAGGCTGCCAACGCACCTGATCGGCGCTATTCTGAATACACAGTGTTCAGGACTTTCATCATGCGCAGGTTAATGCTGTTGCTCACTGCAGTCGCGGTTGCCGGCTGTGCGGCGCCGATGCCGACGGCCAATCCGCAAAAGGCGTGGGTCGACTTTTCCACGCCGTTTCCCAACGATAAGTTGCTGATGGCCGAGCGCCTGGACAATCAGCGAATGAAAGACGGGCGATATTTCGAAGTGACCCCGGGGAGCCACGAGTTGACCGTGCGCTTCGATTTCGAAGTGCCCAGCGGCGGTTCCGAGCTGTTCGGCGGTTCAACGGAACGGCTGTGCTACATGATCATCAAGTACGACCATTTCGAAGCCGGCCAGCGCTATCTGCTGCAAGCCCGCTCCATGGCGTTCACCCCCGAAGCCCGGTTGTATAACGCCAAACGTGAAATCGTCGCCGAGGACCGTCAGGTGAACTGCGTGCCCTGAAGCACTCAGCGGTCGTTTTTCTGGTAGATGATCTTTTTCGTCCCGCCTTCGCACGAGCCCACGACCATGTTCTGGTCGTGCACTTCGCTGTTGGGGACGATTTCCAGGGTGTAGGACGTCACCCCGCGGGCCTGGATCTTGGCTTCGATTTCGGCCTTGAGTTCTTCACAGGGTTTAGGTGCCGCCAGCGCCTGGGTAGCCAGTGCACAGCAGATAACCGTCAAGGCAAAGCGTTTCATGTTTGCAGCTCCTGTTGAGGCAGCACGCCGGTTCATGCGATTTGGCTGCTGTCATTTATTCGACCACAGTTTAGCCACCCCTGTTTTGCCCCAACGCAAAAAAATCGCAGCGCTGCACTGCAGGCTGCGATCTTTCGTTTTTGCTACTGCACCAACGTGGCCTCAAGGCTGATCTTCGCATTCAGCACCTTGGACACCGGGCACCCTTCCTTGGCCTTCTTGCTCAGCTCGTCGAATTGCGCCGGGCTCGCCCCCGGAATTTTCGCTTTCATGATCAGTTTCACCGCCGAAATCGCAAAGCCGCCTTCCACCTGGTCCAGTGTGACTTCGGCATTGGTGTCGATGCTCTCGGCCTTGAGCCCTGCCTCGCCAAGAATCATGGAAAAGGCCATGGAAAAGCATCCGGCGTGGGCCGCGCCGATCAGTTCTTCCGGATTGGTGCCCTTGCCGCCTTCGAATCGTGCCTTGAAGCCGTAGGGCGCTTCCCTGAGCACGCCGGTTTCGGTGGAAATCGAGCCGATACCGGTTTTCAGATCACCGGCCCAATGCGCCGATGCCTTCTTGATGATCGCCATGCCTTTCTCCTCAAAGTCCGACGCGAAGGGCCGCGCCTGTGTGGTTTCGCTTGCAAGGATTCTGAGGATAGACGGTGGCGCAAAGTTCACTTGATCCGATTGACCTACTTATTTGGTAGGAAATTTTCCCTTTGCTATTGAAACTCGGGTATATGCCCACATTGCATGAAACACGCTTTTGGATTCGGCAGGTTTTCGTTCGCGAGAAAAAACCTGCGACCTCACTTGGAGAAGCAGGTTTATGAAACGACTGTCCGACATCAAGTTCTCGACCCTCGATCTGGTACCCGTGCGGGAAAACGGCAGCGCGGCGCAGTCGCTGCGAAATTCGCTGGATCTGGCGCAGCATGTCGAGAAATTCGGCTACAACCGGTTCTGGGTCGCCGAACACCACAACATGGATGGCATTGCCAGTTCCGCGACCTCGGTGTTGTTGGGATATCTCGCTGGCGGCACTTCGACCATTCGTGTGGGATCGGGCGGGGTGATGCTGCCCAACCATGCGCCGTTGGTGATCGCCGAGCAGTTCGGCACTCTGGAAAGCCTTTATCCGGGGCGTATCGACCTCGGCCTGGGTCGTGCGCCGGGTTCCGATCAGATGACCGCCCGCGCGTTGCGCCGCGAACGTTCGGGCAGCGCGGACGATTTCCCGGAAGATGTGGCGGAGCTGGTTCGTTATCTCGGTCCGCGTACGCCGGAGCAGCGCGTCATCGCGATGCCGGGCACCAACACCAACGTGCCGATCTGGCTGCTCGGCTCCAGTCTGTTCAGCGCCCAGTTGGCAGGCGAGCGCGGTTTGCCCTACGCCTTCGCCTCACATTTCGCACCGCGTTTCATGCATGAGGCGATCCGCGTCTACCGCAATCACTTCAAGCCTTCGGCGGTGCTGGACAAGCCTTACGTGATGCTCGGCGTGCCGCTGGTGGCGGCCGATACCGATGAGCAGGCCGACTATCTGGCGACTTCAGTGTTCCAGCGCATCCTCGCCCTGATGCGCGGCCAGAGCCTGGTGCAGCGTCCGCCGGTGAAAACCATGGACGGCCTGTGGCTGCCGCACGAGCGCGAGGCGGTGAGTGATTTCCTGGGGCTGGCGATGATCGGCAGCCCGCAGAAAATCCGCGCCCGGCTGGAAGTGCTGATCGAACAGACCCAGGCCGATGAGCTGATCTTCACCTGCGACCTGTATGAACACGCCGATCGGCTGCATTCCTACGAACTGCTGGCGCAGGTCATGAAAGGCTGACGCCGAAACCCTGTAGGAGCGAGCACGCTCGCGATGAACGCAAGAACACCGCGGGGCATCAGGTTCCCAGCGTCATCGTTCACGTCCATCGCGAGCGTGCTCGCTCCTACAGAAGAGGGGATCTAGCGTTTGTAGACGATTTCCTTGGTCCCTTTCTCACAGGTCCCAACGACCTTCCCGCCGGCACCCGCGCCTTTGTCGACGATTTCCAGCGAGTAACTGGAAACGCCCTTGGCATCGAGCTTCGCGGCGATCTCGGCTTTGAGCTCTTCGCAGGACTTGCCGTCGGCGAAGGCTGTACCCGCCAGGCTTAACAAACCTACCGCCAAAATAAATCTCTTCATCAGTGGCATTCTCTGGTCGGATCAAAAGGAGGCATCCGGCCATTGGCCGGATTCAATCATGTAGCGTCTTGCCATTCCCTATGGCACTCGGCCAGCGCGCAAGTCCGGAAGTCGAAAAGCCAATCAGCTGCTGGCGATCCGGAACCCGACCTTGAGGGTCACCTGAAAGTGCGCCACCTTGCCGTCCTTGATGTGCCCACGGGTATCTACTACTTCAAACCATTCCATGTACTTGATGCTTTTATTGGCCTCTGCCAACGCGCTGTGGATCGCGTCTTCAATGCTGCTGGTGGACGAGCCAACCAGTTCGACTTTCTTGTAAGTGTGATGGTCAGTCATGGCGTTCTCCTTGGGTGTGCATACAGCCTAGCAGTGATTTTCTGACTTACTTCTGTCGGTCAATCCCACAAGGAAGTTCACATTTACTGCACTTTCTCGAGCACCCGAAGTCCCAACCAACACACGCCACTCATCAACAATGCAGGAGAGCCACCATGGCCAACAGCTCGTTACGCAAAGCCTCATTGCAAAGCATGGAAGCGGAGATCGAGAGTCTGCTCAAATCCCTGGAAAGCCTGAAGGACGACGCCTCGGACGAGTCGCGCAGAACCCTCAAGGTACTCAAAGGCAACGCCGAGAACGCGCTGAAACACTCGCGTCACCTGCTTTCGGACGCTTATGAAGAAGTCAAAGTGAAGACCCGGGAAACCGGGATCGCCACCCGTGACTACGCCCAGGAACACCCTTGGACGACTGCTGGCGTCGCCGTTGGCGCGCTGGGCCTGTTGGCCGCTTACCTGATGTGCAGACGCGGTAATTAATCCGTCTGGCGCAGCTCGTTTTTGAGCCACTGCGCCAGTTGCCGGGCGCGCCCATCCGCGGCGCGCTTTGGCAGCCACAGGGCCAGTTGCGCCGGGGTTTCGCTGAAACCCCAGGGCGCTACCAAGCGTCCGGCCTTCAAATCTTCGGTCACCAGCGGCTCCGGGGCGATTGCCACTCCAAGCCCGGCCACGGCCGCTTCCAGCAAGTAATACAAATGCTCGAACCCCTGACCGTACTTCAACGCCTTGGCGTCAAGGTCGCTTTGCTGCGCCCAGCTCGGCCAGGCCTGCGGGCGCGACGTGGTGTGCAGCAATGACTCGCCGAGCAGCGCAGTGGGCGGCGCAGTCTTGAGTCTGTCGTAGCCGGCGAACCGCGGGCTCATCACCGGGCCGATCCGCTCGCTGGTCAGTTCGAACACCTGCATGTCCGCGGGCCACGGCGGCTCGGCGAACAGCAGCAAGGCGTCCAGATCCGGGCGGCGGGGGTCGAGATCGCCTTCTCCGGCGGACAGGTGCAGGCGCAGGTCCGGCAGGTCGGCATTAAGCCGCCCCAGACGCGGGATGAACCAGCGAGCCAGCAGGCTTCCCGAGCAGCCCAGCACAAACGGGGCATCGGCCGTGGTCCGGGAAATTTCCACACATACAGTGCGCAGGCGCTCGAATGCTTCACCGCTGGCGTCACGCAGGCGCAGGCCGGCATCTGTGAGTTTGAGGCCGCGACCTTCCTTGGTGAACAGGCTCACCCCGAGGTGTTCTTCCAGAACCTTCAGTTGCCGGCTGACGGCACCGTGGGTGACGTGCAGCTGTTCGGCCGCCTGGCTGACGCTGTTCAGGCGGGCAGTGGCTTCGAAGGCGCGCAGGGCGTTCAGCGGTGGCAGTTCCTGGCTCATGTGATCTGTGAGTTTTCCTGACAGGTTGCGGCGATCTTATCGGTTTTCAGTGGGCGGTGTCAGGGGTAGAGTGAACCCCATTGTCATCTCACGCATTCAACTGGAGCGCCCCATGACCCAGACTAATCTGCGCAACGGCCCTGATGCCAACGGCCTGTTCGGCGCGTTCGGCGGCCGTTACGTCGCTGAAACCCTGATGCCGTTGATCCTCGACCTGGCTCGCGAATACGAAGCGGCCAAGGAAGATCCTGCCTTCAAGGAAGAATTGGCCTACTTCCAGCGCGACTACGTCGGACGTCCAAGCCCGCTCTATTTCGCCGAACGCCTGACCGAGCACTGCGGCGGCGCGAAAATCTACCTCAAGCGTGAAGAGCTGAACCACACCGGCGCGCACAAGATCAACAACTGCATCGGCCAGATCCTGCTGGCGCGGCGCATGGGCAAGAAGCGCATCATCGCCGAGACCGGCGCCGGCATGCACGGCGTGGCCACTGCCACCGTGGCCGCACGTTTTGGTCTGGACTGCGTGATCTACATGGGCACCACTGACATCGAGCGCCAGCAGGCTAACGTGTTCCGCATGAAGCTGCTGGGCGCCGAAGTGATCCCGGTCGTGGCCGGCACCGGCACCCTGAAGGATGCGATGAACGAAGCGCTGCGTGACTGGGTGACCAACGTCGACAGCACTTTCTACCTGATCGGCACCGTGGCCGGTCCGCACCCTTATCCTGCGATGGTCCGCGACTTCCAGGCCGTCATCGGCAAGGAAACCCGCGACCAGTTGCAAGCCCAGGAAGGACGCCTGCCGGACAGCCTGGTGGCGTGCATCGGCGGTGGTTCCAACGCCATGGGCCTGTTCCACCCGTTCCTCGACGACAAGAGCGTGGAGATCATCGGCGTTGAAGCGGCCGGCTACGGCATCGAAACCGGCAAACACGCGGCCAGCCTCAACGGCGGCGTACCGGGCGTGCTGCACGGCAACCGCACCTTCCTGCTGCAGGACGACGATGGCCAGATCATCGACGCCCACTCGATCTCCGCTGGCCTGGACTACCCGGGCATCGGTCCGGAACACGCCTGGTTGCATGACATCGGCCGCGTTCAGTACACCTCGGTGACCGACGACGAAGCCCTGACTGCCTTCCACCAGTGCTGCCGCCTGGAAGGGATCATTCCCGCGCTGGAAAGCGCCCACGCCCTGGCCGAAGTGTTCAAGCGCGCACCGAACCTGCCGACGGATCACCTGATGGTGGTCAACCTGTCGGGCCGTGGCGACAAAGACATGCAGACCGTGATGCACCATATGGAACAGTCCTCGCAGGAGAAACACTGATGAGCCGCCTGCAAACCCGCTTTGCCGAGCTGAAAGAGCAAAACCGCGCCGCCCTGGTGACCTTCGTCACCGCTGGCGACCCCGGCTACGATACTTCCCTGGCAATCCTCAAAGGCTTGCCAGCCGCTGGTGCCGACGTGATCGAACTGGGCATGCCCTTCACCGATCCGATGGCTGATGGTCCGGCGATCCAGCTGGCCAACATCCGTGCTCTGGGTGCCAAGCAGAACCTGGCGAAAACCCTGGAAATGGTTCGCGAGTTCCGCAAGGACAACAACGAAACCCCGCTGGTGCTGATGGGTTACTTCAACCCGATCCTCAAGTACGGCGTACCGCGCTTCATCGCCGAAGCCAAGGAAGCCGGCGTCGATGGCCTGATCGTGGTCGACATGCCGCCTGAACATAACGGCGAGCTGTGCGACCCGGCCCAAGCTGCCGGTATCGACTTCATCCGCCTGACCACACCGACTACCGACGATGTGCGTCTGCCTACCGTTCTGAACGGCAGCTCCGGGTTTGTGTATTACGTGTCCGTGGCCGGTGTGACCGGTGCCGGCGCGGCGACCCTGGAACACGTGGAAGAGGCGGTGGCTCGTCTGCGTCGCCATACCGATCTGCCGATCAGCATCGGTTTCGGTATCCGTACACCGGAGCAAGCGGCGAACATCGCGCGTCTGGCCGACGGTGTGGTGGTGGGTTCGGCGCTGATCGATCAGATCGCCAATGCGCAGACGCCGGACCAGGCGGTCGATGGTGTTCTGAGCCTGTGCTCGGCACTGGCCGACGGCGTACGCAAGGCCCGTGTCAGCTGAGGGTGATCGAAAAAACTGTAGGAGCGAGCTTGCTCGCGATGGACGTCAACGCTGACGTTGGGCACCTGACACCCCGCGGCGTTATCGAGTGCATCGCGAGCAAGCTCGCTCCTACAGGAATCATGTTGAATCTGTGGAAATTCACGTGAAGCGATGAGTAAAACCATCGGAAAATCGAGGAAGCATCCCACACCTTTTTAAGGTTGGCCGTCGGAAGCGCGGGGCGTAGCGTGGTGACTCCAAACATGACAAGGAGATACACCATGCTTGATGTCAACGACTCACCTGATGGATCAGAAACCGACAGCACACCTGCCTACCTCTCCACCCCCTCCAGAAAACTCCATCCGGCGGTCGATCGTGCGCTGGATTTCTACCTGAAACCGACGACGCCGCGCAGGGCCGGGGCCCAATCCCTGGGCGCCATTTTTGTGGTGGCGCCCGACGTCGACAACGAAACCCTGCTGGCCCACGCCTGTGAGTCGCTGGCGTCGGCCAGTGTGATGGCGAGTGAATTCGCCAGCTCCCTGGAAGGTGGCAATCGAAACACGATGCTGGCCTTGCAGCAGGTGATCATGTTGGGAGAGCTGGCGATCAATCGGGTGCTGGACAACATGAACCCGTCGTAAAGAAGGTCGCTACGACTGTGACTTGGTAGTCATCAGCGTCAAAAAGTAGTCCATCTTCTTCTAACTCAACTCGATAGTGGCATTACCGTGCCAAGTCGCTACACTGCGCCGGCCGTTCATTTTTCTCTTGAGGCTTGCGCATGAAATTTCGTTTTCTGCTGTGGATGCTGGGTTTGTTGATGGGCAAGGCCAGCCGGAACAATCCGGCATTCCAGCAGCAGTTGGGTGACAAGGAGTTGGTGTTTCAATTGCAGACGCTGGACGGCAAGGTGGCGCGGCATTTCCGGGTGAAGGATCAGCGCATCACCAGCAAGGCCGGGGTGTATGCCGAGCCTGCCTTTGCCATTGCCTTCAAGGACGCGGGGTATGGCTTTGCCACGATGCAGGCGAAGAACAAGCAACTGGCGTTCATGACGGGGATTCAGGACAAGTCGATTCAGATCAAGGGCAACCCGGCACTGGTGATCTGGTTCCAGGGGTTGACCAAGTATTTGAAGCCGAAGAAGGCCAAGCCCAAGGCTTGAGGTGTTTCAGTTGGATTTGTGGTGAGTTCTTCGCGGGCAAGCCTTGCTCCTACAGCGTGTACATGCAAA